>NZ_JBWMAU010000003.1:0-259638 GCF_056521445.1 Rhodoferax sp. LB1P47 | reverse complement strand
AGGCTTGCCCTCATCGCCCCTGTGTGCAAGTGCTGCGCAATGCATAACGCGGTGGCGGCCTGTGATGACCAGTCACCGCGTCAGCGGTTTAGTTCAACGTGATGTACACCGCAAACCCTGCGGTTTAAATCGGCTACTGAGGTTTAAATCATCCATTGAAATCTCCTGGAAGTGGCTTGCAGACTGGTTATTTGCAAAATAAGTGGGTTTTTATCCAGTTATAAAAATTCCGACAAACCCCGCAACCCAAGAGTGCGCCACTATAGCCCGGCCTCGTCTTGTGATTTTTTGCGCATCGGTATCTTTTTTTCAAAAGGCGGGGCGTGAAATGCTCTTTTTTTAGTAGCTACTTGCGCAGCTTGAATATGCGCTGGAGCCACTTTTTTCTTAAATATTTTGAGTTGGGTTTGCGATGGCTTAAGCGTCGCTGGATGCCTTGGTCGCCACCATCCCCCCCCCAGTACGCTGCGCATCGGCGCACTGCGCCCTCTGGTGTAGGACCGGGGCGTTGCGCAGCATGGGGCGGGTCTGCACCGCTTCAGTACAAGCGGATCGCCATGTCGTAGTACCAAGTCCGGCGGATTTCGACCACGTCGAATTCGCGGGCCAGGGCCGGTTGGAAGGCGGGGTAATTCGCCTGGCTGTGCACTACGCGCCGTATCGCCTCATCAATAGCGGCCACGCCGCTGGAGCGCACGAAGCTGACCGACTCTACCGAGCCGTCGCTGCGCACGGCGACTGTGACGATGGGGTCGGTGTGCGGCTGCTGCATGGATGCGCGGAATGCGCCATCGGTCATGTTGAATTCAATCTTTTGGCTCCAGGCTTGCGCGTACCGGACGAGTTCTTCGTTGCTATCGCTGCGCCCGAAGATACGGCCTCGGCGTGCGCTGCTCCATGAGGATGGCAGCGAGGAGGGGGCGGATAGGGGGCGTGCCGCTGCTGCCGCTTCACGCCGGTCGGCTTCTTCGTTGAGTTGCCGTCCTATCGCGCGCAGTTTTTCTTCCCGTTGCTCGGCGGCTACGCGGGCCGCCTCTAAGCGTGCGGCCTCTTGCCGAAGGGGGGCTTGTTTGGCGGCTTCCAGGCGTTCACGTTCGGCGGTCTGCTTGGCTGCGTCGGCCCGCGCGGCCTCTTGGCGGGCGGTGTCCTGCCGCAATGCTTCTTGTTGCGCGGCTTCTTGCCGTGCTGCGGCCTGTTTGGCGGCCTCCAGACGCTCACGTTCTGCTACCTGCTTGGCTGCGTCGGCCCGCGCGGCCTCTTGGCGTGCGGCGTCCTGCCGCAGTGCTTCTTGTTGTGCGGCTTCTTGCCGCGCTGCGGCCTGTTTGGCGGCGTCCAGGCGTTCACGTTCTGCGGTCTGCTTGGCGGCGTCGGCCCGTGCGGCCTCTTGGCGGGCGGTGTCCTGCCGCAGTGCTTCTTGCTGCGCGGCTTCTTGCCGTGCTGCGGCCTGTTTGGCGGCCTCCAGGCGTTCACGTTCTGCTGCCTGCTTGGCTGCGTCGGCCCGTGTTGTTTCCTGGCGCAGGGTGTTTTGGCGCAAGGTTTCGCTGCGCTCGGCTTCGGTACGGGCAGCCTTGGCGGCATCCTGTTGCGCGGCGGCTTGCTGAGCTGCGGCCCGTGCTGTTTCTTGGCGGGCGGTGTCTTGCCGGAGGGCTTCTTGCTGCGCCGCTTCGGCCAAGGCCGCTTGCTGGCGTTCGATCTCGATGCGTGCAGTTTGGGTGCGGGCGGCTGCTTCTGCCGCCGCCGCTGCTGCTCGTTGTTGTTGTTGTTGTTGTTGTTGGATTTCAGCCTGCCGTGTGGCTGCCAGGTGTTCGGTTTCCAACCGGGCGGCTTCGGCTGCTGCTTGCCGGGTGATCTCTTGTTGTGCTGCTTCTTGTCGTGCTGCCTCCAGGCGTTCGGCATCTTGCGGCTTGACCTGGACGGAGGGCGTTGCGACTGCCGGTGTGGATGGCATGGTGCGCGTGGCTCCATTGGTTGGATGTACCACCGGCACTTCGACAGGTTGGGGGGTCGTGGTGGGGGCGGGCTCGGCCGGTGCGGCTGCTTGCACTAGGCTTGCTGTTGGAGCGGCCAGATGTGTGGCGGGTGTTGGCACTGGCACAGGCGCCGGAGCCAGAGCAGCGGGCATCGGTGGGCCGTCCCCATCGTTTTGTGCGGGTTCGGCACGGGGCGCGGGTGGCTGGTGGATGACGACACGCAGCCCAGGCACCTCGCCCCGGCGTTCTTGCCAGGGCAGTCCGAAGCCTGGTAGCCCGTTTCCCTGGCCACCGAAGGTCAGGCTCAACAGCAGTGCGTGGACCAGCAGGGAGAGCAGCAGCCCCATAGATAGCTGCGGGAGCCGCGCACGCGCAGGGGGCGTGCTGGGGTTCAGCCACGGGGGATCGTTGGGAATGGGGAGTGCTTCGGTAGACACGTGTGGATGGGGGCGCAGCTGTGCGAAAACCGCCGGGGGGATAGGGCCAGAGACAAATGTACAAGTTCTTGCCACATCCTTAGCCGCCCCAAGGTGCACCCCGGTCTTGCCCCATCGGTTCACACACTACGCCGTCCACCCCAGCAGATGCTGCATTGCCCACAGTAGCCCGCTGATGCTGGCAAACGAGGCCACGGTGGTGACCAGCAAGGCGGCAGCGGTAAAGCCTTCCAACCCGTATTTTTGTGCCAGCACGGGGTAGATGCTGAGCATGGGCATGGCGGCGAAGACGACGGCGGCGGTGCGCAACGCGGGGTCTATCTGCATGCTGGGCGGCAGCAGCCAGAGCAGGGCCAACACGGCCAGCGGGTGCAGGATGAGCTTGCCCACCGCCACCCAAGCCAGGTCGCGGCGCACGCCGCCCAGTTGCAGGCCGACCAGCGTGCCGCCAATGACGAACAGCGCCAGCGGGCTGGACGCGGTGGCCACGATCTGCACCGTGCGGGCCAGCACATCGGGCAGGTGCAGGCCCAGCAGGGCGCAGCCGAAACCCGCCAGGATGGCCAGGATCAAGGGGTTTTTCAGCAGCTGGCGCAGGCTGGTCCACAGGGTGTGGTGCCAGCGCTGGGGGGTGTTTTGGCCACCGTGGTCGGCCAGGGCCAGGCAGATGGGGAGGATGAGCATGTTCTCGACCAACATGGTGAGCGCCAGTGCCACCCCGGCCGTGGGGCCGATGAGTTGCAGCAGGATGGGGTAGCCCACGAAGCCGCTGTTGGCGGCCGTCATGCCCATGCTTTGCATGGCCGCCAGTGGCATGCTGGTGCCCCGCAGGCGGCGGGCGACCAGCAGGCCCAAGCCCAGCACGGCCAGCGAGCCCAGAGCGTAGACCAGCAGGTAGGGCAGGTTGAGTACTTCTGCCAGCGAGCGCTGGGACAGCGCATTAAAAATCAGCGCGGGCAGGCAAAAATTAACGACAAAGCGGCCCAGCACCCGCAGCTCCGGCTTGCTGAACAGGCCATAGCGCACGGACAAAAAACCCGCCGCCATGATCAGGTAGATGGGGGCAGTGATGGCGAGGATATAGAGCATTGGAGGGGGCCGCCAACCCTCACCCCGGCCCTATCCCATGCTGGGGAGAGGGAGGGAGTCAAGGGCGATGTCGGTCGGTCAGTATTTCAGCGTGGCCACCGAGCGCAGCACTTCGGGCGTGGTGCTGGGCAGGCCAAAGAATTCCAGGTAGGCCGGAATCTGCTCAAACAGCATGTCGGTGCCCACCTGCACCGGGCAGCCCCGGGCTACAGCGGCGCGCAAAAAAGCGGTCATCTCGGACTTCATCACCACTTCGCCGACGAAGGTAGTGGGCGCAATGCGTTCCACGTCCATCGGCAGCGGGTCGCCGTCAACCATGCCCATCGGCGTGCCGTTGACCACCAGGTCGCAGCCTGCGGGGTCGTTAGAGCCGGTGGTGACTTGCAGGGCCGGGTAGTGCTGGCGCAGGCGGCTGGCCAGCCCGTCCATCGACGGGGCATAGGCATCAAACAAAGTGATGGCCCCAATGCCTGCTGCCGCCAGCGAGGCGGCAATGGCCGAGCCCACGCCCCCGCAGCCGACCACCAGCGCGTGGATGCCCTTGAGCGCAAAGCCCTTGCGCTGCACGCCGCGCACAAAGCCTTCGCCGTCGAACATGTCGCCGACCAGCTGGCCCGCAGCGTTGCGGCGCACGGCGTTGCAGGCCCCGGCTATTTGCGCGGTGGGCGACACCACGTCCAGCAGGCCGGTGGTGGTGACCTTGTGCGGCATGGTGATCAGCGCGCCCCGGATGTTGGTCAGGCTGAACACGGCTTTGAGGAAGGCCGGGTAGTCATCGGTCTTGCAGCCCATCGGCACGACGACAGCATCAATGCCTGCGTGGTCGAAGTAGGGGTTGTAGATCATCGGCGCCTTGAAGGCGTGGGTGGGGTAGCCGATGTGGGCGATGATTTCGGTGTTTCCGCTGATCATGGTGGACTTTGTGTAGATGAACGCCTGTTTTAGGCGTAAAAAAGGCTGCTAGCGCATATTTTGTATGCGCTAGCAGCTATTGAATTTGTAGCGACTGGGTGTTAGGCGCTTTTCGCCGCTTGGGCAGCCGATACGCCCGCCCGCAGGCCCAACAGGTAGCTATCGACCCCAAAGCCGCAAATCTGCCCCTTGACGATTTCGGCAAACACCGAGACGTGGCGGAAGGCTTCGCGGGCGTGGATGTTGGACATGTGCAGTTCCACGATGGGGCAGGTTAGGATGGCCAGCGCGTCGCGGATGCCATAGCTGTAGTGCGTCCAGGCCCCGGCGTTGATGAGCACTGCGTCCACGCCATCGGCATAGGCCTGGTGGATGCGCTCGCACATCTCGCCTTCGCTGTTGGTTTGAAAAGCTTCCACCGTGGCACCCAGCTCCTGGCCCAGCGCCGACAGGCTGGCGTTGATCTCGTCCAGCGTGATGGTGCCGTACTGCTTGGGGTCGCGCTTGCCAAACATGTTGTGGTTAATGCCGTGGAGCATGAGGATGCGCATGGGGTTCCTTGACTGAATGACGTATTAACAAACGCTGGCTACGCACTCCACGGCTAAGGGCGATAGCCCAAAGCCGTGCCTTCCAGAAACACCGTGGAACCGGCTTTGCCGGGCCACTGGTGTTGCCCCCTTGCCAAGGGGGTTGGCGAAAAGCGCTTGCGCTGTAGCCTGGGGGTGTACCAATTACTTTCGGATTTTGGCCAACTCAGCTTGCATGGCCTGCACGGTTTCCTGGCCCACCGACACGGCGTACTTGGCGATCACAGGGCGCATTTTGTCGCGCAGCTTGTCCACTTCGGCAGCGGGCAGCTCGGTGACCTGCATACCGGCCTTTTTGAGCGCATCCAGCGCGGTGGTGGCGGCCTCTCGGGCCACCTGGCGCTGGTATTTACCGGCTTCCACGGCGGCATCGCCAATCAGCTTTTTCTCGTCGGCGCTGAGCTTGTCCCAGAACTTCTTGCTGATGATGACCGACTGGGGGTTGTACTGGTGGTTGGTCAGGGTCAGGTTCTTCTGCACTTCAGAGAACTTGTTGGCCAGGATCACGCTCAGCGGATTCTCTTGGCCGTCCAGGGCTTTGGATTCCAGCGCGGCATACACCTCGGGGAAGGCCATCGGGGTGGGGTTGGCATCGAGCGCCTTGACCCAGTCGAGGTTGATCGGGTTGGGGATCACGCGGATCTTCAAACCGGCCATGTCGGCCACGCTGTTGATAGGGCGCTTGCTGTTGGTCAGGTTGCGAAAGCCCAGTTCCCAGTAGGTCAGGCCGACCATGCCTTTGTCTTGCAGCTTGGCGTGCATCATCTTGCCGAACGGGCCGTCCACCACAAAGTCGGCTTCCTTACCGCTAGAGAACTGGAACGGGAAGTCGTAGATGGCGAATTCTTTGACCTGGCTGGCCAGGATGCCGGAGTTCATGGACACCATCTCCAGCGTGCCGCCTTGCAGGGCCGACACATTGGGTGCGTCGCCGCCCAGCACGCCGCCGGGGAACATATTGACCTTGATCTTGCCGCCGGACTTGGCCGCCACGATTTCGGCAAACTTCTCCATGCCCATCACCAGCGGGTGGCCCTTGGGGTTTTGGGTGGCGAACTTGATGGTGCGCTCTTGGATGTCGGCGGCGCTGGCGGCTCCGAAAGTGGCGACAGTAGCAGCGGCGATCAGGGTTTGGATGAACAGACGTTTCATGGTTATCTCCTAGGGGAATGAAGAGTGGACTGACAAAAAAGGGAAGAAGGTATCAACCGTATAAGAACTTGGCGGGCCACATCACGATTTGCGGGAACAGCACCATCAGGAACATCACGATGAACTGCACCAGCATGAAGGGCAGCACGCCACGGGTCACGTCGTCCATGCGCATCTTGCCCACACCGGCCACCACGTTGAGCACCGTGCCCACTGGCGGGGTGATCAGGCCAATCGAGTTGTTGATGATGAACAGCACGCCAAAGTACACCGGGTCAATGCCTGCGGCCTTGACGATGGGCATCAGCACCGGGGTCAGGATCAGGATGGTGGGGGTCATGTCCATAGCGGTGCCCACCACCATCACCAACACCATGATGGCCATCAGCAGCAGTGTGGGGTTGCCCAGCAGGGGTTCCAGCAGGGTTACGACCTGGTCGGGCAGCTGCGCCACCGTGATCAGCCAGGCCGACACCATCGCTGCCGCCACCAGAAACATGATCACTGCCGTGGTTTTGGCCGCACCCAGGAACACGTCGTACAGCTGCTGGATGCTCAGCTCTTTGTAGATAAAACCGGCCACAAACAGGGCGTACACCGCAGCCACCACAGCGGCTTCGGTGGGGGTAAATACGCCCATGCGCAGGCCCACCAAAATGAACACCGGCAGCATCAGCGCCCAGCCCGCGCTGCGAAACGCCTCCCACACTTCGGCCTTGGTACGGCGGGGGGGCGGCACCAGCAGCTCGCGGCGGGTCAGCCACCACCAGGTAAACCACAGGCCCGCGCCCAGCACCAGGCCCGGAAAGATACCGGCCAGAAACAGCTTGCTGATCGACACGTTGGCCGACACACCGAAGATCACAAAACCAATCGACGGCGGAATGATCGGGCCGATCACGCCGCAGGCCGCGATCAGGCCGCCGCTGCGCGCCTTGTCGTGCCCGGCCTTGACCATCATGGGCAGTAGCAGGGCGGTAAGCGCCGCCGCATCGGCCACCGCCGAACCCGACAGGGCCGACAGCAGGCAGGCCGCCACGATGGTCACGTAGCCCAGACCGCCGCGCACATGGCCCACCAGCGCCATCGCAAAGTTGACGATGCGCTTGGACAGGCCGCCGGTGTTCATCACCTCGCCCGCCAGCATGAAGAAAGGCACGGCCAACAGGGGGAAGCTGTCGGCACCGTTGATGACGTTTTGCGCCAGAATTTGCGCGTCAAACATGTCCATGTGCCACATCAGTGCGGCACCACAGAGCAAAAGGGAGAAGGCGATGGGCACACCCAGCGCCATAGCGGCGAGCAGGGAGCCCAGAAAAACAGCAATAGTCATGGTCTTGGGGTTCGGCTGGGTTTATTGGATGGGCTTGGGCACGTCGATGGGCTCTTCTTCCGACTCCCGGATGCCAATCAGCTCGGCCTCGGTCAGTTGGCCCGCCATCAACCGCCACAGGTGGTTCAGCAAAATCACCGCGCCCGACACGGCAAACACCATGCCGCAGCCATAGAACCAGGCCATCGACACCTCCATCGCGGCGCTGGTCGAGTCCAGGTTGATCTTCACCTGGTCCAGCGCGCCCTTGAACAGCAGCCAGCAGACATACAGCATCAACACATGGCCCACCACCAGACAAAACTTCTTGCCCGCCACCGGCAGGCGCGACACCAGCGTGTCGGTGCCCAGGTGCGCACCTTCGTGCATGGCAATAATGCCGCCCAAAAAGGTCAGCCAGACAAACAGCCAGCGCGACAGCTCTTCGGACACCGCAATGCCCGAGTTCATGGCGTAGCGCAGCACCACGTTGGTAAACACCAGCACCACCATCAGCGCCAGGCAGCCCACAATCAGCCAGGACAGCAGCCGGCAGTATTTATCTAACAATTTTTGAATCACGTGTGTCTCCAATGACGGTTCATTTATTAATGTACTAATTAGATACTTTTTGCCGTTCAGGGCTTACCCTATGCCAATACTCGAATTCAGAGCTATCTGTTATGCCGGAAGTAGATAGCTGATGGGGGTGTTTAGGAGGACCAGGGCCGCCCATCTAAAGCCCAACCCCGGCGCTGCATGGCTGCGGTGGGAGGGGTTTTATGCTCCCGGCCCCATCCGCCAAGCCGCATCTTCCCATCCCGGCACATACGCATCCCCCGCATTCCCCAGGTTGCGGTTCACCAAAGGCCGGGCAAACGAGGCGTGCCGCATGCTGCGCACCTCGTGCTCCAGCGTGGCCAGCACGCGGCCGGTGTCCAGATCGGTAATGTCCTGGAAGCGGTACTGGCTCTGGCTGCTTTCCTCAGAAACCAACCCGCGCGCCAGCAGCCGCTGGTGCGGGCCCGAGAAATCAGCCACGCTGATCTGCACATGGTGGCCGTCATAGGCGGGCAGGGGGCGGGCGGTTTCGCGGAACACCAGGCTGCCATGCAGCCCCGCCGCAATCCGCGCAAACACCCCGCGCCCATCCTCGCCCACGCGGGCCAGGGCACCCAAAACCTCGGTATAAAACCGCGCAATGCCTGCCGCCGTGCCGGGCGCGCAGTCCACCTCTACATACGGCATGCCCAAAATCAGCGGGCCAAACTGTGCCGCATCCGGCGCATGCACGCGGATGCGGTTGCCCCAGGGGCAGGTGGCCAGCACCACATCGCCCAAGCGCTCAAAGCCGAACTGCGTGCCACTCAGCAGCGGCGCAATCTGGCCCAGCCGCACCAGCAACCCGTCCAGGTCGGGCATCACCAGCCCCACCACGCCGCGCAGCACCTCGGCGCGGCCGGTGGGCACGTGGAACTGGCTGCTGCCGATGTTCATCCAGGCGTTGTCAATGCCCACGCGCTGGTACGGGTCGCGGGTGAGCCCCAGGCCCATGGCGTAGAAGATGATGGCTTGCTGCTGGTTCGCCACGCGCAGGTTCACGTGGCCGAATTCGATGATGTTGCCAATGTCTTCGGTGGCGCGGTTGAAGGGCTTGTACATGCTGGAATGGGTGGTTGAGCTGTTATTTTGGCCGCTGTCCCCGGCGCCGTCTGCGCTGCGGTGTGGCCCGCCCGGCTGTTTGCGACCAGCGCCAAGGCAGCTAAGCCGTATCTGGAAGACTTCGTGCAACTCAACTGCGAAAGTTGCTTTTTGAGCCTGAGAGGATTACGCTGCGGCGCATTGAACTGCTATTGATTAAATAGCTACATGCGCAGGTAGAACATGCGCTAGAGGCCTAAAAGGCTTGAAGCCTTCTGGCCTGCTGGTGGACGCGCTAAGTTATGCAGTCTCGCCAATCCCACCCACCACCTGGCTGAAACCGCCGTCTACATAGGTGATCTCGGCGCTCACGCCTGCGGCCAGGTCGCTCAGCAAAAACGCCGCCACGTTGCCCACGTCGTCAATCGTTACGTTGCGGCGAATCGGGCACTCTGCCGTGGCTTTGAGCATCTTGCCAAAGTCTTTGATGCCGCTGGCGGCCAGAGTTTTGATCGGGCCGGCGCTGATGCCGTTGACGCGGATGCCCTTGGGGCCGACCGACTCGGCCAGGTAGCGCACGCTGGCTTCCAGGCTGGCTTTGGCCAGGCCCATCGTGTTGTAGTTAGGCAAGACGCGCAGGGAGCCCAGGTAGGTCAGGGTCAGCAGGGCCGACTTGTTGCTCAGGTAAGGCAGGGCGGCCTTGGCCATCGCGGGGAAGCTGTAGGCGCTGATGTCGTGGGCCACGCGGAAGCTTTCGCGGCTCAGGCCTTCCAAGAAGTCGCCGGTGATGGCTTCGCGCGGGGCAAAGCCGATGCTGTGGACGAAGCCGTCAAACGTGGGCCAGGTTTGCGCCAGGTCGGTAAACAGCTTGTCGATTTGCGCGTCATCGCCCACGTCGCAATCAAAAATCAGCTTGGAGTCGAAGTCGGCGGCGAATTCGGTGATGCGGTCCTTGAAGCGCTCGCCCACGTAGCTGAAAGCCAGCTCGGCACCCTGTGCGTGGCAGGCTCGGGCGATGCCGTAGGCGATGGAGCGGTTGCTCAGAACACCGGTGATGAGTAGTTTTTTGCCAGCCAGAAAGCCCATTTTTTATCTCCTGAAAAAGTATTGCAGAATTGTCGCATGCGGGCTTTGGGTCTTTTATTAACGATGTGTTGCTGCGTGCCTGCCTGGGGCGCGCATGCTTACGCGCAATTTGGCGACGTGAAATACCCCGCCGGGTTCAGCCATTTCAGCTACGTCAACCCCCATGCCCCCAAGGGCGGCGAGATCCGCATGGTGCCGCCCACCCGGCCCACCAACTTTGACAAGTTCAACCCGTTTACCCTCAAAGGCACGGCCCCTTTTGGCATCGGTGGCATGCTGCTGGAGACGCTGCTGGTGGGCAATATGGAGGAGCCCACCACCGCCTACGGCCTGCTGGCCGAGGATGTGGAGGTGGCGCCCGACAAGCTGTCCGCCACCTTCAAACTGCACCCCGCCGCCCGCTTCCATGACGGCACGCCGGTGCTGGCCGCCGACGTGGCGTATTCCTTTAACACCCTGGTCGGCAAACTGGCCGCACCGCAGTACCGCAGCATCTTTGCCGAGGTCAAGGGCGTGGTGGTACTGGGCGAGCGCAGCGTGCGCTTCGACTTTGCCAGCCCCAACCCCGAGCTGCCGCTGGTGGTGGGCACCGGCCTGCCGGTATTTAGCCGCGCATGGGGCAAGGGCGTGCCGTTTGACCAAATCGTGGAGCAGGTGCCCATAGGGTCCGGCCCGTACAGGATTACGACCCCGAAGCTGGGCCGCGACATCACCTACACCCGCGACCCGGCCTACTGGGCGCGCGACCTGGGCGTGCGCAAGGGCCAGTTCAACTTTGACCGCATCACCTACAAAATCTACCTGGACGAAACTTCGCGTTTCGAGGGGCTGCGGGCCGGAGAATTTGACTTCATGCGCGAATTTATCTCGCGTAACTGGGCGCGGCAGTACGTGGGCAAGCAGTTTGACAACGGCACTCTGAAAAAAGCCACCTTCGTGAACCGCAACCCCGGCGACTTCCAGGGCTATGTGCTGAACCTGCGCAACCCCAAATTCAAAGACGTGCGGGTGCGCGAGGCGCTGGGCCTGGCGATGGACTTTGAATGGCTGAACCGCCAGCTCTTCTACGGCGCGTACCAGCGCGTCAACGGCTACTTTCCGAACAGCGAATTCCAGGCCCAGGGCCTGCCCGGCGCGGACGAGCTGACCTTGCTGGAACCCCTGCGCGCCCAACTGCGGCCCGAGGTATTTGGCCCGGCCTACCTGTCGCCCAGCACCGCGCCGCCGCGCAGCCTGCGCGACAACCTGCGCCAGGCGCAAAAGCTGCTGCACGAGGCCGGTTGGGACTACGCTGACGGCGCATTGCGCAACGCGAAGGGCGAGGCCTTCACCATCGAGTTTTTGAATGACCAGCCGAGTCTTGCGCGGGTGATTGCGCCGCTGCAAAAGTCACTGGAAAAGCTGGGCATTGCCTTGCAGTTGCGGGTGGTTGATTTCTCGCTGTCCAAACAAAAAATGGATGCCTTTGATTTCGAGATGACCAGCGTGCGCCTAGTGGGCAGCACCGCGCCCGGCGGCGAGCTGCTGGAGCTGTTTGGCTCCAGGGCGGCGGCCACGCCCGGCTCCAACAACACCTGGGGCATTGCCGACCCCGCCGTGGACGCGCTGCTGCAAAAAGTCGTCACCGCCACCACCCGGCCCGAATTGGCTGCCGCCATGCGCGCGCTGGACCGGGTGCTGACGCATAGCCATTACTCCATCCCGCAGTGGTTCAGCAACGCCTTCTTTGTGGGCTACCGGCCCACTCCCTTCGTGCTGCCCGCGACCACACCGCCGCACTACCAGGTGGACGGCTGGGCCACCAGCACCTGGTGGGCGTCGCCCAGCAATAAATAGCCATGCTTGCCTACATCCTCAAACGCATTCTGCTAATGGTCCCCACGCTCTTGGGCGTAATGTTGGTGACTTTTGCCGTGGTGCAGTTCGTGCCCGGCGGGCCGGTGGAGCAAATGGTGTCGCAACTGCAAGGCCGCGATTCGGGCGGCGAGCGGGCGGCGGCCTCGGGCGCAGGCTACCGGGGGCGGCAGGGGATCGATGCCAAGCAAATCGAAGAAATTCGCCAGCTCTACGGTTTTGACAAACCTGCGCCCCAGCGCTTTTGGCAGATGCTGGGCCAGTTCGCCCGGTTTGACCTGGGCAAGAGCTTCTACCAGCACAAGGACGTGTGGCAGCTGGTGAAGGAGAAGCTGCCGGTGTCCATCAGCCTGGGGCTGTGGACCTTCTTTTTGAGCTACCTGGTTGCCGTGCCACTGGGCATTGCCAAGGCGGTGCGGGCCGGATCGCGGTTTGATTTGGTGACCACACTGCTGATTCTGGTGGGCTACGCCATCCCTGGCTTTGTGCTGGGCGTGGCGCTGGTGGTGATTTTTGGCGGGCAGTTGCAGTGGTTCCCGCTGCGCGGGCTGACCTCCAGTAACTGGGATGCGCTGGACTGGGGCGCAAAAGTGGTGGACTACCTGTGGCACATCGCGCTGCCTGTCACCGCGATGGTGCTGGGCAGCTTTGCCGTGACGGCCATGTTGACCAAGAACGCGTTTCTGGAAGAAATCCGCAAGCAATATGTGCTGACGGCCCGCGCCAAGGGCCTTTCAGAGCGGCAGGTACTGTGGACGCATGTGCTGCGCAATGCGCTGATCCCCATCGTCACTGGCTTCCCGGCGGCGTTTATCGGCGCGTTTTTTACCGGCTCGCTGCTGATCGAAACCCTGTTTTCGCTCGACGGCCTGGGTTTGCTAAGTTATGAAAGCGTGATCCGCCGCGACTATCCCGTGGTGCTGGGCACGCTGTTTCTGTTTACGCTGATTGGTTTGGTGACCAAGCTGATTTCCGACCTTTGTTATGTGTGGGTTGATCCCCGAGTACGGTTTGACTAATACCTCGCCCAGCCCCAGCCCTAGCCGCCGCGCCTGGCAGCGCTTCCAACGCAATCGCCTGGGCTTCTGGAGTCTGGTGATTTTCTGCGTGCTGGTGGTCTTGAGCCTACTGGCCGAAGTGCTGAGCAACGACCGCCCGCTGGTGCTGCGCTACCAGGGTCAAACCTATTTTCCACTGGTGAAGGACTATGCCGAGACCACTTTTGGCGGCGACTTCGCCACGCCCACCGACTACCTTGACCCCTTCATCCAGGCGCAACTGGCGCAAGACGGCAACTGGGCCGTCTACCCGCTCAACCCCTATGGCCCCAAAACGCTGAACTACTTTGCCAAGCACCCGAACCCCGCCGCCCCGTCGCGCGACAACCTGCTGGGCACGGACGACCGGGGTCGCGACCTGCTGGCGCAGCTGGTGTATGGCTTCCGCGTTAGCGTGCTGTTTGCGCTGGCGCTCACGGCAGTGGGCACCGTGCTGGGCATCGCCACCGGGGCGGTGCAGGGCTTTTTTGGCGGCAAGACCGACTTGGTGTTCCAGCGCTTCATCGAAATCTGGGGCTCCATGCCCGAGCTGTATTTGCTCATCATCTTCAGCGCTATCTTTGCGCCCAGCATCGGTTTGTTGCTGGTCTTGCTCAGCCTGTTTGGCTGGATGGGCCTGAGCGACTACGTGCGCGCCGAGTTTTTGCGCAACCGCCAGATGGACTACGTGAAAGCCGCGCGTGCCTTGGGCGTAGGCAATGCGCAGATCATCTGGCGGCACATCCTGCCCAACAGCCTTACGCCGGTGGTGACGTTTTTGCCGTTTCGCATGAGTGCGGCCATTCTGGCGCTGACCTCGCTGGACTTTTTGGGCCTGGGCGTGCCGCCCGGTACGCCTTCGCTGGGCGAGTTGCTGAGCCAGGGCAAAGCCAATATTGACGCGTGGTGGATTTCGCTGTCCACCTTTGCGGTGCTGGCGGTCACGCTGCTGCTGCTGACGTTCATGGGCGATGCCTTGCGCGACGCGCTGGACCCCCGGAAGGCGCAGGCATGAGCTTGCTGGATGTACAAAATTTGACGGTCAGCTTTGACGGCAAGCCGGTGGTGAACGGCATCAGCTTCCAGATCCAGCCCGGTGAAAAGCTGGCGCTGGTGGGCGAGTCGGGCTCGGGAAAAACCATCTCGGCGCTGAGCCTGCTGCGGCTGGTGGCCGATGCGCAGACCACGGGCCGGGCGCTGTTTGGCGGGCAGGACTTGCTGGCGTTGCCAGAGCACACACTGCGCAGCATCCGGGGCCAAGACATCGCGATGATTTTCCAGGAGCCGATGACGGCGCTGAATCCGCTGTTCACCATCGGCCGCCAGATCGCCGAAGTTTTTGAACTAAAACAGGGTCTAACGCAAGTGCAATCTGTGCAAGCAGCTATAGAAATACTAGCAAGCACTGGGGTCACCGAGCCCGCCCGTCGGGTGGGCAGCTACCCGCACCAGCTCAGCGGCGGCCAGCGCCAGCGCGCCATGATCGCCATGGCCCTGGCCTGCAAGCCGAAGCTGTTGCTGGCCGATGAGCCCACCACCGCGCTGGATGTGACGGTGCGTGCCCAGATTCTGGCGCTGCTATCCGACCTGCAGCGCCAGTACGGCATGGCGGTATTACTGATCACCCACGACCTGCACCTGGTGCGCCAGTTTGCCGACCGCGTGGCGGTGATGGAGCGTGGCCATATCGTGGAAACCGGTGCCGTGGCGGCTGTTTTTGAGAGCCCGCAGCATCCCTACACCCGTAAACTGATCGCCAGCAAGCCGGTGCGCAATGTTGTGCCTGAAACCTCTGCCGCGCCCTTGCTACAGGCTCAAGCGCTGCGGGTGGCCTATCCCTCGGCCCTGCCGGGCATCCGAGGTTGGTTCAAAAAATCCGAGTTTGTGGCATTGCAAGATGCCAGCTTTGCCATCCCGCCCGGCCAGACGTTGGGCGTGGTGGGGGAGTCGGGATCGGGCAAATCCACCCTGGCCCTGGCGGTGCTGGGCTTGCAGGCCTATGGCGGCTCGGTGCAGATCGGCGGGCAGACCTGGGGGCGCGATGCGGCGAATAACAAAGCTCTGCGCGCCAAAATCCAGGTGGTGTTCCAGGACCCGTTTTCATCCCTGTCGCCACGCCTGACGGTCGAAGAAATCGTGGGCGAGGGCTTGCGCGTCCACGCCCCGCAACACAACGCCGCCGAGCGGCGGCACCTGGTCATCCAGGCGCTGGCCGATGTGGGCATGGCCGAGGCGCAGTTTCCAGGCCTGTTGCAGCGCTATCCGCACGCGTTCTCCGGCGGCCAGCGCCAGCGGCTGGCGATTGCGCGGGCGCTGATCGTACAGCCGCAGCTTTTGGTGCTGGACGAACCCACCAGCGCCTTGGATGTCACCATCCAGCAGCAGGTTCTGCAATTACTGCAACGCTTGCAGCGCGAGCGTGGCCTGGCCTATTTGTTGATCACCCACGACATGGATGTGATCCGGGCAATGGCGCACCAGGTGCTGGTGGTGCAAAACGGTTTGGTCGTGGAGTCGGGTGCGGTTCTTCAGGTGCTGGACGCGCCGCAGCATCCTTACACGCGAACTTTGGTTGCGGCAAGCGCGTAGACCATTAAAGCCCCTTTGATCCAGTGCGATAAGCCCATTTCTGGGCTAGAATAAGAGCTCACGACCAAACGGGCGGGTAATTACCGCCCGTTTTTTTTGGTCGATTGTTTTTAACAAGCTTTAAAAAGTAGACTTTTCAAGTGCTTTTTGGGGCTATTGCACCTACCAATATCACACGTGGCGTTACAAGAAATCGTTGAACAAACCGTAACCGGATTCGGCTACGACCTCGTAGAGATCGACCGCTCTGCCGGTGGCTTGCTGCGCATTACGATCGACCATCCCTGGGTCGCCGGTGCGCCTGAGCAGCTAATCAACGTCGAAGACTGTGAAAAAGTCACTCGCCAACTCCAGTTTGCACTGGAGGTCGATGGCGTGGAATACAAGCGGCTAGAGGTCTCCTCGCCCGGTATCGATCGCCCGTTGCGGCACACAAAAGATTTTGAACGCTTTGTGGGTTATGTCATCGACGTAAACCTCAAGCTAGCCATTGGCGCTGCCGCAGAGGGCAAGGTCAACGCCAATCGTAAAAAATTCCGTGGCACGCTGGAAAGCGTTGCCGCTGTCGGTGCTACTGCCTCCAGCTGGCAAATCGTCTGGAGCGACGAGCCCGAACCCAAACCGGGCGTGCGCGTCAGTAAAAAGCGCGTTCCCGCCCCCTTGCAGGCTATGGGCTTCACGCTGGACGAGATCCGCGATGCCCGGTTGGCTCCCATCGTTAGTTTCAATGGTCGCAACGCAAAAGACACGGGTGTTGCGCTTGAGTGATGGTCCGGCGTGATGGTTGCGAAAGCACAGTCCGGCGGGTTTGATTTTTTGGTTTTAGTGTTCAGGAGATTCGTGACATGAATCGCGAAATGTTGATGTTGGTAGATGCCATTTCACGTGAGAAAAACGTGGAGCGGGATGTTGTTTTTGGCGCGGTGGAGTCGGCTTTGGCGCAGGCCACCAAAAAGCTGTACCAGGGCGAAGTGGATATCCGCGTTGCCCTCGACCGCGACAATGGCAACTACGAAACCTTCCGCCGCTGGCTGGTGGTGCCAGATTCTGCCGGTTTGCAAAACCCCGAGGCAGAAGAGCTGGTGTCGGACGTGCGCGACGACATTCCTGACATCGAAGAAGGCGACTACATCGAGAAGCCGATCGAATCCCTGCCGATTGGCCGCATTGGTGCGATGGCCGCCAAGCAGGTCATTCTGCAAAAAATCCGTGATGCCGAACGCGAAATGTTGCTCAATGACTTCATGAGCCGTGGTGACAAGATTTTTGTCGGCACCGTCAAGCGCATGGACAAGGGCGACATCATTGTTGAAAGCGGCCGTGTCGAAGGTCGCCTGCGCCGCAGCGAGATGATCCCCAAGGAAAATCTGCGCACCGGTGACCGCGTCCGCGCCATGATCATGGAAGTGGACTTGACCCTGCGCGGCGCGCCCATCATCTTGTCGCGCAGTTCGCCTGCTTACATGATTGAGTTGTTCCGCCAGGAAGTGCCCGAAATCGAGCAAGGCCTGCTGGAGATCAAATCCTGCGCCCGTGACCCCGGTTCCCGTGCCAAGATCGCCGTGTTGTCGCACGACAAGCGCGTGGATCCTATCGGTACCTGCGTCGGCGTGCGTGGCACCCGTGTCAACGGCGTCACCACCGAGCTGGCCGGTGAGCGCGTAGATATCGTGCTGTGGAGCGAAGATCCGGCGCAGTTCGTGATTGGTGCCTTGGCTCCGGCCAATGTGTCTTCCATTGTGGTGGACGAAGAGCGCCACGCCATGGACGTGGTGGTCGATGAAGAGAATCTGGCCATCGCGATTGGTCGCGGCGGACAAAACGTGCGCCTTGCCGCCGATTTGACGGGCTGGAAGATCAACATCATGGACGCTGCGGAGTCTGCCCAGAAGCAGGCCACCGAGACCGACTCCAGCCGCAAGCTGTTCATGGAAAAGCTCGATGTCGATGAAGAAATGGCCGACATCCTGATCCACGAAGGCTTCACCAGCCTGGAAGAAATCGCCTACGTGCCATTGCAAGAAATGTTGGAAATCGAAAGCTTCGACGAAGACACCGTGCATGAGCTGCGTTCGCGTGCCAAAGATGTGCTGCTGACCATGGAAATTGCCCTGGAAGAAGACGCTGAAGCGGCCGAGCCGGTATCCCAAGACCTGAACGACCTCGAAGGCCTGACCCCCGAATTGATCGCCAAGCTGCAAGCTGGCGGCATCCACACCCGCGACGATCTGGCCGATTTGGCCGGTGATGAGCTCTCCGAAATTACCGGCCAGTCTGAGGACGAGGCCACGACCTTGATCATGAAGGCGCGCGCACATTGGTTTACCAATGACGCCGCCTCTCAAGAGTAATGGTCATGAAAGGTCACACAATACATGTCCAATACTACCGTCGCCGAGTTTGCTGCTGAACTCAAAAAATCTCCCGAAACCCTGCTGGAACAGCTCCGGGGGGCCGGTGTGCCGAAAGCCGCTACCTCGGATGTCCTGAGCGACAACGATAAGCAGCGTCTGCTGGGCTTTTTGCAAGCCAGCCATGGCACTGCCACGCTGGAGCGCAAGAAAATTACCTTGGTGAAAAAATCCACCAGTGAAATCAAGCAGGCCGATTCCACCGGCCGTGCCCGCACCATCCAGGTGGAAGTGCGTAAAAAACGCACTTTCATCAAACGTGAAGACGGTATGGACGGTGTGCCTGAAGGCGCGGTCGAGACCGAAGTCGAGGCCGACCTGCCCACCAGCAACGCTGCCGAAGATGCCGAATTGGCCCGCCGCGAAGAAGAAGCCAGCCGCCAGGCCGAGCTGATGCGCCGCCAAGAAGAAGAACTCATCGAAAAGCGCCGCCAACGCGAAGTGCAAGAAGCCCGCGAAGCCAGCGAGCGCGCTGTGGCCGAACAAGCCGCAGCTGCCGCCAAGGCCGCTGCACAAGTCGAGCAGCAAAAAGCGGCCGTGCCAACGGCAACCATCGCACCGGCACCCGGCCTGTCGGCGGTCGGCCAGAACATTAACGCTGCCGCTGAAGCTGCTGCCCTTGCCAAAGTGCAAGCCCAAAACGATGCCCGCGCCAAAGTCGCTGCCGAGTCCAAAGCCCGTGCCGACGAAGAAGCTGCACGGGTGGTCGATTTGGGTGATCGCCGCCGCAAGGCCGAGGCCGAAGCCGCCGCGATCCGCTTGATGATGTCCACACCCAAGAAGGTGTTGGTCGCCCACAAGAAGGTCGAAGAACCCAAGCCCGTGGTGAAGCCACCTGTGGTGGATGCCGCCAAGGCTGCCGCCATGAAGGGCACGCTGCACAAGCCAGCCGCAGGTGCGGCACCGGCCAAACCCGCTCCTGGCGCAGCCGCTGCTCCGGGTGCAGGCAAAGAAGTCAAATCCGCCAAGCTGTCCAGTAGCTGGGCCGACCCGGCCAAGAAGAAACCGTTGCCCACCCGTGGCGACTCCAGTGGCGGCGTGGGCCGTGGCAACTGGCGCGGAGGCCCACGGGGCCGCCGTGGCAGCAATGACCGCGACCAGCGCGACGACAACATGTCGCAAGCACCGGTGGAAGCGCGCACTTTGGAAGTGCACGTGCCCGAAACCATCACCGTGGCCGAACTCGCCCACAAGATGGCGGTCAAGGCCTCCGAGGTGATCAAGCACCTGATGAAGCTGGGCCAGATGGTCTCCATCAACCAGCCGCTGGACCAAGACACGGCCATGATTCTGGTCGAAGAAATGGGCCACAAAGCCGTTGTGGCTGCACTGGACGATCCAGAAGCGTTTACCGCCGAAGAAGTGTTGCAGCAGGTGTCTGAATCCCTGCCGCGCGCGCCAGTGGTGACCGTTATGGGCCACGTGGACCACGGTAAAACCTCGCTGCTGGATTACATCCGCCGCGCCAAGGTGGCCTCTGGTGAAGCCGGTGGTATTACCCAGCATATTGGTGCCTACCACGTGGAAACTCCACGCGGTATGGTGTCTTTCCTGGATACCCCGGGCCACGAAGCGTTTACCGCCATGCGTGCCCGTGGTGCACAGGCCACTGACATCGTGATTCTGGTGGTGGCTGCCGATGACGGCGTGATGCCGCAAACCAAAGAAGCCATCAAGCACGCAAAAGCGGCGGGTGTGCCCATCGTGGTGGCGATCAACAAGATCGACAAGCCCGATTCCAACCCCGAGCGTGTCAAGAACGAACTGGTGATTGAAGACGTGATCCCCGAAGATTTCGGTGGCAGCTCGCCTTTCGTTTACGTGTCCGCAAAAACCGGTTTTGGTATCGACGAGCTGCTGGAACAAGTGCTGTTGCAGGCCGAAGTGCTGGAACTGAAGGCACCTGTGGACGCTATGGCCAAGGGTCTGGTGATCGAAGCGCGCCTGGATAAGGGCAAGGGCCCTGTTGCTACCGTGCTGGTGCAGTCGGGTACTTTGAAGACTGGTGACATCGTGCTGGCAGGTTCTACCTATGGCCGTGTACGAGCCATGCTGGACGAGAACGGCAAGCCGTCCAAGTCCGCAGGTCCTTCGATCCCGGTGGAAATCCAGGGTCTGACCGAAGTGCCGCAAGCCGGTGATGAATTCATGGTCTTGCCCGACGAGCGCCGGGCCCGTGAAATCGCCACCTACCGTGCTGGTAAGTTCCGCAACACCAAGCTGGCCAAGCTGCAAGCCGCCAAGCTGGAAACCATGTTCACCGACATCACGGCGGGCGAGGTCAAGATGTTGCCGATCATCATCAAGGCCGACGTGCAGGGTTCGCAAGAAGCGCTGGCCCAGTCGTTACTCAAGCTGTCGACTGACGAAGTCAAGGTGCAGATGGTCTACACGGCAGTCGGCGCGATCAGCGAGTCCGACATCAATTTGGCTATCGCCTCCAAGGCCATCGTGATTGGTTTCAACGTGCGGGCCGATGCCGGTGCGCGCAAGCTGGCCGAGAACAATGCCGTTGACGTGAAGTACTACAACATCATTTACGACGCCGTCGATGAGTTGAAGTCCGCCATGGCCGGCATGCTGGCTCCCGAGCAGCGCGAAGAAATCATCGGTATGGCCGAGATCCGCACGGTGTTCGTGGCCTCCAAAATTGGTACGGTGGCAGGCTGTATGGTCACCGCCGGCTCGGTCAACCGCAGTGCACGCTTCCGCTTGCTGCGCGAAAACATCGTCATCTACACCGGTGAAATTGATTCGCTCAAGCGCGTCAAGGACGATGTGCGCGAAGTCCGCGAAGGCTTCGAGTGTGGTATCAAGCTCAAGAACTACAACGACATCGCCGTCGGCGACCAGTTGGAATTCTTTGAGATCAAAGAGATTGCACGGACCCTGTAATGGTGAAACGCAAAGCCGCTGCGCCTAACCGCAGCCTTAAAGTAGCCGACCAGATCCAGCGGGATCTGACCGAGCTGATCGCCCGTGAGTTGAAAGACCCACGTGTGGGCATGGTGACCATCCAGGGGGTGGAGGTCACGCCCGACTACGCGCACGCCAAGGTCTTCTTCAGCGTACTGACCGGCAACCCGGACGAATGCACCGAAGGTTTGAACCAAGCCGCAGGTTTTCTGCGCTCGGGTTTGTTCAAGCGGCTGCACATCCACACCGTGCCGACGCTGCACTTCCACTATGACCGGACCACCGAGAAAGCCTCGGACATGAACGCGCTGATTGCGCGGGCCGTGGCCTCTCGGTCCCAGGAAGACTAAGCGCATGACCGCAACGCCACGTGTACGGGTTGCCAGGCGCCCCGTACACGGGGTGCTGCTGCTAGACAAACCTTTGGGCCTGTCGAGCAATGACGCGCTGCAAAAAGTCAAATGGCTGCTGCGCGGCGAAAAGGCCGGTCACACCGGCACGCTGGACCCGCTGGCTACCGGTGTGCTGCCCCTGTGTTTTGGTGCTGCCACCAAGTTCAGCCAGTTGCACCTGGATGCCGATAAAACCTACCTGGCTACGGCCCGGTTGGGAGTGCAAACCAGTACCGGCGATGCCGAGGGCGATGTGATAGCGACCCGTCCCGTGGCGGTGACACAGGCGCAGATTGATGCCGTGCTGCCGTGTTTTACCGGTCCGATCCGCCAGGTGCCACCGATGTATAGCGCCTTGAAGCGCGACGGCAAGCCTTTGTACGAATATGCGCGGGCAGGCATTGAGATTGAGCGGCCAGCGCGGGATGTAGTAATTCTTGAGCTAAAAGTGGCTCTAGCGCACGTAGAACCTGCGAAGGAAGCTATTGAAATAGTAGCAAAGTGCTCCAAAGGCACTTACATCCGCACGCTGGGTGAAGACATAGGCGAGGCACTCGGTTGCGGTGCGCATTTGACGGCCTTGCGCCGCATTGCCACCGGTGACTTTGTGATTGGCCAGTGTGTGACGTTGGCCGAGTTGGAAGCCATGACCGAAGACGAGCGGCTGGCGTGTTTGCTGCCGGTGGATGCGCTGCTGGCGCAACACCGCCGTGTCACGCTGGACGCAGAAAATACAGGGCGGTTCCTGAGCGGTGTGCGCCGCCGGGGTGACTGGCCCGACGATGACCGCATCGCGGTTTACGGAGACGAACCTTCGGCTTTGCTGGGTGTAGCCCAGACCAAGGCCGGTGAACTGATACCAGGGCGACTGCTAAGCCCGCTGGATATTGGCCAGATTTTGGCCCAGGCGCAAAAAGCAGAGAGCCCAAGCCTTTAGATTTAGGAGTAGATAACTATGACCATCAAACAAATTCGCAATATTGCGATCATCGCCCACGTTGACCATGGCAAAACCACCATGGTCGACCAGTTGCTGCGCCAGTCCGGCACCTTTGCCGAACACGAAAAAGTGGTTGACACCGTGATGGACAACAACGCGATTGAAAAAGAGCGCGGCATTACCATTCTGGCCAAGAACTGCGCCGTGAGCTGGGAAGGCACGCACATCAACATCGTCGATACCCCCGGCCACGCCGACTTCGGCGGTGAAGTGGAGCGTGCACTGTCGATGGTCGATGGCGTTGTGCTGCTGATCGACGCGCAAGAGGGCCCTATGCCCCAGACCCGTTTCGTGACCAAGAAGGCTTTGGCTTTGGGCCTCAAGCCCATCGTCGTGGTGAACAAGGTGGACAAGCCCGGTGCCAACCCCGACAAAGTGGTTAACGCTGCGTTTGATTTGTTCGACAAGCTCGGCGCTACCGACGAGCAACTCGACTTTCCCGTCGTGTACGCCTCGGGTATCAATGGCTGGTCTTCCCTGGTAGAGGGTGCGCCTGGTGAGCAGTGGGGTCCCGACATGTCGGCCCTGTTCAACACCGTGCTGAACCACGTGCCTGCCCAGTCCGGCGATCCAGAAGCTCCCCTGCAATTGCAAATTTCCGCACTCGACTTCTCGACCTTCGTGGGCCGTATTGGTGTGGGCCGTATCAGCCAAGGCACCGTGAAGCCCATGATGGACGTGGTCGTCATGGAAGGCCCAGACGGCAAGGCTGTCAAAGGCCGTGTCAACCAGGTTCTGACATTCCAAGGTCTGGAGCGCGTGCAAGCGCTGTCCGCTGGCCCGGGTGAAATCGTGCTGATCAACGGCCTGACCGACATCGGTATCGGCGTGACCATCACCGACCCCGTCAACCCTGCGCCTCTGCCCATGCTGAAGGTCGATGAGCCAACCCTGACGATGAACTTCTGCGTCAACACCAGCCCTCTGGCCGGTCGCGAAGGCAAGTTCGTCACCAGCCGCCAGATCTGGGATCGCCTGCAAAAAGAACTGCAGCACAACGTGGCATTGCGCGTCAAAGAAACCGGCGAAGAAGGTATTTTTGAAGTAATGGGCCGTGGCGAACTGCACTTGACCATCCTGTTGGAAAACATGCGCCGCGAAGGCTACGAGCTGGCCGTCTCCAAGCCCCGCGTGGTGATGAAAGAGATCAACGGCGAGAAGCACGAGCCTATCGAGTTGGTGACCGCCGACATCGAAGACCAGCACCAAGGCGGCGTGATGCAAGCCCTGGGCGAGCGCAAGGGCGAACTTGTCAACATGGAGCCGGACGGCCGTGGCCGTGTACGCCTGGAATACCGTATTCCTGCCCGTGGTCTGATTGGTTTCACCAATGAGTTCCTGAATTTGACGCGCGGCTCCGGCCTGATCGCCAATATTTTTGACTGCTACGAACCCCATAAGGGTGATATCGGTGGCCGCAAGAATGGCGTGCTGATCTCTATGGACGCAGGCGAAATCTTCACCTACGCCCTGGGCAAGCTGGACGACCGTGGCCGTATGTTTGTGCGAGCCAACGACCCCGTGTACGAAGGCATGATTGTGGGTATCCACAGCCGTGATAACGATCTGGTGGTCAACGCCACGCGTACCAAGCAGCTGACCAACTTCCGTGTGTCGGGCAAGGAAGACGCGATCAAGATCACCCCTCCGATCGAACTGACGCTGGAATACGGCGTAGAGTTCATTGAGGACGACGAGCTGGTCGAAATCACGCCCAAGTCGGTGCGTCTACGCAAGCGCCACCTGACCGAAAGCGAACGCAAGCGCGCTGGCCGTTAATCCCCAAGTCTAGCGCCACCCGCCTTAGGCGTGTGGCCTATATGTCTGAACCCCGGTACGTTTAACGGCGTGCCGGGGTTTTGCGTTTCAGGGACTCATCGGCGTGAATGTTACGTGTAGTTGGTTTTGACTTTGCCTTTGATGATGTATTGGGCATATTCCTCAATAATGAATTTATTTAGCATTTAAATTATCACTTGCATCATTTTTTAAGTTATTAAATTGCATATTTGATACAATTAGGGTTTACTTTCTACAAGGAGCAGGCATGTCACACGCACGCATTCGGTTCACTATTTCTTTAATGGTAGTTTTGATGGCAGGTGCAGCCTTGCCGGCCTTTGCCCTGGCACCGCCTGTAGGCAAAACCATTCTGAGCGTGAGTGGCTCGGTTGGTGCAAAAAATACGGATACAGCGGCTGCCTTTGATATGGCGATGTTGGAGAAGTTGCCACAACAAACCTTTACAACCCATACACCCTGGGATAAGCAGCCCGTTACCTTTACAGGGCCGCTTTTACGGGACGTATTGGCTGCAGCCCAAGCCACCGGGACCAGCATCAAAGCCACGGCCTTGAACGACTACCAAACCACTATCCCTATGGAAGACGCGCAGCGTTTTGATGTCATCGTGGCCTATAAACTCAATGGACAACCCATTTCGATAAAAACCAAGGGGCCCTTGTTCATCGTCTACCCGTTTGACTCCAAAACCGAATTGCAAAGCACCCGCTACTACGAACGCTCGGCCTGGCAGCTTAAATCCATGAAGATTGAATAAACACACCCATGCGCACAAGCGACAACCACCACCGCTATTTGCTATGGGTCGCTTTGGTCACCGTCGGCATGGCTTTGGCCATGGCGGTGATGTTGGTGCTCCAGCTCACCCAAAGGCAGTCCATCCGCCAAACTAGCCAGGTGGGAAATGATTCGATTACCGCCATAGTCTTTCAGTATGAGCGAGAGTTTTTGCGTTTTCGGCAGGAGCTGCGCGGCCTGGTAATCGAAGATATGCCTGCTGACCTAGACAATGTCAGGCTGCGCCTGGACATATTTACCAGCCGCTTGGATTTACTGCGTGACAACCCCAGCATTGCCCTGCTGCAGGAGCGGCCCGAATATGCAGATGCCGTACCCGTGGTGGAGCAACTAGTCCTGCAAACCGAACGAATTCTTAGCCGCGATGCTCCAGACCCGAAAGCTCTGGCCGACCTTCTCAAGGGCTTCAATGTGATCGGACCTGCTGTGCAGGCTCTCAGCATGGCCGCAAACAGCCAAGTGTCCGTCTTATTGGAGCGCCAGGGTAGTACCTTGTTACACCAGAACGATTTGATCATCTGGCTGACTCTGGCCCAATTAATTGTGTTATTGATTGCATCCGGCAGCTTGGTCGTGCGGCACCGCAAACAGGTACAACAGCAGTTGGAGTGGCTCCAACTCAACGCCAACCTCGTAGCGGCCAATTTACAGGCAGAAAACGCCAACCGGGGTAAAAGCCAGTTTCTCGCCAATATGAGCCATGAATTACGTACTCCCTTCAATGGTATGTTGGGAATGCTGGGATTGCTGGAGGGCACTTCTCTCAATACCCAGCAGGCAGATTACGTCACTACAGTACGGGGATCGGCCAGCCATTTATTGGCGCTACTCAACGATATTCTGGATGTCTCGGCGCTAGACGTGGGCAAGATGGCTGTGAACCCGGTACCTGTGCAACTACCCCAATTGCTGCACGATGTAGATGCTCTGATGCAGCCTTTGGCCAAAGAGAAGAGACTGAATTTTTCCTTGGTCCTGCATACCGCTTTGCCCCTGTGGGTGGAAACTGATGCCACCCGTATCAAACAAATATTGCTCAATTTGGTGTCGAACGCCATCAAATTCAGCTCCAAAGGCTCCATCGTTCTAGATGTGGAGTGTGATTGCGGAACTACCCCGCAAGTGGGGGATACGGTGGCCTTGCGGCTACGCGTGAGAGACCAAGGCATCGGCATGGATGCCGCCACGATGGCGTGTTTGTTCCAGCGATTTTCCCAGGGTGATGCCAGCATCTCTCGTCGGTTTGGTGGTACAGGCCTGGGGCTGGAGATTTCGCGTAGCCTGGCCCGTTTGATGGGCGGTGATATCACGGTACAAAGCCAATTGGGGCTGGGCAGCACCTTCAGCCTAGAGTTACCTTTGGTGTGTGTGCCAGCACCCGCTGCCGTCCTGCACGGGGTGGCGCCGGCATATCCCGACAGCAGTGGCCTGCGTGGCGCGCCTGTGCAGGGACTGGACATTCTGGTCGCTGAAGACCATCCGGTGAACCGCAAATACATGCAGGCCTTGCTCAGTCGGCTCGGGCACCGCATCCGTTTTGTCGAAGATGGAGAACAGGCTGTGGCTGAAGTGCGCCGGGTAGTACCGGACCTGGTGTTCATGGACGTGCACATGCCTGTGATGGACGGACTACAGGCTACCCGGGCTTTGCGCGCGGGGGGGGGTGCAGCGGCCAATGTCTGCATCGTTGCACTGACTGCCGACGCGTTTGCGGTGTCGCGTGAGCGGGCCTTGGAGGCCGGAATGGATGACTTTCTATCCAAACCTGTGTGCATGGACCAAATAGAAACCTTGTTACAGCAACGCTTCGGCCCCCGCGCAATAGCTTGCATTGAACCCGCCACTCCTAGATGCGAAACACCCGTGCCAGCGCTGCCGGTACCTGCAATTGCTCCGCGCAGGCGCTTCCGCGCAGGCGATGTGGCGCAGCACCTGGACATGGGCATGCTGGGCGAAATCTGTGTCGCCGTTTCCTTGACGGGCTACGGATCGCTATTGGACAGTTTTTTTTCCGATGAATCGGGTAGTTTTTCTGCGCTGGTTGCTGCTTTGGACTGTGGCGATGTGGATTCCCTCCATGGTTATGCCCATGCCCTGAAAGGTGCCGCCGCCAGCCTGGGCTTGCATGCATTGGCCAGCCTGGCATTGCAGGCTGAGCACGGAGGCGCCCACTACAGTCCCGAGGATTGCACTGCAGCATCTCTGCAACTGATAGAGCTACGCCACACCGCGCACGCACTGTGCCACCGCATGGGTTTGACCGCGCATACCCCGGTCGGCACCGGTGTAATACGGGCCTGATAGCTGGGCCCGGACGACAGATTTGGCATTTCTGGTCGAGGTAAGCAAGGGTCGGCAGGCGACAATACAAGCATGCATTTAACCCATTCCCGCGCAGTATTTACGATGGTCCTGGTCACATTGATGTGGTCTATTGCCGGAGTCACCACCCGCCATTTGGAGTCGGCGCACAGCTTCGAGATCACTTTCTGGCGCAGTTTTTTCACCGTGCTGTCGCTCTTGGTGATCCTGCCCTTGCTCCAGGGCCGCAGCGTATTTCGCAAAATTGTGCAAGGTGGCGCGGCACTGTGGTTGTCGGGCGTGTGCTGGGCTGTGATGTTCACCGCCTTTATGGTGGCACTGAGCATGAGCCCGGTAGCAAATGTGCTGGTCACCATGTCGATTGGCCCGCTGCTGACCGCCTTGCTGGCGCGCTTTGCGATTGGCCACCGGCTGCCGCTGCGCACCTGGGTGGCGATTGCCGTGGCGGGCGTGGGCATTGCCGTCATGTATGGCACGCAGCTGAGTTCTGCGGGCAGCCCGGCGCAGTTGCTGGGTACCTTGGTGGCGCTGTGCGTGCCGATGGCTGGCGCGGTGAACTGGACCGTGGTGCAGCGCAGCCACGCGCAGGGCCAGGACGTGGACCTGGTGCCGTCTGTGCTGGTGGGGGCGGTGTTGTCCACTCTGGTGACGCTGCCCTTGGCCATGCCGTTCCAGGCCACCCCGCACGACCTAGGGCTGCTGGCCATGCTGGGTTCGGTGCAATTAGCGATTCCGTGTGTTTTGTCGGTGTGGTGTGCCCGCGTGCTCAAGGCACCCGAGGTGTCGCTGCTGCAGCTGCTGGAAGTTTTGTTTGGTATCACCTTGGCCTGGCTAGGTGCCAATGAAGCACCCGGCACGGCGGTACTGCTGGGTGGTGCACTGGTGCTAGGTGCCTTGGTCTCGAACGAAGTGCTGGGCTGGTGGCAGCGCCGGGCACTAATTTAGCGCAGTTCGCCGCGCTGGCTTTCTACGCCTTCCAGTTCGCGCTCTACTTCGGCGCGCATGGAGCGCACGGCGACCAGGGCTTTCTGGAATTCGTTGACGGCTTTGTCCAGGTTTTCTGGGGTTGGGTCGCCCACATCGCGGTGGTCTGCCACAAATTTTTGCGCCTGCGAGGCGATTTCACCGGCCAGATCGGCCTGGCTGTCGGCCATCTCTTGGGATTTTTGCATCTCTGCCTCGCCAAAGTTGCGCGAGAAAAGGGCCAACATGCCGTAGGCGCGGCTGAGTTCGTTGGCCTGCTGCTGGGCCCGCGTGGCTTCTGCCAGCACGGCGCTGGCGGTGGACACTGCGGCGCGGACTTCAAATTCGCGTAGCAACTGCGCCGTGGCATGGTGGGCCGCTGTGGCGGCCTTGGCGGCGCGGTGGGCAATCAGGGCGGTCATGGCGGAGGCCAGCATGCCCAGAAAGCAAAGAAGCACCGCCACCACGGCAAAGACTTGGGTAATGGTCATAGATACCTTGTGCAAAATAATACAAGCGAAATATGCTTTTTTCGTATATTCTGCTTGTACAGACTGCTATAAAAAATAGAGTGTCTCCGCCCATTGTGCCGCAAGCCTTACGGTTTGTTTTTGCCTTCGGGGTAGGCCGGTAGGGGCAAGCGGTCAAACCGGGTGCGGCCACTGGCAGCGGTGATGCGGGCCAGCTTTTCCGTCGCCTCGCCGGTCACCCAGTCCCACTTGAAGCGCCAGGTCCAGCAACCGATGGTACCGGGGGTGTTCATGCGGTGCTTGCCGTCCAGCCCCATCACGTCCTGGAACTGGCACAGCGCGTGGTTGGCCACCGACTGGGCGCAGGCACGCAGCATGGCCCAGTGCACATCGCTGCCGTCGGTGTGCAGGTACTCGCCGGCATAGGCGCGTTCGCGGTCGGTGCAGTCGGCCCACCAGCCCACCACGGTGTCGTTGTCGTGCGTGCCGCTGTAGACCACGGTGTCGCGCGCGTAGTTGTGCGGCAGGAAGCCGTTGCCTGCGTCGTCCGAGAACGCAAACTGCAAAATCCGCATGCCCGGAAAGCCCGCCCGGTGGCGCAGCGCATTTACCTCGTCGGTGATCACGCCCAGGTCTTCGGCAATGATCGGCAGCTTGCCCAAGGCGGCTTCGATGGCGGCAAACAGGTCGTAGTCGGGGCCGGGCATCCAGCGGCCCTTGACGGCGGTGGGTTCGCTGGCCGGAATCTCCCAGTAGCCCACAAAGCCCCGAAAGTGGTCGATACGCACCACGTCGGCCAGGCTGAGCTGGCGCTTCACGCGTTCGATCCACCAGCGGTAGCCGTCGGCTTGCATGGCCGACCAGTTGTACAAGGGGTTGCCCCAGCGTTGGCCGGTTTCGGAGAAAAAGTCGGGCGGCACCCCGGCAATCACCAGCGGGTGGCCTTTGGCGTCCAGTTCGTACAGGTCGGGGCGCGACCAGCAGTCGCTGGAATGGTGCGCGATGAAGATCGGCAGGTCACCCACCAAATGGATTTTTTTGCCGTTGGCGTAGCCTTTGAGGCTTTTCCACTGCACGTCGAATTGCCACTGCACAAAGCCCCAAAAGCCGATCTCGTTGGCGTGCTGGATGCGTGCTGTGGTCAGGGCGGTGGGCTCGCGGCGCGACAGTGGCGTGGGCCAGTCGGGCCACAGGGCCGGGGTGTGGGCCTGGTCCAGGGCCATGAACAGGGTGTAGTCGGCGACCCAGCTTTGTTCGGTGGCTAGCCAGGATTGGAAGGCGATGTGGTCCTCGGGGCTGGCCATCTTTTGAAAGCCCGCGAAGGCTTCGCGCAGCTTTTGCAGGCGCCAAGGTACGACCTGGCCGAAGTTGATTTTTTCGGCATCAAATTCTGCGGCTAGCGCGCCTGTGCTGATCCAACCTTGTTCGACCAGCGGCTCAAACGCCACCAGCAGCGGGTTGCCCGCAAACGCCGAGCTGCCCATGTAGGGCGAATCGCCGGGGCCTATGGGGCCCAGCGGCAGGGTTTGCCACAGCGACTGGCCAGCGGTTTGCAGCCAGTCCACAAAGTAATACGCGTTGGGGCCAAAGTCGCCACAGCCGTGCGGGCCGGGCAGGGAGGTGGGGTGTAGCAGTACGCCCGAGGTGCGTTGGTTTAACAGGTCGGAAGCCATAGTGTGGGGTCCAGTCAATATGTCAAAAAAATTAGCTTGCGAACCAGCTAAAGCCCTTGGGTGGCAAGGCAAGCACGCCCTGGGCCAAGTCCTGCTGGCCAAAGATCCGGGTCCAGCCTGCACCCGCGATGGCGGCGGGCAGGGCCACGCTGACCGCGTCGTTCGACAGGTTTTGCACCACCAGCACCTGCTGCTCCGCCGTGCCCCGCACATAGGCCAGGATGCGGTCGTCCAGCGTGCTCAGCGGCTGGAAGTTACCGGCGGCCAGGGCCGGGTGGGCGCGGCGCACCGCCAGCATGGTGCGCACGCCGTCGTGGGTGCGGGCGGGCAGGCTGGTGGCATCGGCCAGTTGCCGGTCCACACTCGTCCAGTCCACGGCACCGCGCACTTTGTAGCGCGCATCCTGGTAGCCGGTCAGGGCTTCCTGGTCGGCCTGGAATTGGTTGTCGTTGGGCTTGGCGAACTCGTCGCCGTAGAAGATCACCGGCGTGCCCAGCAGGGTGAAGCTGATGCTGAAGGCCAGTTGCACCGCCGCCGCATCGCTTTTGAATAGATCGACCAGACGCGAGGCAATGCCTTCGCCCTGGCGGAAGTCCCACTCGGGCTGGTGGCAGTAGGCGGCGTGGATGGTTTTGCGCTCCTCGGGGGTGACCATCTCCAGCGTCAGCTCGTCGTGGCAGCGCAGGAACGAGAACCAGCCGCAGGCATCCGGGATGTCGGGCGTGAAACTGGTCGATAGGGTGTCAAAAATTGGTTTGGCCGAGTGGGTGGCCTGCGCCAGGTAGATGCGCGGCATCACCGGGAAATGGTAGGCCGCCTGGCACTCGTCGCTGTCGCCGAAATAGGTGACCACTTCGGCGGGCGGTTGGCAGGCTTCGGCCAGCAAAATGGTGCCGGGGCGCACGCTGTCCAGCACGGCGCGGAAGAACTTGACGATGGCGTGGGTGCCCGGCAGGTTCTCGCAGATCGTGCCTTCTTCCTTCCACAGATACGGAATCGCGTCGGCGCGGAAGCCGTCCACGCCCTGCGCCACCCAGAACAGCAGCACGCGGCACATGGCCAGCAGCACCTCGGGGTTGCGGTAGTTCAGGTCGGGCTGTGAGTCGAAAAAACGGTGGAAAAAGTAGGTGTCCGGGGCGTCATCGGAAGTTTTGGGCAGCGGATGCCAGTTGCTCGGCATCATGCCTTTGAAGATGATGCGGGCTTCTTTGTAGCGCTCAGTCGTGTCGCTCCAGATGAAGTAGTCGCGGTAGGGGTTGTCGGGGCTTTTGCGGGCTTCCCTAAACCAGATGTGCTGGTCGGAGCAGTGGTTCATGGCCACGTCGAAGATCACCCGGATGTTGCGGCGGTGGGCTTCGGCCAGAAATTCGGCGAAGCTGCCCTGCGCGGCGGCATCGCTGCCACCCACCAGCTCACTGCGGATCTTGGTGTAGTCACTGATGTCGAAGCCCGCGTCGCGCATCGGCGAATCCAGGATGGGCAGCAGCCACAGGCAGGTCACTCCCAGGTCTTGCAGGTAGGCCAGGCGATTGGTTAAGCCCTTGAAGTCTTTGTTGAACAGATCGACGTACAGCGAATACACCACCACTTCCTTGAACCAGGTGGGTGGCGGTGATGGGGCTGCGTTGGCAGCGGCAGCCAGCAGCTCGACCAGGAAGGCATCGAGCTTGTCGGTGTGCTGGTCGGGGTAGATTTGTAGCCAGAGTTGGCGGATGCGGGCGGTCAGGGCGGTGGTCATTTTTGGTTTCTCCAAAGCGCTTTGGATGCGCGGCGCAGCGGATTGTACGGTTGCTGCCGCGCGGCGGAATACGGGTTGCTCCTAGGGTGTGGTGCGCTTTGTCGGCAAACGTAACAAGCCGGTGGCCAGAGCCGTGCCGCACACCACCACCAGCCCGCAGCCCAGCATCCAGGGGGTCAGCACTTCGCCCAAAAATACGCTGCCGTAGAACACGGCAAACACCGGAATGACAAAGGTCACGGTGAGCACTTTACTGGGGCCGATCTGGGCAAGCAGGCGAAAGAAGAGCACATAGGCCAGTGCGGTGCAGACCAGGCCGGCTACCAGCAGGGCCAGCCAGGCACGCAGGCTGGGTGGCTGGGTCGGCCAGAGCCAGATGGCGGGCAGGCCCAGACCCAGGACGGCGCCGAGCTGGCTACCGGTGGCGGTGACCAACGGTGGCACGTTGCCCAGGTAGCGCTTGGTGTAGCTGCCGGTGATGCCGTAGCAGACGGCGGCCAACAGGCAGGCCAGCACGGCCCAGCCGGGGGCCAGGCCGCTGGCATCGGGGCGGAAGCTGGCCTTGTCCCAGGCCAGCAGCGCCACGCCGACAAAGCCGATCACCAAACCCAGGCTGCGCGAGGCGTTGGGCCGGTCTTTGAGCCAGAACCAGGCAATCAGGGAGGCAAACAGCGGCGTGGTGGCATTCAGAATGGCCGACAGGCCCGAGCTGATGGACAGCAGCGCAAAAGCGAACAGGGCAAACGGGATGCCCGAATTCAGCATGCCCACGAAAAACACGGCCTTCCAATGTTGGTGCAGGGCGGGTACCAGCCCACGCTGAATCAGCAAGGGGAGCAGGGCCAGGGCGGCAATGGCTACACGGATGGCGGCGGTGGGGACGGCACCGAATTCCAGCACGGCGATGTGCGTGAACAAAAACGATGCGCCCCAGATGGCGGCCAGCAGCAGGAATTCCAGGGCCCAGGGCTGGGATGTGGTTTTCAAACTTGCACCCCTTCGAGTTGCAGCAGCGCGGTTTTGCGCTCCAGCCCGCCCGCGTAGCCGGTCAGGGAGCCGTCGCTGCCCAGCACCCGGTGGCAAGGCACCAGCACGCTGACGGGGTTGCGCCCTACCGCACCGGCCACGGCCCGCACGGCGTTGGGGCGGCCCAGGGATTGGCTCAACGCGCCATAGCTGGTGCTGGCACCGCGTGGAATCTGCAACAGCGCTTGCCACACCGCTTGCTGGAAGGGCGTGCCGCCGGACAGGTCCAGCGGCAGGGTGAAATGGGCAGGGCTGCCTGCAAAGTAGGCGGCCATGCAAGCGGCGGTTTGCAGTAGCAGCGGGTGCTGGGGGGCGGGTGTCCAGGTGGTCATGTCGGGTTGGTGGCGTTGGCCGTCAAACCACAGGCCACACAGGCCCTGCGGGGTGGCAGCGGCCCACATGGGGCCGAGGGGGGTGTCGAAAAGGAGGGTGGCCGGAGCCGGTGTAAATTTCATATTAAATGGGCAGTTAGCGCAGGTACATCATACGGGGGTAGCTATATTTTTAATAGCTTTAATAACTTTAACGGGGCTGGGCAACTCGGCCCAGGCGCGCAGCACGGCGTAGCTGCGCCAGGGTTTCCAAGCTTGGGATGCTGCCTCGGCGGCCAGGCTGGCCAGGCGCACATTCGGCTGGTCTTGCACGCCCAGGGCTTTGTGCAGGGCCACATCTCCGGCCGGAAAGGCATCGGGCCAGCGCAGGGCACGCATGGCGATGTACTGCGCCGTCCAGTCGCCGATGCCGGGCAGGGCTTTCAGGGCGGTGATGCTGGTCTGCACCGGGCTGCCGCCGTGCAGGGCGAGCTGGCCGCTGGCCACGGCGCGGGCCAGGGCTTGGATGGCGCGTTGCCGTTGTTGGTTGATGCCCAGTTGGCCCAGTGCGTCGCCGCCCACCTGCGCCAGCACCTCGGCACTGGGGAATAAGCGGGTCAGCTCCGGGAAGGGCGTGGCGATGGGGGCGCCAAACGCATCCACCATCCGCTGGGCCAGGGTGCGGGCCGCTGCCACGGTTATCTGCTGGCCCAGCACGGCGCGCACCGCCAGCTCAAAGCCGTCCAGCGTACCGGGCACGCGCAGACCTTCGCCGCCAGGGAAGCGGTGGTGCAGTACCTGGTGGATGGCCTGGGGGTCGGCATCCAGGTCCAGCCAGGCGCGCACCCGGCGGACCAGCAGCGGCAGCACGCTGTGCAGGCTGTCGCTGGTGTGCAGCAGCACGTGGTGGCGCGCGGGCACAAACTCGGCCCGCAGCCAGCCGGTGTGGGTGGTGGTACCCATTTTTATAGAAAAAGTGCGGCTAGCGCATATTCCACTTGCGTTAGTAGCTATTAATTCAATAGCGTTTATCTGCCGCTTGGCCAGAAATGCGCCCATCGCCGCCAGGTCATAGGGCGGGCGGTAGCCGAGTTGGATGGCCATGCCTTGGGCACTTTGGGCACGTTCGGCCCCGTTGCGGCGCAGTTGCGACGGGTTGAGCCCGTAGCGCTCGGCAAACACGGTGTTGAAGCGGCGCACGCTGGCAAAGCCGCTGGCCAGGGCGACCTGCGCCACCGGCAGCTGGGTATCGGCCAGCAGCTGTTTGGCGGCCAGCAGGCGGCGGGTTTGCAGGTATTGCAGCGGCGATACGCCCAGATGTGCCTCAAAGATACGCCGCAGATGCCGGTCGCTGACCCCCAGCCGGGCGGCTAAGGCCGGTAGCACGGGCAGGGCGCTGCCGTCTGCATCGCTCCAAGCCTCTACCGCGTCCAGTAGGCGGGCGGCCTGGTGGGCCAAGATGTGGGTGGCATCCTGCACCGACCAGACCCGCGCCTGCGGTGCCAGCTCGGGGCGGCAGCGCAGGCAGGGCCGAAAGCCCGCGCTCTCGGCCTGCGCCGGGTGGGCAAAGAAGCGGCAGTTTTCGGGCTTGGGGGTTTTGACGGCGCAGACCGGGCGGCAGTAAATGCCGGTGGAGGTGACGCCGGTGAAGAAGCTGCCGTCGAACCGGGCATCGCGGGCTTGCAAGGCCCGGTAGCAGGCGGCGGTGTCGTGCAGGATGTCGGGTGTCATGGCCGCAATGGTACGCGGGCATTGTGGCACCGATAGCCGTTTTCGGACCTGTGAATCGCCCCGAATACGCGTCTCAAAGCACCAGAGCCGCGCCCTTGGCCGCCAGCAGCACCAGGCTGTTGGCGGGCAGCGGAAACAGGTCTTTGCCTTGGCCGGTCCAGCCGCCCAGGCTATCCAGGCCACGGGGCTGGCTGCTGTCCAGCACCACCTGCCACTGGCCCGCAGGCAGCAGAAACGGGTCCACGCGGTTGCCTGCGTTGACCAGCAGCAGCAGCGGGGCACGGGCCTTGCCGGGTTTGCCGATCAGGCAGCCCAGCGCCCGGTACTGCGGGTCGCGCCAGGCATCGCCCTCCAGCGGTACACCGCTGCCGCGCAGCCAGGACAGATCGGGCAGGCCCAGCGCATCGGCCACGCCGCTGTACCAGTGGTTGGCAAAAGGCAGGGCCTGGCGGCGCAGGCGAATAGCGCGGCGGGTGAAGGCGATGAGGTCTTCGTCGGCGGCGGCCCAGGCTATCCAGGTGGTGGGGTTGTCTTGGCAATAGGGGTTGTTGTTGCCGCCCTGGGTATGGCCTAATTCGTCTCCAGCGCATATCAGTGGTGTGCCTTGCGCTAGCAAAGTAGTAGCAAGCAGGGCGCGTTGCAGCTTGCCGCGCAGGGCGTTGACGGCGGGGTCGGTGCTGGGGCCTTCGGCTCCGCAGTTGAAGTTGAGATTGTGGCCGTGGCCGTCGCGGTTGTCTTCCTGGTTGGCCAGGTTGTGGCGCTGGTTGTAGCTGACCAGGTCGCGCAGGGTAAAGCCGTCGTGTGACACCACGTAGTTGACCGACTCGGCCGGGGCGCGCTGGCGCGGCTGGTACAGGTCGCTGGAGCCGCACAGGCGCTGGGCCATGTCGGCACGGGTGTTGTCGGCCACCGGCGCACCGGAGGCGGCAGCAGTTTGTATCCAGAAGCCGCGCATGCTGTCGCGGAAGTGGTCGTTCCACTCTTGCCAGCCGCGCGGGAAGTTGCCGGTTTGGTAGCCGCCAGGGCCGATGTCCCAGGGTTCGGCCACCATCTTCACCCGCGATAGCACCGGGTCTTGCGCCACGGCGGTAAAGAAGGCGCTGTTGCGGTCAAAGCCGTGGTCGGTGCGGCCCAGCACCGGGGCCAGGTCGAAGCGGAAGCCGTCCACGTGCATTTCGCTCACCCAATAGCGCAGGCTGTCCAGCACCATTTGCAGCACCCGGGGCTGGCGGATGTCGATGGTGTTGCCGCAGCCGGAGTAGTTGTCGTAGGTGGCAGGGGATTCGGGCGGCAGGCGGTAGTAGCTGGCGTTGTCCAGGCCGCGAAAGCTGATGGTGGGGCCGTCTTCACCGGCTTCGGCCGTGTGGTTGTAGACCACATCCAGCAGCACCTCTAACCCGGCGGCGTGCAGGGTTTTGACCATAGCGCGGAATTCGTCGCGGGGTGATAGGCCGCCTGCGCCGCTGGCCAGGCGCGGATCGACGCTGAAAAACCCCAGCGTGTTGTAGCCCCAGTAGTTGCTCAGGCCCAGCGTGCCCAGGCGCTCTTCGCTGAGGGCGTAGTGCACCGGCAGCAGGCTCACAGCGGTGATGCCCAACTGCTGGAGATGCTGCACCGAGGCCGGGTGTGCCAAGCCCGCAAACGTGCCGCGCAGGGCGGGGGGGATGTTTTCATTCAGCCGCGAGAAGCCTTTGACGTGGCATTCGTAGTACACCGAATCGGCCAGTGGTGTGCGCGGCGGCTTGTCGCCCGCCCAGTCAAACGCATCGAAGGTGACGCGGGCTTTCAGGGCCAGGGCGGCGTTGTCGCGGGTGTCCATGTGGCGCGGATGCAGCCGGTCGCCTGCAAAGTGCTCGTCGCGCCACGCGAACGTGCCGACGATGTCGCGGGCGTAAGGGTCGAGCAGGAGCTTGGAGGCATCAAAACGGTGCCCCCGGTCGGGCCGCCAAGGGCCGTGGGCGCGCAGGCCGTAGACCAGGCCGGGCTGGCCCCCTGGCAGATAGCCGTGCCACACGTCGCTGGTGTGGGCGGGTAGCCGAAACCGGGTGAGCTCGGTGCTGCCGGAGGCATCAAAAATGCACACATCCATCGCCTGGGCGTGGGCGGAAAACACGGCGAAGTTGATACCGGTGCCATCAAAGCTGGCCCCCAGCGGCCAGGGCTGGCCGGGTTGCACGTCGGGCGGGGTGGTCCGGTGGACCGAAGGGGTGGGTGGTGGTTTTAGGCTGTCCATTCGAGAATAACGGTGGCCAATGGTGGCAGGTTAAGCACTACGGAATAGGGTTTCCCGTGCATCGCCGTGGCCTCTGCGGTGGCCGTAGCCAGCGGGGTTCCCACGTTGCTGCCGCCGTAGTGCGCGGAATCGGTATTGAGTTTTTCGCAATAGGTGCCGGGCTGCGGCACACCCAGGCGGTATCCATTCCAGACGTTGGGGGTGAAATTGCACACCACCACTATAAAGGAGGTGCTATCGATACCTCGGCGGATAAAGCTGAGTACCGAGTGCTCGGTATCGTCGTGTTCAATCCATTCAAAACCGGCGGGTTCAAAGTCCAGCTGGTACAGGGCCGGAGTGGCGCGGTAGAGCTGGTTCAGGTCACGTACCAGCCGTTGGATGCCGGCGTGGGGCGCTTGTTCTAGCAGATGCCAGTCCAGGCTTTGGTCGTGGTTCCATTCGCGGTCTTGGGCAAATTCACAGCCCATGAAGAGCAGTTTTTTACCCGGGTGGGCAAACATGTAGCCCATGAAGGCGCGCAGATTGGCAAATTGCTGCCAGCGGTCGCCGGGCATTTTGTTCAGCAGCGAACCCTTGCCGTGCACCACTTCGTCGTGCGAAATCGGCAGCACGAAGTTTTCGGTAAAGGCATACACCAGGCTAAAGCTGATTTCGCCCTGGTGGTGCTTGCGGTAGACCGGGTCGCGCTCCATGTAGGCCAGCGTGTCGTGCATCCAGCCCATGTTCCATTTGTAGTGGAAGCCCAGGCCCCCGGCGTAGGTGGGGCGCGATACGTTGGGGAAGGCGGTGGATTCTTCGGCCAGGGTGATGGCCTGTGGGCGTTCGCCGCCCACCACCTCGTTCATGCGCTTGAGGAAGGCGATGGTTTCTAAATTTTCGCGGCCGCCGTGCACGTTGGGAATCCATTCCCCGGCCTTGCGGCTGTAGTCGCGGTAGAGCATGGAGGCCACGGCATCGACGCGCAGGCCGTCCACGCCAAAGCGCTCCAGCCAGTACAGGCTGTTGCCGACTAAAAAGTTGCTGACTTCGGTGCGGCCCAGGTTGTAGATCAGGGTGTTCCAGTCGTTGTGGAAGCCCTCGCGCGGGTCGGCGTACTCGTACAGGTGGGTGCCGTCAAAGTTGCCCAGGCCGTGCGCATCGGTGGGGAAGTGGGCGGGCACCCAGTCCAGGATCAGGCCGACATCGGCTGCATGGCAGCGTGCCACAAAGCGGGCAAAGCCTGCCGGGTTGCCAAAACGGGCGGTAGGCGCATACATGCCGACCGGCTGGTAGCCCCAGGAGCCGTCAAACGGATGTTCGCTGATGGGCAGCAGCTCCAGGTGGGTGAAGCCCATGTCTACGGCATAGGGCACCAGGGTTTCGCCGAGTTCGTCCCAGTCCAGCCACTGGTTGCCTTCCTTGCGCCGCCAGGAGCCCAGATGCACCTCGTAGATGCTGATGGGGGCATTCAGCGCATTGGCCTGTTTGCGCGCGGCAGACGGCGGCACAAATGGTGGCAGGTGGGCCACTACGCTGGCGGTGGCCGGGCGCAATTCGGCTTGCAGTGCATAGGGGTCGGAGCGGGCGGGCAGCACCTCGCCGTTGTGGGCCCGAATTTCGTATTTGTACCTGGCTCCGGCCTGTACGCCGGGCAAGAACAGCTCCCACACACCGCAGTCGCGCCGCAAGCGCATGGGGTGGCAGCGGCCATCCCAGAAGTTGAAATCGCCCACCACGCTGACACGGCTGGCGTTGGGGGCCCATACGGCAAGCCGGGTGCCTGCCACGCCTTCCATGGCGCAAGGCTGTGCGCCCAACACCTCATAAGGCCGCAGGTGCGTGCCTTCGCCCAGCAACCACACATCCATTTCGCCCAGCACCGGTGGGAAACGGTAGGGATCTTCGATGCTGGCGCTGTGGCCGTCGGCCCATTGCACCCGCAGGCGGTAGGCCGCGCCCACAGGCAGCGCGACTTCAGCCTCGAAAAAACCGGCTTCGTCTTGCAAGGCCAGCGGCCCCAGCAGCAGGCCCTTTGTCGATTCCACCGCCACGCTGAGTGCGCCGGGCAAGAAGCAGCGCACCGAGGTGCTCCCCGCCGCCGCCACGTGGGGGCCGAGTACCGCAAAGGGGTCGCCGTGGCGGGCTCCGCAAATCATTTCTACGTCATGGGCGTGCAGCATAAGAACCGATCTCTGTGGTTTTGAGGGGGCGCGGTGTTGTCTGTCACCGCGTGGGGTTTATAGCGCGTTCGGTGCGTCCGCCGCGATATGCCAGATGTGTTGGGCGTATGCGCGGATGGTGCGGTCGGATGAGAACACCCCCATACCCGCCACATTGGCGATGGCCTTGGCACACCAGGCCGACGGCTGGCGGTACAGGTCGTCTACCAGGGATTGCGTGGCGACATAGGAGGCGTAATCGGCCAGCAGCAGGTAGTGGTCGCCGCCCCACAGCAGCGAATCCACCAGCGCGCGGTAGCGGCCGGGCTCATCGGGCGAGAACTGGCCGCCGGAGATGGCATCCAGCACCGCCTTCAGGGCGGGGGTGCTTTCGTAGTAGCGCATGGGCTGGTAGCCGCTTTGCTTCAGGGCCTGCACTTCCGGGGTTTTGAGGCCGAAGATGAAGATGTTGTCGTCGCCCACGTTTTGGCGGATTTCGATGTTGGCACCGTCGTCGGTGCCGATGGTCAATGCGCCGTTCAGGGCCAGTTTCATGTTGCCGGTGCCGGATGCTTCGGTGCCTGCGGTCGAAATTTGCTCGGACAAATCCGCACCCGGCATGATGATTTCAGCCACCGACACGCCGTAGTTCGGCATGAACACCAGCTTCAGCTTGTCGCCAATGCGAGGGTCGTTGTTGATGACGCTGCCCACGTCGTGGATCAAACGGATGATGGACTTGGCCGTCACATAGCTGGAAGCCGCTTTGCCCGCAAAAATCACGGTGCGTGGCACCCAGTCGGCATCGGGGTTCGCCAAAATGGCCTGGTAACGGGTCACCACGTGTAGAACATTCAGCAGTTGGCGTTTGTATTCGTGGATACGTTTGACCTGCACATCGAACAGGCTGTCCGGGCTGACCTGGATGCCGGTGCTTTTTTCGATGGCCTCGGCCAAGCGCACTTTGTTGGCGCGTTTGACCTGCATGAACGACTTTTGGAAGGCTGCATCGTCTTTTTTGGACTTGAGCTGTTGCAGTTGGTCCAGGTCCAGACGCCAGCCCTTGCCCAGCGTGCTGTCCAGCAGATTCGACAGGCCGGGGTTGGCCTGGGCCAGCCAGCGGCGCGGGGTCACGCCGTTGGTCATGTTGGTGAAACGGTCGGGCCAGATGGCGGCGAAGTCAGCAAAAATGGTTTGCACCAGCAACTCGGAGTGCAGGGCCGACACACCATTTACCTTGTGGCTGCCCACGATGGACAAATTGGCCATGCGCACCCGGCGCTCGCCCTGCTCGTCGATCAGCGACAGGCGTGCCAAGAAGGCGTTGTCGCCCGGCCGGTGCTGGGCCGCCATTTCCAGAAACTCTTTGTTGATGCGGAAGATGATTTCCAGGTGGCGCGGCAGCACATGCTGCATCAGGCCCACGGGCCAGGTTTCCAGCGCCTCGGGCATCAGGGTGTGGTTGGTGTACGAGAAGGTTTTGCAGCAAATCGCCCAGGCTTTGTCCCAGGGCATGCCGTGTTCGTCGCACAGCACCCGCACCAGCTCGGCCACGCCGATGGCGGGGTGGGTGTCGTTCAGGTGGATGGCCACGTGCTCGGCCAGGTTGTCCAGCGTGGGGTGCTCGCTCAGGTGGCGTGCCACCAGGTCTTGCACCGATGCGGAGACAAAGAAGTACTCTTGCTTCAGGCGCAGTTCTCGCCCGGCAGGCGTGCTGTCATTGGGGTAGAGCACCCACGAGATGTTCTCGTATTCATTTTTCATGCTGGCCGCACGGGCGTAATCGCCGGTGTTGAAGGCATTCAGGTCGATATGGGCGGGGGCCACGGCTTTCCATAAGCGCAGGGTGCTGACCTTCTCGGTGCCGTGGCCGGGGACCACCATGTCGTAGGCCTTGGCCGCCACTTCACCGGCGTTGCGCCATACGGGTGCACCGTTGACCTGCTCGACCCAGCCGCCAAAGCGCACGGGGTAGCTGATGTCGGCCCGGGGAAACTCCCAGGGCGTGCCGTTTTCCAGCCACGGGTCGGGGTATTCCATCTGCGTGCCATTCTGAATGTCTTGCGCAAACATGCCGTATTCGTAGCGGATGCCATAACCAAACGAGGGCAGGCCGACGGTGGCCATCGAATCCAGAAAACACGCGGCCAGGCGGCCCAGGCCACCGTTGCCCAGCGCGGCATCGGGTTCGCGGTCGGTCACCGTTTCCAGGGTTTGGGCAAAGTGTTGCAGGCCAGCAGCAGTTTCGCCCCGGATATCCAGCGCGCCCAGCGCATTGGACAGGGTACGACCCATCAAAAACTCCATCGACAAATACACCACGCGCCGGGCCTTGGCGGCATGGTCGCGGGCCTGGGTTTGGACCCAGCGCTGGGACAGTTGCTGGCGCGCAACTTGCGACACGGCCAGCATGACGTCGTTCGGTGTGGCTTGGGCGGGACTGACCCCGACGGTGTCGAGCAAATGCTGCGCAATGGCGGCCTGGATGGAGGTGGCGGAGGGGGCAATACTCTGGGTCACAGGGGCATCCTTTCGGTGGGGTGGCATAAGCCTAAATACGAGGTATAGACGGCTTTTTTTGTAGTCTAAGCGCTTTGAATTCGGGTAAACCGCTTATTTCCAGAATTCTCGCATGAGGTAACCGGTCGGTAACTGTTTTTTAAATCCTCGGATTAAGATGCTGAGGTTGGCCACCAACCCGGCTAATATTTTCCCTTTCTCTGGAGACAAAAAATGCAGCAAAACAACTTAGCACTCGGACTGGATCTGCCCAAAAAAGCCATTGCATTGGTGCTCGCTGGTGGGCGCGGCAGCCGTTTGATGAACTTGACCGACCGCCGTGCCAAACCGGCGGTGTACTTTGGTGGCAAATTTCGCATTGTTGACTTTGCGTTGTCCAATTGCCTGAACTCCGGTATTCGCCGCATTGGTGTCATAACCCAGTACAAGTCGCACAGTTTGCTGCGCCACATGCAGCGCGGCTGGGCGTTTTTGAAGAACGAGATGAACGAGTTTGTGGATTTGCTGCCCGCCCAGCAACGCAACGATAACGAAAATTGGTACCGGGGCACGGCCGATGCGGTCTACCAGAATCAGGACATTCTGGAGAGCTACGGTGCCGAGTACATCGTGGTGCTGGCGGGCGACCACATCTACAAAATGAACTATGCCCTGATGCTGGCCGACCACGTGGCCCTGGGGCGTGAATGCACGGTGGGCTGCATTGCCGTGCCACGTGCCGAGGCCACGGCTTTTGGCGTGATGGCGATTGACGACAACCGCCTGATCACCGAATTTTTGGAAAAACCCGCTGACCCTCCGCACATGCCGGGCAACCCCGATATGTCGCTGGCCAGCATGGGCATTTATATTTTCAACGCGGCATTCCTGTATGCCGAGTTGGAGCGCGACATGGCCGACCCCGAGTCCAGCCATGACTTTGGCAAAGACATCATTCCCCGTGCCGTGCGCAACGGCTTGGCTACCGCCCACCCGTTTTCCATGAGCTGCGTTCCCGATGCCGCCGAGGAAGAGCCTTACTGGCGGGATGTGGGCACCATCGACGCCTACTGGGATGCCAATATCGACCTGACTGCGACCGAGCCCAAGCTCAATCTGTACGACACCCACTGGCCCATCTGGACCTACCAGGCGCAGCTACCGCCCGCCAAATTTGTCCACAACCAAGACGACCAGCGCGGCATGGCCATTGAATCGATGGTGTCCGGTGGTTGCATCGTGTCGGGCAGCGTGCACAAGTCGGTGTTGTTCTCTAGTGTTCGCGTGCATTCCTTCTCCAAAGTGAGCTGGTCGGTGCTCTTACCCGATGTGGAGGTTGGACGGGGTGCGCGCATCCACCGGGCAGTGATCGACCGGGGTTGCGTAATCCCCGACGGCATGGTGATCGGTGAAGACGCGGCGCTGGATGCTGAGCGCTTCCACCGCAGCGAAAATGGCATCACCTTGGTGACCCCCACCATGTTGAGGAAGTTGATGGAATGAAAGTACTCCAGGTTGGAGCCGAGGTTTTTCCTCTGGTTAAAACGGGTGGCCTGGCCGATGTGCTGGGTGCTTTGCCCCAGGCGTTGGTTGCAGCCGGTGTCGATGTGCGCTTGCTGCTGCCGGGTTTTCCCGCGATTTTGGCGGGCCTGCACAAGCCGGTGGTGGTCTGCGAGATCGGTGCGGCCTTCGGGGCTGCGCGGGTGCGGCTGCTGCGCGGCACCATCGCCGCCAGTGGCATATCGGCCTATGTGGTCGATGCGCCTTATTACTACCAGCGCGCGGGCAATCCGTATCTGGGTGCCGACGGCATCGAGTGGCCCGATAACGCCCAGCGCTTTGCCTTGCTGGGCTGGGTGGCCGCGCATGTGGCTACCGGTGGGCTCGACCCGGCCTGGAGCCCCGACGTGCTGCACGCCCACGACTGGCATGCCGGTATGGCCTGTGCGTATGTGGCGGCCAACCAGGCGGCCACCGTGGCCACCGTTTACACGGTACACAACCTGGCCTACCAGGGGTTGTTCGATGCCAAGGACTTCCATTTACTTGGCTTGCCGGTGCGCTTTATGGACCCGACCCGGCTGGAATACCACGGCAAGTTTTCGTTCATGAAAGCCGGTTTGACCCTGGCCCAGCGCATCACCACCGTCAGCCCCAGTTACGCCGGAGAAATCGCCACCCCTGCATTTGGCTGCGGACTGGACGGCGTGGTGCGCTCGCGTGGTGCCGATGTGTCGGGCATCTTGAATGGTGTGGACGACGCGGTGTGGAACCCGGGTACCGACAAAGACACCTCTGCGCAGTATTCGGCCGCCGACTTGTCGGGCAAAGCTGTCTGCAAAGCTGCCCTGCAAAAAAAGCTGGGTTTGCACGTAGACGCCCAACGGCCGCTGTTCACCCTGGTCAGCCGCCTCACCGAGCAAAAGGGGCTGGACCTGGTGCTGGCCGCCATCCCTGACATGCTGGCCGCCGGTGCGCAGCTGGCGGTGCAAGGCAGTGGCGATGCGGCGCTGGAAAAAGCCTTTACCGAGGCCGCTGCCGCGCACCCGGGCCAGGTGGCGGTGCGCCTAGGTTACGACGAGCCGTTTGCCCACCAGATGATTGCCGGGGCCGATGCCATGCTGGTGCCGTCCCGGTTTGAACCCTGTGGCCTCACCCAGCTCTACGCCCTGCGCTACGGCACCGTGCCGGTGGTGCGGCGGGTGGGCGGCTTGATTGATACGGTGGTGGATACCCACGAAGCCAGCTTGCAGGCAGACACCGCTACCGGCTTCATGTTTGGCCCGGCGAGTAAAGAGGCACTGGCCTTGGCGGTACACCGTGCCGTACATGCCTTTGGTCAGCCTGCGGTGTGGGCGCAGATACAGCAACGCGGCATGGCGCAAAACTTCTCCTGGGCGGCGGCGGCAACCCAGTATCTGGCTCTGTACCAAACCCTGTGCGGGCCATCCATTGCCCCGCTGACGGTCAAAAAATAGCCAAAAAGTGCCGGGCGGCACGCAGTCGAATCCGCACGTTGCGCGTGACTACAATTCGGCCAACCGGTCCGGCCATCCTTCAAGGATGACCGGATCTTTGATTTCAACCGCCCCTTCACCCGAGTCCATTCCATGCACATCGCCAGCTCCATCTTCAAAGCCTACGATATTCGCGGCATTGTGCCCACCACGGTGACCGAAGCCGTTGCCGAGGGAATCGGCAAAGCCTTTGGCACGATTGCGCTGGCCGAGGGTGAAACCACGGTGGCCGTGGGCCGCGACGGGCGCCTGAGTGGCCCGGTGCTGGTGGCGGCGTTGATCCGGGGCCTGGTGGAAGTTGGTATCCAAGTGATTGATGTGGGCACCGTCACCACGCCCTTGCTGTACTTTGCGGCCAACACCCTGTGCCGCAGCGGCATCCAGGTCACCGGCAGCCACAACCCCAAGGACTACAACGGCTTCAAGATGGTGATGGGGGGCCGGGCCATCCACGGCGATGAAATCCAGGCCCTGCGCCGCATGATCGAAGCCGAGACCTGGCTACCCCAAGCCGGTGGTGCTGTGCGCAGCGTGGATGTGCTGCCCGCCTACACCGCCCGCATCGTCTCCGACATCAAACTGGCCCGCCCGATGAAGATCGTGGTTGATTCCGGCAACGGCATTGCGGGCGCATCGGCCCCCGACATCCTGCGCGCCATTGGTTGCGAGGTGATCGAGCTGTTCAGCGAGGTGGACGGCAACTTCCCCAACCACCACCCCGACCCGAGCAAGCCCGAGAACCTGCTGGACCTGATCGCGGCCTTGAAAACCAGCGGTGCCGAACTCGGCCTGGCCTTCGACGGCGACGGCGACCGCCTGGGCATCGTCACCAGCGACGGCACCAACATTTACCCCGACCGCCAGATGCAGCTGTTCGCAGAGGACGTGCTGCGCCGCGTCCCCGGCGGTACGATTTTGTTTGACGTGAAATGCTCGCAGCGTCTGGCCCCGGCCATTGCCGCTGCCGGTGGCCACCCGCTGATGTTCAAAACCGGCCACTCCCTCATCAAAGCCAAGATGAAAGAAATCGAAGCCGCTGGTGGCCAGGCCCCGCTGGGCGGCGAAATGAGCGGCCACATCTTCTTCAAAGAGCGCTGGTTTGGTTTTGACGACGGCACCTACGCGGGCTGCCGCCTGCTGGAAATCGTCAGCCAGTCGCCCGATGCCAATGTGGTGCTGCACGCCTTGCCCAGCAGCTTTTCCACCCCTGAATTGAACGTCGCCTGTGCCGAGGGCGAGCCGCCCGAGGTGGTGGCCAAGGCCCTGGCGATGGTGGACTTTGCCGCGCCGGCGGTGCTTAGCACCATCGACGGCCTGCGGGTCGATTGGCCGGACGGCTTTGGCCTGGTCCGCGCCAGCAACACCACGCCGGTATTAGTGCTGCGCTTTGAAGGCCATACGCCTGAAGCGCTAGAGCGCATCCAGCACGACATGCTGGCTCTGCTGCGCCGCGCCAAGCCCGATGCCACTTTGGCCGCCAGCGCACATTGATGCGCATAGCCGGTGAAGGGCAGGGCATGCGGGTTTTGATTGTCAAACTGTCGTCTTTTGGCGATGTGGTGCAAACCCTGCCGGCCCTGCACGACATGCGCCAGGCCTTGCCTTTGGCCACCTTTGACTGGGTGGTGGAAGAGGCCTTTGCCCCGCTGCTGCAAGCCCACGTACCGTGCCTGGGCCGGGTGCTGCCGATAGCCCAGCGGCGCTGGCGTAAAACCCCTTTCAGTGCCAGCGTACGGACTGAGAAAGCCCGGTTCCTCCAGACCTTGCAAGCCGAGGCGTACGACGCGGTGATTGACTTCCAGGGTCTGATCAAGTCCGCCCTGGTGGCCCGTCAGGCGCGGCTCACAACGGACGGCTGGCGTGCCACCTATGGCAACCGCAGCGAAGACTGCGGCTATGAATGGCCGGTGCGCTATATGGTGCAACGCCCCCAGCCCATGCCGCCGCGCATCCATGCGGTGCAGCGCACCCGGCATTTGGCCGCGCTGGCACTGGGCTACCCACCGCGTGAAGACGGCATTGCCTACGACGCATTACAAGTCACCCCCGCGCAGCCCGATGGCAGTGTGGTGCTGGTCCACGGCACGACGCGGGTGGAAAACGAATGGCCGTTGGCCCACTGGGTGCAATTGGGCCAGCGGCTGGTGGCCCAGGGCTTGCCGGTCAGCGTGCCGCAGGCCAACGCCTACGAAGAAGCCTTTGCCCAGCAACTGTGCCAGGCGATGGGCCCGCAAGCCCGGGTGCTGCCGCGCATGGGTTTGGCTGCGTTGGCTACGCACATGGCGGGTTGCGTGGGCGTGGTGGGGGTGGACTCGGGTTTGAGCCATCTGGCCGTGGCCCTGAACCTGCCGCACGTGCAAATCTTCAGCCAGCCGCGCATCTGGCGCGCCGGGCCTCTGGGCCAAGCGCACCAGGTGGCGGTGGGTGGGGCGCAAGCTCCTGGTGTAGACACCGTCTGGCAGGCATGGCAAGCTGTGTGGCGCTCCCGCCCTTGCCCACACCCGGGGTCTGCATGAATGTCCTGATCGTCAAACTCTTTTCTCTGGGGGATGTGGTGCATGCCATGCCGGCGGTGCAAGACATCTTGTCCCAGCTGCCCAGTGCCCAGGTGGACTGGGTGACTGAGCCCGAGTTCGCGCCCTTGGTACGCCGCTGCGCGGGGGTGCACCGGGTGATCGAATGCGACCTGCGGCGCTGGCGCGAGACGGTGTTTACCGCCGACACGCGCAACGCCTGGCGGGCTTTTTCGTCTGACCTGCAATACGAGTGTTATGACGCGGTACTGGATCTGCAAGGCCTGAACAAGTCGGCTCTGGTGGCCAAAATGGCGCGTTTGAGCCTGGCTGGCCTGCGCTACACCCTGGCCAGCCAGACCAACGGCGCGGCCTTCCAGGCGGCGACCCGCGTGGTGGCGGATGTCGCCGTGCCGGTGGAGTCGCACATCCACGCCGTGGAGCGGACCCGGGTGATGTGTGCCCGTGCGCTGGTCTATGCCCTGCCAGAAAAACCACGTTTTGGGCTGGTTGCGCATGTGGATCCTGCACGCCGTGCTACTAAAACCATAGTAAATCAGTTTTTTGACGTAGGCCACGTCGAAGCCACCCCCATCGTGGCCTTTCTGCACGGCAGTACCCGGGCCGACAAACATTGGCCCGAAGCCCATTGGCTGGAGCTGGGCCACCGCATGAACGATTTTGGCTACACCGTGGCGTTTGCCCACGGCAATGACGAAGAGCAGTTTCGCAGCGAAAGCATTGCCAACCGCCTGGAGCAGGCCGTTGTTTGGCCCCGCATGGCCCTTGGCGCGCTCACCGATGCGCTGGGGGAGTGCCTGGGGGTTGTGGGTATTGACAGCGGCCCGAGCCGTATCGCCGGGGCACTCGATCTGCCGCTGGTCAATATCTTCAACTTTGACACCGTGTGGCGCACCGGCCCGCAAAACGGCGAGCACCAGCTCAGCGTATTGGGTGCACCGACCCCCTCGGTCGATGCCGTGTGGAACGCCTGGATGCAGGCGTCTGCCTTGGCCGCACTGCGGGATTCCTCGCATTGATTCTGCGGCTGTATTCCCTGTTGCTCTGGCTGGCCATCCCGCTGCTGCGGCGCAAATTGCGGCTGCGGGCGCGGGCCGAGCCGGGGTATGCCGTGGCCGTGCCGGAACGCTTTGGCCACTACACCCAGCACATCCAGCCGTCTGACCAGTGCTACGTGTGGGTCCACGCCGTCTCGCTGGGCGAAACCCGTGCCGCCGCCATCCTGCTGGCCACCTTGCGCCGCCAGATGCCGGGCATGCGCCTGCTGCTGACGCATGGCACCGCCACCGGTCGGGCCGAGGGGCAGGCACTGCTGCAACCAGGTGACGTGCAGGTCTGGCAGCCCTGGGACAGCCGGGGCGCGGTGCAGCGCTTTGTGCAGCACTTTCAACCCGCCATCGGCATCCTGATGGAGACCGAAATCTGGCCGAATCTGCTGGCGGCATGCCGGGCTGCGGGCATTCCCGTGGCGCTGGCCAACGCCCGCCTCAGCGCCAAATCCTTGCGCCAGGCACAGCGCTTGTCGGCCCTGTCGCGGCCCGCCTATGCCGCGCTGACTGCCGTGTGGGCGCAGACCACCGCCGACGCGCAGCGACTGGCCGAGGCGGGCGCACCCGCCCCCGAGGTGCTGGGCAATCTGAAGTTTGATGCCACACCCAACGCCCAGCAGCTGGCGCTGGGCCGCGCTTGGCGCAAACCTGCAACAGCAGGCGGGCGCCCGGTGGTGCTGCTGGCCAGCGCCCGCGAGGGCGAAGAGCTGCTGCTGCTGCAATATTTACAGTCTTTAAAGGCTCTAGCGCATACGCCATCTGCGCAGGCAGCTACGCTATTAGGAGCATTGGATGTGCAGTGGTTGATCGTGCCCCGCCACCCCCAGCGCTTCGACGAAGTGGCGGCGCTGGTAGCCGAGCATGGTTTCAGCGTGTCGCGGCGCAGCGCTTGGCCCGCCCAGCCGCAGTCGGCGGATGTCTGGCTGGGCGATTCTCTCGGTGAAATGTCCGTGTACTACGGCCTGGCCGAGCTGGCTTTGCTGGGCGGCAGCTTTGCCCCGCTGGGCGGTCAAAACCTGATCGAAGCCGCTGCCTGTGGCTGTCCGGTGCTGCTGGGGCCATCGACCTTCAACTTTACCGAAGCCGCCGAACTCGCCCTGGCAGCCGGGGCCGCTTGCCGGGTGGCCGACATGCCCGCAGCCGTTCAGCAGGCCCTGGCCTGGCTGAACACCCCCGCCACCCTGGCCCGCGCCGCTGCCGCCGGCCCGCAATTCGCCAGCGCCCACCAGGGGGCAGCCCAGACAACCGCTGCGGCGGTGCAGGCGCTGCTGGCCGTACCACGAAAATTGCTATAAAAAATATAGCTTTTTGCGCAGATTTAATAAGCGCTAGAGGCCTATTTCTTATAAATTTTCTTCAGGACAGCGCCCGGTCTAAATGCGTGTAGCCACCATCTACAAACAGCCACTGCCCGGTGGTGTGGCTGGCGGCATCGGACAGCAAAAATACGGTGGTGCGGGCGATCTCTTCCGACGTTGTCATGCGCTGGCCCAGCGGTATTTTGCTTGTGATGCTGCGCAGCTTTTCTTCGGCGTTGTCAAAGCTGCTGATCCAGCGCTCGTACAGCGGGGTCATCACCTCGGCGGGAATTACGGCATTCACACGCACGCCGTCCGCTAGCAGCGAGGCCGCCCATTCACGGGTCAAAGACAGTTGCGCGCCCTTGGATGCTGTGTAGCCGCTGGTGTCGCCCTGGCCGGTAAGCGCCGTTTTGGACGAGATGTTGACTATTGAACCCCGCGAGGCCTTGAGGTGCGGCACGCAGTAGTGGGCCATCACGTAATAGTGGACGAGGTTTTTGTCCAGCGAGGCCACAAACGCATCGCGCCCCGCATCTAGGCCCACGCTGTCGTTGATGCCCGCGTTGTTGACAAGGCCGTCGATGCGCTGGAATTGGGAGATGGTGTGCGCTACGGCGGCACCGCATGCGGCTTCGTCTTGCAGGTCGAGGCGGATGAACTGGAACTTCGGTTGCAGCGCGCTGAGCTGGGCCGAGAAATCCTCACCCAAGGCGCTTTTTCCCAGGATGACGGGAATCGCGCCTTCTTGCGCCAGCGCCAGCGAAATCGCGCCACCAATGCCGCTGCCGCCACCGGTGACGATGACCACCTTGTCTTTGAGATGCAGATCCATAAGGGCTTTCAGGAAGTAGGGAGGTTGTAGCAACGGATGGTGTTGCCGGACCAAAAGGCGGTTTGTTCGGAATCTGACAGGCGTTTGGCCGCCCAAGTCTGTGCCAGTTGGTGTACGGCGGGGTAGGGTGCGGCCAATTCGCACACCGGCCAGTCGGAGCCGAACAGCAGGCGCGCTGGGCCAAAGGCTTCTAGCGCGGTGTCGAAGCAATCCCACACTGTCTGTTGCACGGCGGTGGGCAGGCGGTTGGCAACATTTGCAAACGGCCAGGCCGCTTCGGTGACCAGACCCGACAGCTTGCACACCACGTGGGGCAGGGCGGCCAAGGCCTTCAGCGACTGGGTCCATTGCCGCATCTGTTCCGGGTGCTGGAGGGGCGGCTTGCCCAGGTGGTCCAGCACCAGCCAGTGGGCATCGTGGGCGGTGCAGAAGTCGATGACCAGCGGCATCTGGTGGGCGAAGACCAGCACGTCATAGACCCGTTGGCGGCTTTGCAGCAGGGCCACGCCGCGCCGAAACAGCGGGTGGTTGACGACCTGCGCCACATCGGGTGCGTCTTGCAGGATGTGGCGAAAGCCGCAGAGCTTCGGGTTGTGTGCCCAGCCGTCGAGCTGCACTTCCAACGCGGGGCTGGTCAGATCGGCCCAGCCGACGACTCCGAGGATGCTGGGGGTGTGCGCGGCCAGGTCGAGCAGAAAGTCCGTCTCTGCCGCTTCACTGCGGGCCTGCACCGCGATGGTGCTGGTGATGCCCAGCATGGGGCAATCGCCGGGCCAGCGGTCTTGCGCCAGCACGGCCATGCCGGGGGTAATCCACGGAAAGGCCGCAGGCTCAAAACGCCAGTAGTGCTGGTGGCTGTCGATTTTCAGCATCACTTTTTGAATGCGTACTGCACCAGCGTTTCGGGCAGCATTTCAATCGAAAAACCCGCCGCCGTGGGCGGCATGTAGGCGGCGTTCTGGATGACGCAGGGGTCGATGAAGTGCTCGTGCAGGTGGTCCACGTATTCGATGACGCGGCCCTCGCGGGTGCCAGCGATGCAGAGAAAGTCGATCATCGACAGGTGTTGCACGTATTCGCACAGGCCCACGCCGCCGGCATGCGGGCAGACCGGCAAGTTGTATTTGGCGGCCATCAGCATCACGGCCAGGATTTCGTTCACACCGCCCAGGCGGCAGGAGTCGATCTGCACCACGTCAATCGCGCCGCGCATGATGAACTGCTTGAACATGATGCGGTTTTGGCACATCTCGCCGGTGGCCACCTGCATGGGGGCCACGCTTTCGCGGATGACGCGGTGGCCTTCGATGTCGTCGGGGCTGGTGGGCTCTTCGATGAACCAGGGCTTGGCAAAGGCCAGGTCTTGCAGCCAGTCCACCGCCTGGCCCACGTCCCAGACCTGGTTGGCGTCGATCATCAAATGCCGGTCTGGGCCCAGCACTTCGCGGGCAATGCGCAGGCGGCGGATGTCGTCGGCCTTGTCGCGGCCTACCTTGAGCTTGACGTGGTTGAAGCCTGCATCCACCGCCTCTTGGCAGAGTCGGCGCAGCTTCTCGTCGCCATAGCCCAGCCAACCGGCCGATGTGGTGTAGCAGGGGTAGCCTTCGCGCTGCAAGGTGGCCAGGCGCTCGGCCTTGCCCACAGCGCGCTCGGTGAGTAGCGCCAGGGCTTCAATGGGGGTGATGCAGTCGGTGATGTAGCGAAAGTCGATGCAGCGCACCAGCTCGGCAGGGCCCATTTCGCCCACCAGTTGCCACACCGGTTTGCCCACCGATTTGGCCCACAGGTCCCACACGGCGTTGACCACCGCACCGGTGGCCAGGTGGATCGCGCCTTTGTCGGGGCCGATCCAGCGCAGCTGGCTGTCAGAGGTGATGTGGCGCCAGAAGCGGCCCATATCGGCCGCGATCCAGTCCAAGTCCAGGCCCACCACCAGGTGCTGCATGGCATGGATGGCAGCGCAGCAGATGTCGTTGCCCCGGCCGATGGTGAAGGTCAGTCCGTGGCCATTCAAGCCAGGCTGGTCGGTTTCCAGGATGACGTAGGCGGCCGAATAGTCGGGGTCGGGGTTCATCGCATCCGAGCCGTCCAGGTGCTGCGAGGTGGGGAAGCGCAGGTCGATGGCGCGCAGGGATTGGATGACGGGCATGGTGGAAATTGTGTTGGGTGGGTGGTCGTTGGCCCTCACCCCAACCCTCTCCCGCGCGCGGGAGAGGGGGCAAAACCGGGGCAAAGAAGGTGTGTGTGTGCCGCTGCATTGCTCCCCCTCCCCGGCGGGGGAGAGGGTTGGGGTGAGGGTGGAGGAGGCTTGGCGTGCTTTTGCGCACGCCAAGACGGTCAGGTTTTAGTCGTACAGCACCGCAGAGATTTTGGGATCGTCCATATTGGTTTTGTCGTAGAAATAGAAGCCGGTGTCGAGGATCTTGGGCATCTTCTCGCCCTTGAGCGCTTTGACTGCGGCCTCTACCGTTTTGTAGCCAATGCCCACCGGGTTCTGGGTGATGGCGCCGGCCATGGCACCGCTGCGCACGGCATCTTTTTGCTGCTTGCCCGAGTCGTAGCCGATGATGACGATGCTGCGCTTCATTTCCTTGGCACCGTTCAATACGCCGATGGCCGAGCCCTCATTGGCACCAAAAATGCCTTTGATGTTGGGGTTGGCTTGCAGAATGGACTTGGTGATTTCGGTGGATTTGAGCTGGTCGCCGCCGCCGTATTGCACGCTAACGATCTTGATGTTGGGGTACTTGGCCTTGATGCGGTCCACAAAACCGTCGCGGCGGTCTACGCCGGTGCGGCTGGTCTGGTCGTGCACCACCAGGGCCACTTCACCGGCGTTGCCGATCAGCCCGGCCATCTTGTCGGCGGCCAGCGAGGCGGCGGCCTTGTTGTCGGTGGTGGCGGTGGTGACGGGGATGTCGCTGTCTACGCCCGAGTCAAACGCCACCACCGGAATTTTGGCGGCCTGGGCTTTTTTCAGCAGCGGAATAGCGGCCTTGCTGTCCAGCGCGGCAAAGCCGATGGCGGCGGGCTTTTTGGCCAGGGCCGAAGACAGCATGTCGATCTGCTTGTCCACCATGGCTTCGGTCTCTGGGCCTTCAAAGGTGACCTTGACCTTGAAGTCCTTGGCGGCCTGGTCGGCACCCGATTTCACGGCCTGCCAAAACTGGTGCTGGAAGCCCTTGGACACCAGCGGAATATAGATTTCGTCTGCCGCAAAGCTTTTTCCGGTGATCAGGCTAGTCAGGCTGAAACCAACAGCCAGGCAAATCAGTTTTCTTTTAAAAATCATTTTTTGTCTCCAAATATTGTAGGTATCTCAATTGCATGTGTGGTGTGCTTGTGGGTTATTTGCGCCTCCTTAAAATATCGGCATATACAGCCAAAATAATAATAATACCGGTAATTACGGTTTGCCATTCCTGGGCCACCGACATAATGCGCAGCCCGTTGGTCAATACGCTCATGATGAAGGCGCCAATAATCGTGCCCAATATCGTGCCCGCGCCGCCGCTGAGTGAGGTACCGCCAATTACCACCGCCGCAATCGCATCCAACTCGTAGCCTTGCCCCAGCGCGGGCTGGGCGGAGTTGAGGCGCGAGGCGATCAGCAAACCGGCAATGCCGCAAATGGCACCGTTGAGCGAATAAATAATTATTTTCCAGCGGTCTACATTCACGCCCGATAGGCGCACGGCTTCTTCGTTGCTGCCCAGGGCAAAGGTGTAGCTGCCCAAAATGGTTTTGTTCAAAATCAGGCTGGACACAATCGCCACCACAAACAAAATCAATACTGCATTGGGAATCGGCAGGCTGGGGAAGAAATAGCCGATCAGCGATTCCTGCGAGATATACGAGAAATCTGGCGTGTCATTGAAATAAATCGGCTTAGTGCCCGAGATCACCAGCGATAAGCCTTTAAGCAGCATCATCATGCCCAGCGTGGCGATGAAGGGCGGGATTTTCAGCTTGGCAATCAAAAAGCCCGACACCCAGCCCGCCAGCGCGCCAAACACAATTGCCGCCAGAACGCCCATGTACATCGGTAGGCCCCAGTAGGTCATAAACACGCCCGCCATCACCGCGCAAAACGTCATTAGCGTGCCCACCGACAAATCAATGCCCGAGGTGATGATGACGAAGGTGCAGGCAATCGCCAGCACACCGTTCACGGCGGTGGCTTGCAGGATGCCGACCAGGTTGTCGGTTTGCAAAAAGTTGGGCGAGGCGGCGCTGAAAAAAACCATCAACCCCACCAGGCTGGTGAAGGCCAGCAGCTTTTGCCGGGTGCTTTGGCTGAACAGGGCGGCTTTGAGGCGTTGCACGGGAGTCAGGTTGGACATAGTCATCTTTTTTAGTGGGTGAGCACTTCGCGCTGGGTCGCGAGTTGCATGATTTTTTCTTGGGTGGCCTCGGCCGCCGACAGCTCGCCGGTAATGCGGCCCTCGCACATCACCACGATGCGGTGGCTCATGCGCAGCACCTCGGGCAGCTCGCTGGAGATCATCACGATGGCGCGGCCCTGCTCGGCCAGGGCGTGCAGCAGCTTGTAGATTTCGGCCTTGGCGCCCACGTCGATACCGCGTGTGGGCTCGTCAAAAAACAGCACCTCGCAGTCGCGCAGCAGCCATTTGGCGATGACGATTTTTTGCTGGTTGCCGCCCGACAGCAGCCCGGCGCGCTGGAAGATGGACGGGGTTTTGATGCCCAGCTGGCCCACATATTTGTGCGCCACGGCTTCAATGGCATCGCGTTTGAGCCAGAAGCCCCAGGAGACAAAACTCTTCAGATTCGCCAGCAGGATGTTGGACTGCACGTCCATACCGGTGGCCAGGCCGTAGCGTTTGCGGTCTTCCGATAGGTAGCCGATGCCGCACCGGACCGCATCGCTGGGGGCCTGGATATCCACCACCTGGCCCTTGACCCGGATCTCGCCCGCGTCGCGCGCATCGGCCCCAAAGATGGCCCGCGCCACCTCGGTACGGCCCGCGCCCATGAGTCCGGCAAAGCCCAGAATCTCGCCCTTGCGCACCTTGAAACTCACGTCCTTGATGCTTCGGCCCCGGTTCAAGCCTTTCACTTCCAGCATCACGCCATCGCTGTTGTCGCTGTCGCCGGTGTGGGCGTAGGGGACGGGCGTGTGGGCTTCGAGTGCGCGGCCGACCATCATGGCGATGATGGTGTCCATGCTGGTGCTGGCGGTGGGCACGGTGCCAATGGTTTCGCCGTCGCGCATCACGGTGACGCGGTCTGAAATGACTTTGAGCTCGTCCATCTTGTGCGAGATGTAGACGATGCCCACGCCCTGGCTTTTGAGCTGGCGGATGATGCGAAACAGATCGTCAATCTCGGCGTTGTTCAGCGCGGCGGTGGGCTCGTCCATGATCAGCACGCGGGAGTCAAACGACAAGGCCTTGGCAATCTCCACCATCTGCTGCTTGGCCACGGTGAGCTCGCCCACCTCGACGCGGGGGTCGAGTTGCAGGTGCAGGCGGTCGAAGATGGCCTGGGTATCCACCACCATCTTCTGCTGGTCTACAAACAGGCCGAAGCGCCCCAGCGGCTCGCGCCCGATGAAGATGTTTTGCGCGGCGCTGAGGTGGTTCATCAGGTTCAGCTCCTGGTGGATGATGCCGATGCCCAGGGCCTGCGCGGCGCGGGGCGAGGGGATCTCCACCGCCTGCCCGTTCATGCGGATCTCGCCTGTGTCTTTGGTATAGACCCCCGCCAACACCTTCATCAGCGTGGACTTGCCCGCGCCGTTTTCGCCCATCAGCGCATGCACCTCGCCCGGGGCCAGTTCAAACTGGCAGCGGTTCAACGCCTTTACGCCGGGGAACGACTTGCTCAGGTGGGTGATGGAGATGAGGGCGGCCATGCGGTGGTGTGTATTTATATGCGAACAAACTATTCAAATATGAACATTGCTGGTAATGTTAGGGCTGGAGACACATCCATGCGTTGGTACTTTCCCTTGAAAAATAAAATGCTGGTATGAAAAAAGAAGAACCCGCCACCGTGGCACCCGACGACCGCTACCGCGCCCCCGCTCTCGATAAAGGGCTAGACATTCTGGAGCTGCTGGCCAGCCAACCGCAGGGCCTGACCCGGGCCGAAATCGTCAAGGCGATGGACCGGGGCGCCAGCGAGATCTACCGCATGCTGGAGCGGCTGGTGGTGCGCCAGTACGTGGTGCGCTCGGTGTCGGGCGACCGCTACGCGCTGAGCCTGAAACTGTTTGCGCTGGCCCACATGCACCCGCCGTTGAACCGGCTGGTGGCCCAAGCGCTGCCGGTGATGGATGTGTTTGCCCAGCGGGCCGAGCAGTCGTGCCACATGGGCGTGTACGACCGGGGCAGTGTGCTGATTACTGCGCAGGTCAACGGCCCCAGTGCCTGGGGCATGTCCACCCGGCTGGGGGCGCGGGTGGGGCTGGTGGATTCGGCGTCAGGCCATGTGCTGCTGGCCTTCAGCGGTGCTGAGCAGGCCCAGCGCATGCGGGCCGAGCACACCGCGCTGGACGGCGAAGTGCCGATGGACAGCGCCGCGCTGGCCGCCGTGGTGGCCACCGTGCGCCAGCAGGGTTACTGGCAGGGCAGCAGCTTGCAGTCGTTTGGCGTGGTGGATATTTCGTACCCGATTCTGGGTGTGGACGGCAGCGCCCTGGCGGTGCTGACCTGTCCCTACATCCGCCGCATCGACCTGCATGCAGGGCCGACCGAGATGGATGCCCGTGCCCATTTGCAGCAGGCCGCGCAGGCTTTGTCGCTGCTTACTTCGGCACCGTAAACGCCAGCGGCCCGCCATCGCACATGCCGTCGGACAGCACCAGCACCTCGAAGCTGGTGGGGGTTTCTTTCAGCATGGTGATGGCTTCGGGCTTGGTTTCTTTGTCGCAATCGCCGAGCTTGACCTGGCGGAGGTCTAGCGATGCCAGCACTTTGGGGGTGACCGGGGTGGCGCTGGCTTGGCCGTCCCACCAGGCGATGGTCCAGCCCACGTTTTGCTGGGCTTGCACATCGTTGGGCCCGGCCAGCAGCAAAAAGCCGTTGGCCACCGCCTCCATGTCGCGGATGCCGCGCCCGGCACCCAGGTGCAGCGGTGTCACCGTGGCCTGCACCGCGCCAGCGGGGGTGAACAGGGCGGCGGCATCCACCGCCAGTACGGCACCCATGCTGCGCAGACCAAAGTACAAACGTCCGTCGCGCACCGCCACGCCTTCGATGTTGACCCCGGCATCCTCGCCCAAGCGGGCATTTTCTTGGGCAAAGGCTTGCAGCGCGGGCTGGGCCTGCATCACCGTCCATAGCCTGCCAGTATCGGCATAGCCCACCAGGGCCCCATTCGCATCAGGCAGTGCGCGGCCCGTGGCCGGGTCGCGCTGGAAGCGGATGACGTGGCGGCTGTGCGGGTTGCTTTCACCGCTTTTGCGCTTGGCCGAGTGCGAGCCGGTCACATAGAAGTAGCGGCCATCGGTGGCCGCCCCCTCGGCATCCAGCTCGCCGGTGTTGTCGCGCAGCAGCAGGGGGGCGGGTTCGGCTACCAGGGTGTTGTCTTGCAGCGTGGCCCAGCGGGCGTGCACACCTTCGTCAAACGCCAGCAGGCACACGCGCTGCTGCTGTGCGTTCAGGCTACAGGCGATGCCGCTGACCGATTGGCGGGTTTTAGTGGCCTGTTTTTTGCCTTGGTTGAACCCAAACCCGGCCTGGACAGACCACACACCGCCATGCGGCTGGATGCTGGGCGGTGCCGGTTGGGCATGCGCACTTGCCATGCCCAGGAGCAGGCTGGCGGCGATGCCAGAGAGTGGTGCGGAGGGCTGCATGCGGGGGACTCCCTAATAGATTTGCTATGAAAAAAGAAGCTGCTTGCGTAGGTGCTATATGCGCTAGACCCTATTTTTTTATAAATCCTTGTAACTACTCAGATCCAACGCAGCTTTGCGAAGAAGCCTTCCAGAAACACCGCAGAACTGGCTCCGCCAGGCTGCTGGTGTTGCCCCCTGCAAGGGGGTTGGCGAAAAGCGCTTGCGCTGTAGCCTGGGGGTGAGTAGTTATAAATCCTTCATGGCGTTGCGGGTGAGCTGCTCCAGCAGGTTGGTGCGGTACTTGCGCCAGGCATCGTCGGACAGGTAGCGCGGTGGCGGGGTGGTAGACGGTGCCTCGCTCTCGCGGCGGGGGCAGAGCCAGCCCATCGCCGGGCGCTCGCCCAGCATTTCTTCCAGCGACACGGCCTCCATGATAGAGATGGATTTGTCTTGCATCCCCATTTTGGCGATTTTGGCGAGCAAGGGCTGGAGGGATTGTTGTGCCGGATACCACTCCATCAGGTGCTCGGCTTTGCGGCGGTCGGTGCAGCGGTTGCCGTCCAGTACCAGCGCCAGCTTGGCGTGGAAGTAGAAGGTGACGGCCTCTTGTCCAAAGTCGCCTTCTTTGTCGCGCATTTGGCTCAGGTGCTGGGCGTAGACAAAGGAGTAACGGGCATCGGCGTTGCCCGACAGGATGCGCCAGCGCAGCCAACTGGCGTGGGCCAGGCGCTGCGGGGCATCGCGTGCCGAGGTGACTTCTTCCAGTGGGGCCTTGCCAATCAGCGGATCGGTTTGCTGGTCTAGCGCGCCCCAGATGGCCAGGGTGGCCGGATTGCTCTCTTGTGCCCATGCCGCCTGGGTGTGGGTGGCGGCTTCTTTCCAGTGGGGAATGGCCACCTGGTTTTTGATGCGTTGGATTTCGGCAAAACTGGCCGCCCCCGCGCTGGTGACAGCGCAGCCCAGGGCCAGGCACCACAGAATTGCTAACCGGGCGGAGAAGCGCTTTACAAACATGGGGTAGGTACGGCGGAGGGGTGAACGTGGAGAAGACCGGGCGGGATTATGCGGCGGGCAGCCCGCCTCAGCCCGACACCTTCGCTACCGTGCTGCGGATCAGCGCCAGCGTGGCCTGCTGGGTCAGGGTGGTGGGGCGCAGCGAGCTGGTGGCCAGGGCCACCTTGGTGCGTAGGGCGGGTTGGTGGATGGCGCGGGTGGTGAAGGCCGACGGCCGTATCGAGCTGGCCACGGCGTGGCGCGATAGCAGGGCGCATCCTGCGCCGTCGGCCACCAGGTCCAGGATGGCGGCCACGCCGTCGATCTCCAGCGCCACCAGCGGGCGGCAGCCGATGTTGGCCATCTCGGCCTCCACGTGCATGCGGATGGCGTTGGGGCGGCTGGGGATGATCAGCGGCAGCAGGGCCACGGCCTTGAGCGCTATCGGGGCGGGCGGCGGGTCTTCGGGCAGGCCGGGTGGGCGGGCCTGCACTAGCAGCAGCTCTTCTTCCATCAGCGGGCTGATGTCGGTGTCGGCGCTGCTCTGGACGTTGTAGAGCACCGCAATATCGAGCCGTCCAGACACCAGCGACTGCTGCAAATCTACCGACAGGCCCTCGCGGATGGACAGCGCCGCATCCGGCATCTGCTGGCGAAAGGCGCGGGTCAGCGGCACGGTAAGCACGCGCGCCAGGCTGCTGGGCAGGCCAATCGCCACCCGGCCGGCCAGCCCGCCGCGCACCCGGCCTAGCTCCTCAATGGCGCGTTCGACCTGGTGCAGGATGCCCCGGCCATGCTCTAGCAGCAGCTTGCCCGCCTCGGTAGGGGTCGCGCCCCGGCCATTACGCACCAGCAGGTTTTGGCGCAGCTCCACCTCCAGCAGGCGCACCTGGCGGCTTAGGGCGGGCTGGGCCATGTCTAGCGCCACTGCGGCACGGGTAAAGCTGCCCAGCTCGGCCACCCGTACGAAATATTCGATTTGTTTGAGATCCATATTTTTGGCTCACCCCCAGGCTACAGTGCTTCGCATCTTTCGCCACCCCCCTTGCTGGGGGCGATACCACTGGCCCGGCAAAGCCGGTTCCAGGGTACCTCTGGAAAGGCCACGTTATGGCTGAAACTGGCGGCTAAGTAGTTACCCTATATTAAATATATCAGTGCCCGCATTATGCCGAATTGCTATAACTGATAGTAGGCGTGCGGCCTTGGTTGTGGGCATGGCCGTGGCCACAATCGCTGCCATGACAACACCTATGACCGGAATTTCTTCGATGGCTACGCGCCTGTTGCTGGCGGAGTTGCTGGCGGACTACCAGCAGCGCACGGGCGTGCAGGTGGATATGGTGTCTGTCGGCGGGGTGGATGCCGCCCGCCGCGTGCAGGCCGGTGAGGCGTTTGACCTGGTGGTGCTGGCATCGGACGCCATCGACAAGCTGGTTGCCGCAGGCCATGTGCGGGCGGGCTCCAGGGTGGATCTGGTGCGCTCGGGCGTGGCCGTGGCGGTACGTGCCGGTGCGGCGCAGCCCGATATTTCCAGTGAAGAGGCGGTGCGCGCTGCCGTGCTGGCCGCCCGCAGTATCAGCTATTCCACCGGCCCCAGCGGCGTGGCGCTGGCCAAGCTGTTTGAGCGCTGGGGCATTGCCGCAGAGATACAGAGCCGCATTGTCCAGGCTCCACCCGGTGTGCCGGTGGGCGCGCTGGTGGCGCGGGGCGAGGTGGAACTGGGTTTTCAGCAACTCAGCGAACTGCTGCCGCTGGACGGCATTACCGTGCTGGGGCCGCTGCCACCGGCCATCCAGGTCACCACCATCTTTTCGGCTGCCGTATTGGCCAACAGCCAACAGCCGGAGGCCGTACGCGCCCTGCTGGACTACATGGCATCGCCCGACACGGCCAGCATGAAGCGCGCTCAGGGTATGGACCCTTTTTAAGAACTTGCCCGCAGATTAAATTTGAACCCAAGGAGACATTCGCCATGACACAACCCCTGATCATCGACTGCCACGGCCACTACACCACGGCCCCTAAGTCGCTGGAAAACTGGCGCAACCAGCAAATTAAAGGTATCCAGGACCCGGCCCTGATGCCCAAAGTGTCCGACCTGCACATCAGCGACGACGAGCTGATCGAAACCATAGAGTCCAACCAGTTGCGCCTGATGAAAGAGCGCGGCAGCGACCTGACCATCTTCAGTCCACGCGCCAGCTTCATGGCCCACCACATCGGCGACTTCAATGTGTCCAGCACCTGGGCGGCCATCTGCAACGAGCTGTGCTACCGCGTGGCGCAGTTGTTTCCGCAGCATTTCATCGGCGCAGCCATGCTGCCGCAAAGCCCCGGCGTGGACCCCGCTACCTGCATCCCCGAGCTGGAAAAGTGCGTCAAGGAATACGGCAATGTCGGCATCAACCTGAACCCCGATCCGAGCGGCGGCCACTGGACATCGCCGCCCTTGAGCGACAAGGCGTGGTATCCCATTTACGAGAAGATGGTGGAGTACGACATCCCCGCCATGATCCACGTGAGCACCAGCTGCAACGCCTGCTTCCACACCACCGGTGCGCATTATTTGAACGCCGACACCACGGCCTTCATGCAGTGCCTGACCAGCGATTTGTTTAAAGAATTCCCCACCCTGCGCTTTCTGATTCCGCACGGCGGCGGCGCAGTGCCCTACCACTGGGGGCGCTTTCGGGGTCTGGCGCAAGAGCTGAAGAAGCCGCTGCTGAGCGAGCATTTGCTGAACAACATCTACTTCGACACCTGCGTGTACCACCAGCCCGGCATTGACCTGCTGAACACCGTGATCCCGGTGAAAAACGTGCTGTTTGCCAGCGAGATGATCGGCGCGGTGCGCGGCATCGACCCCGAAACCGGCAACTACTACGACGACACCAAGCGCTATATCGAAGCCAGCAAAATTTTGAGCGACGCCGACCGCGCCCAGATTTATGAAGGTAACGCCCGCCGCGTTTTCCCCCGCCTGGATGCCGCCCTTAAGGCCCAAAATCGTTAACCGTCCAGGAGACCCCTATGAGCATGAACAACCTAGGCATCGTTAAACGCAACATCACCCGCGCCGACCCGGCCGCTGTAGAGCGCCTGTCCAAACTGGGCGTGGCCACCATCCACGAGGCGATGGGCCGTGTCGGCCTGATGAAGCCCTACATGCGCCCGGTCTACCAGGGCGCGCGCATCTGCGGAACGGCAGTCACCGTGCTGCTGCAACCCGGCGACAACTGGATGATGCACGTGGCCGCCGAGCAATTGCAGCCCGGCGACGTGGCCGTGGCGGCCTGCACCACCGACAACGAAGACGGCTTCTTCGGCGACCTGCTGGCCACCAGCTTCCAGGCACGCGGTGCCAAGGGCCTGGTCATCGACGGCGGCGTGCGCGATGTGGACGAGCTGCAAAAAATGGGTTTCCCGGTGTTCAGCAAAGCCATCCACGCCAAGGGCACGATCAAGGCCACGCTGGGTTCGGTCAACGTGCAGATCGTCTGCGCCGGTGCCATCGTCAACCCCGGTGACGTGGTGATCGCCGATGTAGATGGCATCGTCGTAGTGCCCGCCGCCATCGCCATGCAAGTGGCCGAAACGGCCGAACACCGCGAAAGCTTTGAAGGCGAAAAGCGCGCCAAGCTGGCAGCGGGCGTGCTGGGCTTGGACATGTACAAGATGCGTGAACCGCTGGAAAAAGCGGGTTTGAAATATATCGACTGATTTTTAAGAGAAATTGGCACCAAGCGCAGGTGCTATATGCGCAAGTAGCTATTATTTTGATAGTAAGTTAAACACCAGGAGACAACACCATGAAGATCACCCTACGCCGCTTCGGCATCACCCTCGGCTTGGCGGCTATTGCGGCTGCTTTGCCCGGCTTGGCCAGCGCCCAGGCGGTCAACTTTCCCACCAAGCCGGTGCGCATCATCACGCCGTTCCCGGTGGGTGGTGGCCCGGACGGCGTGGCCCGTTTGATCGCCGATAAGCTGTCCCGCACCTGGGGCCAGCCGGTGGTAGTGGAAAACCGCCCCGGCGGCAATGGCTTCATCGCCATCGACGCGTTCAAGCGCGGTGCCAAGGACGGGCACGACCTGATCCAGCTCGACTTTGTGCACATCACTGCCTACCAAAGCCTGTTCAAAAAGCTGCCCTATGACGCAGACAAAGACTTTGACACGCTGCTGCCGCTATTCAAAACCTACTTCTACTTCACCGTGGCCCAAGACAGCCCGTACAAGAAGATCGGCGACCTGATTGCCGATGCCAAGGCCCACCCCGGCAAGCTGAACTACGGCTCCTGGGCCATCGGCACACCGGTGCACCTGGGCGGCGAGCTGTTCGACACCGTGGCCGGTACCCAGATGCAGAACGTGATTTACAAAGAAACCACGCAGCTCTACACCGCCGTGGCCACCGGCGAGCTGTCGTACGCCCTGGGCACCAGCGCCACCGCAGGCCCCTTGCAGCGCGCGGGCAAACTCCGCTACCTGGCCGTGGCCGCGCCCAAGCGCCTGGCGGGCAACCCCGATGTGCCCACAGTTACCGAAGCCGGTGGCCCGGCCAACTTTGAAGTCAGCGGCTGGAACGCGATTGGCGTGCCCAAGGGCCTGCCGCCCGCCGTGGCCGAAAAGATTAAGCGCGATATCGAAAAAGCCCTTGCCGAGCCGGACGTGAAAGAGAAATACCTGTCGTTTGGCTACGAACCCTTTGTACAGACCCGCGAGCAGCTGGCGACCTACATCCAGGCCGAGACCAAGCGCTACGCCGAGATCATCAAGAAGGCAAACATCAGCCTGGACTGATGTCCTGACCCGCGCGGTGCGGGTGTACTTTTAACTTAGGAGCTTTCATGGACTTCACCAAAACCCCGGGCTGGATGGACTGGTACACCGGCCCGGCCAAGCCCCGCTTCCAGCTGCCGGCGGGCGCTGTGGACGCGCATTGCCACGTATTCGGCCCCGGTGCGGAGTTCCCGTTTGCCCCCGAGCGCAAGTACACCCCCTGCGATGCCTCCAAAGCCCAGCTGTTTGCCCTGCGCGACCACCTGGGATTTGCCAAGAACGTGGTGGTGCAGGCCACCTGCCACGGCTCGGACAACAGTGCGATGGTCGATGCGCTGAAAGCCTCCAACGGTTTGGCGCGCGGCGTGGCCACCATCAAGCGCAGCATCAGCGATGCCGAGATCCAGGCCATGCACGACGCCGGTGTGCGCGGCGTGCGCTTCAACTTCGTCAAGCGGCTGGTGGACTTCACCCCCAAAGACGAGCTGCTGGAAATCGCCACCCGCATCCATGCCTGGGGCTGGCATGTGGTGATCTACTTTGAAGCGGTGGATTTGCCCGAGCTGTGGGACTTCTTCACCGCGCTGCCCACCACCGTGGTGGTAGACCACATGGGCCGCCCCGACGTGTCGCTGCCGGTCGATGGCCCGCAGTTCGCGTTGTTTGAAAAATTCATGCGCGAGCACAGCAATGTGTGGAGCAAAGTCACCTGCCCCGAGCGCCTGAGCGTGACCGGCCCCAAGGCTTTGAACGGCGAGCAAAATGCCTACCTGGACGTGATCCCGTTTGCCAAACGCATCGTCGAACAGTTCCCCGACCGCGTGCTCTGGGGCACCGACTGGCCGCACCCCAACCTGAAAGACCACATGCCCGACGACGGCCTGCTGGTGGACTTCATCCCCCACATCGCGCCCACCGCCGAATTGCAGCAAAAACTGCTGGTCGATAACCCCAACCGCCTTTACTGGAGCTGAACGTGTCTTTAGAGAAACCTTATTTGGATGTGCCCGGCACCACCATTTTTGATGCCGAGCAAAGCCGCACCGGCTACCACCTGAACCAGTTTTGCATGTCGCTGATGAAGGCCGAGAACCGCGAAGCCTTCAAGGCCGACCAGCGCGCCTACCTCGACACCTGGCCCATGACCGAAGGCCAGAGGCTGGCTGTGCTCGACATGGACCTGAACCGCTGCATCGCCCAGGGCGGCAACATCTACTTTTTGGCCAAGATCGGTGCGACGCACGGCATGAGCTTCCAGCAAATGGCGGGCAGCATGACCGGCATGACCGAAGAGGAATACCGCAACATGATGGTGTCCGGTGGCCGTTCGGTCGAAGGCAACCGTGTTTTAGGCGAGCAGGGTGATGCCCAACCCCACCGCCAACCCCAAGGCTCTGGCAAGAAAGCAACGAACTGATATGGCCAAAATCACCGCCAGCGTTTACACCTCCCACGTCCCCGCCATCGGCGCGGCCATCGACCTGGGCAAGACCACCGAGCCGTACTGGCAGCCCCTGTTTGCCGGTTACGACTATTCCAAGCAGTGGATGAAGGACAACAAGCCCGACGTGATCTTCCTGGTCTTCAACGACCACGCCACCGCGTTCAGCCTGGACATGATCCCGACCTTCGCCATCGGCACCGCAGCCGAATACCAGCCCGCCGACGAAGGCTGGGGCCCGCGCCCGGTGCCCAAAGTGATGGGCCACCCCGAGCTGGCCGCGCACATCGCCCAGTCGGTGATCCAGCAAGACTTTGACCTGACCATCGTCAACAAGATGGACGTGGACCACGGCCTGACCGTGCCCCTGAGCCTGATGTGCGGCCAACCGGACGCCTGGCCCTGCCCGGTGATCCCGTTTGCCGTCAACGTGGTGCAGTACCCCGTGCCGTCGGGTCGCCGCTGCTTCGAGCTGGGCAAGGCCATCCGCAAAGCCATTGAGTCGTTTGACCAGCCCCTGAACGTGCAAATCTGGGGCACCGGCGGCATGAGCCACCAGTTGCAAGGCGCGCGTGCCGGGCTGATCAACAAAGAGTGGGACAACGCCTTCCTGGACCGCCTGATCGCCGACCCCGATGGCCTGGCCAGCGTGTCGCACATCGACTACGTGCGCGAAGCCGGTTCCGAAGGCATTGAGCTGGTGATGTGGCTGATCGCACGCGGTGCGATGGCCGATGTGGCCGGAGGCCCGGCCCCCACGCTTAAGCACCGCTTCTACCATGTACCCGCATCCAACACGGCCGTCGGCCATTTGATTATGGAGAACAACTAAATGGCTAAAACCATCAAAGTCGCCCTGGCGGGCGCAGGCGCTTTCGGCACCAAACACCTGGATGCGATCGCCCTGATCGACGGCGTGGAAGCCGTATCCGTCATTGGCCGCGACATGGAAAAAACCCGTGAAGTGGCCGATAAATACGGCATCAAGCACATCACCAACGACCTGGCCGAAAGCCTGGCCTTGCCCGAAGTGGACGCGGTGATTCTGTGCACCCCTACGCAAATCCACGCCGAGCAAACCTTGCAGTGCCTGCGTGCAGGCAAGCATGTGCAGGTGGAGATTCCGCTGGCTGACAGCCTGGCCGGTGCCGAAGAGGTGGCCGCTTTTGCGGCTACCTCGGGCCTGGTGGCCATGGTGGGCCACACCCGCCGCTTCAACCCCAGCCACCAGTACGTGCACCAGCAGATCCAGTCTGGTGCGTTCAACATCCAGCAAATGGATGTGCAGACCTACTTCTTCCGCCGCACCAACACCAACGCGCTGGGCCAAGCCCGCAGCTGGACCGACCACCTGCTGTGGCACCACGCAGCCCACACGGTGGACTTGTTTGCCTACCAGGCGGGCAGCCCCATCGTGCAGGCCAACGCCATCCAGGGCCCGATCCATCCGGCGCTGGGCATTGCGATGGACATGAGCATCCAGCTCAAGGCCGCTAATGGCGCTATCTGCACCTTGTCGTTGAGCTTCAACAACGACGGCCCGCTGGGTACCTACTTCCGCTACATCGGCGACACAGCCACCTACCTGGCCCGCTACGACGACCTGTTTACGGGCAAGGACGAGAAAATCGATGTGAGCCAGGTGGCGGTGTCGATGAACGGCATCGAGCTGCAAGACCGCGAATTCTTTGCCGCCATCCGCGAGGGCCGCGAGCCCAACAGCAGCGTCGCCAAGGTGCTGCCGTGCTACCGCGTGCTGCACCAGCTAGAGCAGCAGCTGAACGCGGCGGGCTGATTAGCCCAAGGTGTATGGCCCGCCCTGCGCCAGCGCCCGCTGGTAGGCCGGTCGGGCGTGGATGCGCGCCAGGTAGGCCATCAGATTGGGGCGTGATGCATCCAGTCCGCCCCGGGCGGCAGCGGCCTCCAGGGGGAAGCTCATCTGGATGTCGGCCCCGCTGAATTCTTCGCCCGCAAACCACAGGCTTTTACCCAACTCGGCCTCCATGAAGTCCAGGTGGGTGGTGATTTGCGGCAGGATGAAACTGGCTTTTACCTTGGCGCTGATGGCTTTGGCGATGGGTTTCACAAAGAAGGGCATGGGCGTGCGTTCGATCTTGTCAAACACCAGCTTCAGCAACAGCGGCGGCATGGCCGAGCCCTCGGCGTAGTGCAGCCAGTAGTGATACTGCAGCCGCTCGGGCGTGCCCAGGGCCGGGGCCAGGCGGCCTTGGCCGTAGTGCTCGATCAGCGTCTCCACAATCGCCCCCGACTCGGCCAGCACCTGGTCGCCATCGGTCACCACCGGCGACTTACCCAGCGGGTGCACGGCGCGCAGGCTGGGTGGGGCCAGCATGGTTTTTGCGTCGCGCTGGTAGCGGGTGATCTGGTAGGGCACGGCCAGTTCCTCCAGCAGCCACAGCACGCGCTGCGAGCGGGAATTGTTCAGGTGGTGGACAGTGATCATGGTGTATTGTTTACTCTCAAAAAAATAGCTGCTTGCGCAAGCAGAATAAGCGCTAGCGGCATAAAACATGCTTAAGTGCGGTGTGTGGACTTTGTCTTTACACAGCTTTTGCAATTCGTTGGCACGCTGTCACTTGGGGCGCAGGTGCTGGTTTTATGATGCGTTTCGAAACTTTATACCCAACCCCCACATAACAACACCATGAAGACAGCTCCCCTTGTTTTGAATTTTGCCTGCGGCCTGGTGGCCTTGGGGTTGTGGGGCTGCTCTGGCAAGTCCGACGTGGCCGCGCCTGCTGCGGGGGCATCTGCGGCATCTACGCCCGCAGGGGCGGCATCCGGTGCGGGTGCGCCGGTCAATGTCACCACCACCAAGGCCCAGCAGCGCGATATGCCGGTGCTGCTCAAGGCCACCGGCACGGTCACCGCCCTGACCAGTGTGGATGTGCGCGCCCAGGTAACCAGCGTGGTGGCCAAGGTGCATATCGAGGAGGGCCAGTTCGTCAAGGCCGGGCAGCTGCTGTTCAGCCTGGATAGCCGCACCGACGAGGCCAACGCCGCCAAGGCCCGCGCCCAGTTGGCCAAAGACAACGCTGCGCTGGCCGATGCGCAGCGCCAACTGGCCCGCAGCCAAGACCTGCTAGCCAAAAACTTCATTTCGCAAGGCGCACTGGACACCGCCCAGGCCGGGGTGGACGGCCTGGTGGCCACCATCGCCGCCGACCAGGCCGCCATTGATGCCAGCCGCGTGGCGCTGTCGTATGGCCGCATCACCGCCCCCAACACCGGGCGCGCCGGGCTGGTGCCGGTGTCTGCGGGCAGCGTGGTGCAGGCCAATGTGACTAACTTGGTCACCATCACCCAGCTCGATCCGATGGCAGTGGCCTACAGCCTGCCGCAGCGCAACCTAGGCGATGCCCTGGCGGCCCTCAAAGGCGGCGGCGCGGCGGTCACGGCCACGCTGGCCGACAATGGCGGCGTGTTTAAAGGGCGGCTGCAGTTTGTAGACAACCAGATCGATGCCAGCTCGGGTACGGTCAAGGCCAAGGCGGTGTTTGCCAACCCCGACGGCAAACTCTGGCCCGGCGCATTTGTGGAGGTGGCGCAAACCGTCAGCACGCTCAAAGACGCAGTTGTGGTGCCGCAGGCGGCGCTGATCCAGGGCGCACGCGGCACGGTGGTCTACACCGTGGAAGACGGCAAGGCTGTGTCCAAGCCGGTGCAACAGGTGTATGCCCAAGGGCTGGATGCGGCCGTCACCGGCATCCAGGCGGGCGATGTGGTGGTGCTAGACGGCAAGCAGAACCTGCGCCCCGGGGCACGGGTGGTAGAGCGGGCCCCCGGCCCGCAAAAGTCGGCCAGCGCCCCTGGCAGCGCAGCCTCGAAGTCGGCTGCACCATGAACTTCTCTGAACTCTTTATCCGCCGTCCGGTGATGACGGTGCTGCTGAACCTGGCCATCGTGCTGGCCGGGGTGATTGGCTTTCGCAGTATTCCGGTGGCGGCGCTGCCCAGTTACGACACGCCGGTGATCAACGTCTCGGCCAGCCTGGCCGGGGCCAGCCCCGAAACTATGGCTACCTCGGTGGCGCTGCCGTTGGAGAAGCAGTTCCAGACCGTGCCGGGGCTGAAAACCATCAGCTCCACCAGCACCTTGGGCAGCACCTCGCTGACGCTGGAATTCGACGAGGGCCGCAACATCGACGCGGCGGCAGTGGATGTGCAGGCCGCGCTGCTGCGGGCCCAGCGCTCCCTGCCCGACGACATGAGCAACCCGCCGTCGTACCGCAAGGTGAACCCGGCCGACGCGCCGATTTTGCTGGTGGCCATGACCTCGCCCTCGCTGGCCCCGGCCGACCTGCAAGACTTTGCCGAGCACCTGATCTCGCCCACCTTCTCGACCATCCAAGGCGTGGCCCAGGTGAATGTGTTTGGCGCCAAGCGTTTTGCCGTGCGGGTGCGGGTCAATCCGCAGGCCCTGGCGGCGCGCAATATCGGGCTGGACGAGCTCAGCAGCGCCCTCAAGTCCGCCAATGTCAACACCCCCGTGGGCACGCTGGACGGCCCCAACCAAACCCTGGTGCTGCAAGCCAACCGCCAACTCCAAGATGCCGCCGGTTTCGCCAACCTGATCGTCAGTACCAAGGGCGGCAACCCGGTGCGCTTGCGCGACGTGGCCACCGTGGAAGACAGCCTGGAAACCCTGAAAAGCTGGGCCACCCTGAACGGCGAGCCCTCCATCACTCTGGCCATACAGCGCCAGCCCGGTGCCAACACAGTGCAGGTGGTCGATAAGGTGCTGGCCGCCTTGCCCGGCTTGCAGGCGCAGATGCCGCAGTCGATCAAGATGACCCCGGTGAACGACCGCTCCAAGTCGGTGCGCGAAGCGCTGCACGACGTGTCCCTCACCCTGGTGGGTACGGTGGTGTTGGTGGTGTTGGTGATCTTTTTGTTCCTGCGCCGCTTTGTGGCCACGGTGATCCCGGCCTTGTCGCTGCCGGTATCGCTGGTGGGTGCGGTGGCCTTGCTGTGGGGCATGAACTACAGCCTGGACAACATCTCCCTGCTGGGCCTCACCTTGGCCGTGGGCCTGGTGGTGGACGACGCGATTGTGGTGCTGGAGGAAATCATCCGCCGCATCGAAAACGGCGAGCCACCGTTCCAGGCCGCGCTGCGCGGTTCGCGGGCGGTGGGCTTCACAATTGTGTCCATGTCTACCTCGCTGATTGCGGTGTTCATCCCGATCTTCTTCATGCCCGGTGTGATCGGCCTGCTGTTCCATGAATTTGCGGTGGTGGTGGGCTTGTCCATCGTGGTGTCGGCCTTTGTGTCGCTGACCCTGGTGCCCATGCTGGCCAGCCGCTTTTTGAGTGACGAAACCCACAAAAAGCCGCCGGGCCGCATCGTCCACTCTTTCGAGGTGGGGTTCGACAAATTTCTGGCCGGCTACACCCGTTGGCTGGATGCCGCGTTGCGCTACCGCAAGCTGGTGCTGCTGTTGGCGCTGGCCACGTTTGTGGCCACCATCTGGCTGGCCATCGTGATCCCCAAGGGCTTCTTCCCCGAAGAAGACATCGGCCAGATCCAGGTCACCACCGAGGCATCCGAAGACATCTCTTTCCCCGCTATGGTGGCGCTGCAAGAGCGTGCCGCCGCCATCGTGCGGGCGGACCCCAGTGTGCTTACCGTCAGCTCGTTCAACGGCGGCAATAACGCCCAGAACAGCGGCCGCATGTTCATCAACCTCAAACCGCAAAGCGAGCGGCCGAAGATGAAAGAGGTGGTGGAGGGCCTGCGCAAGAAGCTGCGTGGCGTGGCCGGTATCAACGTGTTCATGCGCCCGGTGCAAAACCTGCAACTCGGGGGCCGCCAGAGCAAGGCGCAGTACCAGTACATTTTGCAAAGCATCAAGGCCGATGAGCTCAACACCTGGGCCACCCAGTTGCAGGAGCAGTTGCGCGGCGACCCGTTGTTTCGAGATGTCACCAGCGATGCCCAGCTGCGCGGCCTGATCGCCCAGCTCAAGATCGACCGCGACGCCGCCAACACCCTGGGCGTGTCCATCGACAGCATCCGCACCGCGCTGTACAACGCGTTTGGCGAGCGCCAGGTGTCCACCATCTACCTGCCCACCGACAGCTACCAGGTAATCATGGAAGTGACCCCCGAGGCCAAGCAGGACGAGCGGGCCCTGGGCGGCATATACGTGCGCTCCAGCAACGGCACGCTGGTGCCTCTGAGCAGCTTTACCACCGTGACCCGCACGGTGGGGCCCACCTCGATCAACCACGTGGGCCAGTTGCAGGCGGTGACGGTGTCGTTCAACCTGGCCCCCGGCGCGGCCCTGGGCGCCGCCACCGCCCGCATCACCGAGGCCAGCCGGGCCATCAACCTGCCCAGCAGCATCATCACCAGCTACGGCGGCGACGCGGCGGTGTTCCAAAGTTCGCAGGGCAGCCAGATGGTGCTGGTGCTGGCGGCCTTGCTGGTCATCTACGTGCTGCTGGGTGTGCTGTACGAGAGCTACATCCACCCGCTGACCATCCTGGCCGGGCTGCCGTCGGCAGCGGTGGGCGCGCTGGCTACGCTGATGTTGTTTGGGCAAGATTTGACGCTGATCGCCACCATCGGCATCGTGCTGCTGATCGGCATCGTCAAAAAGAACGCCATCATGATGATCGACTTTGCGCTGGACGCGCAGCGCCACCAGGGCATGACCCCCGAGCAGGCCATCCGCGAGGCCTGCATCCTGCGCTTCCGCCCCATCATGATGACCACCTTGGCTGCACTGATGGGCGCGCTGCCCATCGCCCTGGGCCTGGGTGCCGGTGCCGAGCTGCGCCAGCCGTTGGGCCTGGCGGTGGTCGGCGGCATGGTGTTCTCGCAGGCCATCACGCTGTTCATCACCCCGGTGATCTACCTCACGCTGGAGCGCTTCAGCGGCACCGGCCCGGTGCTCACGCCCGAAGAAGCGGTTGTTTGATTTACTATTAAAAATATAGCTGCATGCGCATGTTTAATAAGCGCTAGAAGGACTTTTGACTATGAAAACACGTGCCCTCGGCCCTTTTACCGTGTCGGCCATCGGCCTGGGCTGCATGAACCTCAGCCATGCCTACGGTGCGCCGGTATCGGCAGAGCAGGGCGAAGCGGTGCTGATGCAGGCCCTGGACCGGGGAGTCACCCTGTTCGACACCGCAGCCCTGTACGGCTTTGGCGCGAACGAAGATTTGGTCGGCAAAGTGCTGTCCAGGCACCGCCACCAATTCACTTTGGCCAGCAAATGCGGCATGACCGGTGTAGACGGCAAGCGCGTCATTGATGGCCGCCCCGCCACCCTCCAGCGCACCTGCGAAGAAGCCTTACGCCGTCTGCGCACCGACGTAATCGACCTGTACTACCTGCACCGCTGGGACAAAACCGTACCCATCGAAGACAGCGTGGGCGCGCTGTCCGACCTGGTGCGCCAGGGCAAGGTGCAAACCATCGGCCTGTCCGAGGTATCCGCCAGCACTCTGCGCAAAGCCCACGCCGTGCACCCCATTACCGCGCTGCAAACCGAGTATTCGTTGTGGACCCGCAACCCCGAGATCGCGGTACTGCAAGCCTGCAAAGAGCTGGGCATCGCCTTCGTCGCCTTTAGCCCGGTGGCGCGCGGCTTTTTGACCGGCACGCTGACCGACGTGGCCACGCTGGATGCCAAAGACATCCGCCGCAGCATGCCCCGCTTTGCCCCCGACCACTACGCCGCCAACCTGCGCCTGCTGCCCCGCCTACAGGCCATCGCCACGGATGCCGGTTGCACCCTGCCCCAGCTGGCCATTGCCTGGTTGCTGCACCAGGGTGAGCACATCCTGCCCATCCCCGGCACCACCAGCCTGGCCCATCTGATGGAGGACCTGGCAGCTGCCGATGTGGTTTTGTCGCCAGAAACCCTGGCCCACCTGGACGCGCTCATGGCCCCCCAAGCCATCACCGCCGGTCGCTATAACGCGCAGTCGCAATCCGAAGTGGATACCGAGGAGTTTTCGTAACCTTATGTAACGGTGGCATGGGATTTGCATCATGGACATTACTAAATTTTGTCTAGGCTGTTTAAGGAGGTATCCATGCACCCAAGCCCCCGGTCTTTGGCCACCACCATGCCCGCGCATACGGGCATCTCCATCGTCAACATGGCGGCCCGCCAGCGCATGCTGTCGCAGCGCATGGTGTTGCAAACGGTATTGGCCTTGCAGGGCGATAAAGCCCAGTTGCAGGCCGCCGAACGCACCCTGGCCCTGTTCAACGAAAGCCAAGCGACGCTACTGCAAGTGCCCAAAAAGCTGGACGATACCAATGCCCGCAAAGTAGAGGCCGTGTACCACGATGTGCAGGGCGTGGGCGGCAGCATCCAGGCATTCTCCAAGCTGGTGCGCACTGCCTTGGAGCACATCGCCCAACGCGACCGCCGCCAGGCCGAATCGGTGGCCCAGGTGGTCGCGCACACCGACTCGGTGCTGGATGCGCTGAACAAAGCCACCACCGTGTTCGATGAAATCAGTAAAAACAAATCCGACCACATGATGCGCGAGCTGACCGGCATCGTCAGCGACATCCAGAACGTCGCCCGCGAAGCCAAGGTGGTGAGCTTTAACGCCTTGGTGATCGCCGCCCGCGCAGGTCAATTCGGCCGTGAATTTGCCGTGGTAGCCAACGTGCTGACCGGCATCACCGGCAAGATAGACGGCTTATCGCGCGAGGCGATTGTGCTGGCCGGGCGCGGCTAGGACGCGCACAGAGGGTAGGGCGCGTACACTCGCGACCTTTTCCTTTTGTGCGTTATTCGATGCCTTCTTCCCCGGCCAAATCGCCCCGTAAACACAAGCCCCTGGTGGCCGATGCGCAACAGCAACTCAGCCTGTTGTTTGCCGAGTCCCCGGCTGTGGCAATCCCCCCCGCAGCGGTAGTTCTGCCGCCTGTGCCTGTCGCCGTGGTGTCGATGGCCGTGGTGCCCGTGGCGATAGACACCGAAGCCCTGGCGCAGCAACTCGAAAAAAACCCTGACTACCGTGTCTTGCGCCGTCTGGTGCCGCAGTTGCAATTCACCGCCGTGCCTGCCCAGGGCATCCAACGCCTGCTGGTGCTGGACACCGAAACTACCGGCCTGGAGCACGGCCGCGACAAGATCATTGAGCTGGCCCTGCTGCGCGTCGATATCGACACCGCCACCGGTCTGCCCTGCGGCAGCGTGCAGGTGTACGACGGCCTGGAAGACCCCGGCCAGCCCATCCCTGACATCGCCCGCAAGATCACCGGCATCGACGACAGCATGGTGGCGGGCCAGGCGCTGGATGAGGCCCGCATCGCCGAGCTGCTGGATGGTGTAGACCTGGTGGTGGCGCACAACGCCGGTTTTGACCGTCCGTTTGTCGAAGCCCGCCTGCCCGCGTTTGCCACCAAGGCCTGGGCCTGCTCGTTTGCCGATATCGACTGGAAGCAGGAGGGCCGTGACTCCGCCAAGCTCACTGCCCTGGCATTGGACCTGGGCCTGTTCTACGACGCACACCGGGCAGAGATGGACTGCCATGCCCTGCTGGCCGTGCTGCAAGCCCCCATGCCCGTGGCCGGTCATAGCGGCCTGGCGCATCTGCTGGCCGCCGCTGAGGGTACCCGCTTGCGCTTGCAGGCCACCGGCGCACCGTTTGACGCCAAAGATGCGTTGAAAGAACGCGGTTACCGCTGGGATGCGACCCACAAGGTGTGGCACACCCGGCTAAATGACGAGGCCGCCTTGCAACAGGAGTGCGACTGGCTGGCGGCGGCCGTCTACGGCGGGCGCCCGGCACGGGTGCAGGTGGAGGCCTTGGATGCCCGCGTGCGCTATGCCCAGCGTGCCGGAGTATTGGCATGGCGAAATATAGGGTGAAACAAGGCTGTAGCGTTTGATTGAATTGCGTTAATTGCTATTAAAATAATAGCAATTAAGATGTACTGTTATGCAGCTGTCAATCGCTTGGCAGGAAAAACATCCTTCAAGTTGAGGATAAAACAACCCCGGGTAACCCACGGTATACACCGGCTTTGCTTGGATGCATGCGGATCAAGAGGATAATGCAGCCTTCAATTCTGCCGTATGGCGAATTATTTCCTTGCCAAACCTCGTAGGTTGGCACACAACAAAGGCACTATCCATGGCGAAAGCTGATTCTAAAACTGCCATGCTGGCCGACGGCCTGCGTTACAAGTCCAAAGCCTCTGGTTCCCCTTTTGCGGCTGCGGCATCCTTTGGCGGCGCTACCATGTCGTGCTTTTTGTGCGGTAAACACCGTACCCGCTCCCTCATGGGCACCCGTAAAGTGCTGGGCAAATCGCAAGCCGTGTGCGCACCTTCGTGCCAGGCGATGGACGAGGCAGCAGCAGGCTAATTTCAATTTAAACCGGTAATTGGGGAAATCGCCTTCGCGGTTGTGGCCTAATTGCGGGTTTTCTAATTTTCAATGGAGTAATTTCAAAATGGCACAAGAACCCCGTACCGAAGCAGAACGTCGCGCTTCCCCCAAGCCCACGCCCATGCCCGGCTACGCCAGCCCCGTCAGCCGTGGCCAAAAGCGCAGCCTGGAGCGCGGTGTCGCGACCCGTAGCAAGAAGAACCCCGGTAAGCGCGCCCGCCAAGGCTAAGCCCTCTTACGCTCTTCGTAAGCCACAACGCCGCGTAGGCGGGCCTTCGGGCCGTCTACGCGGCGTTGTCGTTTTTGCATGGTGACAAAATAGACGTATGTCCAAACACAAATCCGGGCCCAGCGAATGGGTCACCAAAATGCTGGCCGTGATCCGTACCGGCAACGCCCAGGCCGCCATTGCCCAAATCAAGGCCGCCCCCAGCGCCAAAGACGTGGGCCAGCTGCGCGTCTTGCTGCAGCTGCCCAGTGCCCCGGCGCGGCATCCCAACGTGGACACCGCCATCAACGAGCAAGTGGTCGCCCTGGCCAGCCCGCGCCTGCACCGCGCCCCATGAGCGACAGCAGCCGTATCAAGGGCTTCCACGCCCATGTCTACTTTGATACGGCTACGCTGGAGCAGGGCCGGGCCCTGTGCCTGGAGGCCGCCAGCCGCTTCAAACTAGTGATGGGCCGGGTCCACCCTGGTCCGGTCGGCCCGCACCCGGACGGCAGCTGCCAGCTGGCCTTCGCACCAACGGTGTTTGCCGAGCTGGTGCCCTGGCTTGCAATGCACCGGCGCGGTCTGGTGGTGTTCATCCACCCCATCACGGGCAACGATCTGATCGACCACCGCGATTTTGCGATGTGGATGGGGGCGGTGCGGCCTTTGAACTTGTCGGTGCTGTCCGGGTCGGACACGGTCTATGACCTTCCCGAAGATTGACGATGCGCGCTAGCCTATGTTGCCTGTTGGTGGCCGCGTGCGGGGCGGGTTGCAGCACCGCCATGAAGCCGATTGCCCAGCAAGAAGAGTTCAACTCGGCGGGCAAGTACTCGCGCATGTTCGATGCCAGCCCGGCCGACACCTGCGAAGCGGCCCGGCGCGCCTTGTTGAGCCAGGGCTATGTGATCTCCACTGCCGCCAAGGAGCTGGTGCAGGGCCAAAAGAACTTCCAGCCCGAAAACGAAATCCATGTGCAAATGGACATCCGCGTGGTCTGCGCGTCCGAGAGCCGGGACGGCAAGCTCAGCCTGGGCTTTGTCACCGCGCTACAAGACCGCTACGCCCTCAAAAAGAGCAATACCTCGGCCAGTCTGGGCGTAGGTGCGCTGGGCTCGGTGTCGGTACCGGTGAGCTCCAGCAACGATGCGATGGTCCGGGTGGGCAGCGAAACCGTATCCAGTGAAAAGTTTTACGACCGGTTCTTTGCCTTGGTGCAGCACTACCTTGCGCAAGGCCGTGACGAGGCGGACGACGCTGTACTAGCCCCGTAATCGCTGTGCCAGTGCGGCCACAGCCGTGTTGGCGGGGGATACCGCAGGGGCTTCCAGTTGCGCCTGCACCAGCCGTTGCAGCGTCTCAGTTTGCGGCGTAATGCTGCCAAAAAAGCGCACTGCACCGTCCACCACCACCAGCACGGTAGGGAAGTTGTCCACCTCGATGGGGTCCACCAGATCCGCCTGGTCTTCAATATCCACCCAGACAAATTGCGCACCGGCAAACGTGCGCCCCACCTGCTCGAAGCGCTGCTGGTAGTCGCGGCAGCTCCCGCACCAGTCGGCGCACAGGCAGGCTACCCAGAGTGCGGGGAGCGGGGGAGATTGGGTTACTACTGTTTTCATAGCTGCTTGCGCTGGTGGAATATGCGGTAGAAGTCGATTTTATGCATAAAAAAGCCCCCAGCTGCGTTGGCAGGCGGGGGCGTTTGGAGTTGGCTGACTTACAGAGTGTCGATGAAACTGCGCAGCTTGTCACTGCGGCTGGGGTGCTTCAGCTTGCGCAGTGCCTTGGCTTCTATTTGGCGGATGCGTTCGCGGGTCACGTCGAACTGCTTACCCACTTCTTCCAGTGTGTGGTCGGTGCTCATCTCGATGCCGAAGCGCATGCGCAGCACCTTGGCTTCGCGCGGGGTCAGGCTGTCGAGGATGTCCTTCACGACATCGCGCAGACCGGCTTGCATGGCGGCTTCGATGGGCGCGGTGTTGGCACCGTCTTCGATGAAGTCACCCAGGTGGCTGTCGTCATCATCGCCAATCGGCGTTTCCATGGAGATCGGCTCTTTGGCGATCTTCATGATCTTGCGGATCTTGTCTTCCGGGATCTCCATGCGCTCGGCCAGGATGGAGGCATCGGGCTCAAAACCAAACTCTTGCAAGTGCTGGCGGCTGATGCGGTTCATCTTGTTGATGGTTTCGATCATGTGCACCGGTATACGGATGGTGCGTGCCTGGTCGGCGATCGAACGCGTGATGGCCTGGCGAATCCACCACGTGGCGTAGGTGGAGAACTTGTAGCCCCGGCGGTATTCAAATTTGTCCACCGCCTTCATCAGGCCGATGTTGCCTTCCTGGATCAAGTCCAGGAACTGCAGGCCCCGGTTGGTGTACTTTTTGGCGATAGAGATCACCAGGCGCAAGTTGGCCTCGATCATTTCCTTCTTGGCATTGCGCGACGAGGTTTCGCCTTCGTTCATGCGCTTGTTGATGCCCTTGAGCTCGTCCAGGGGCACCACCACGCGAGATTGCAGGTCGGTCAGCTTTTGCTGCAAATCCTGCACGGGCGGAATGTTGCGGCCCATGATGGAGCTCCAGGGCTTGCCCGCAGCGGTTTGGCGTTCGATCCACTTCAGGTCCAGCAGGTACGACACGGCTTTGTTGCCCGCCTTGTCACGGCCGCTGAAATCGGCAATGAAGTTCTCTTGCGGGTAGCCGCACTTGTCCACAATGATGCGGCGCAGTTCGCGCTCTTTCTTGCGCACGTCGTCCACCTGGCTGCGCAGCAAATCGCACAGCTTTTCGATGGTTTTGGCGGTAAAGCGGATGGTCATCAGCTCTTCACTCAAAGCCGCCTGGGCCTTGGTGTAGTGCGGCGTGCCGTAGCCTTCCTTGTCGTAGATCTTGTGGACCTTCTCGAACAGGTCGCGCAGGGTGTCGAAGCGGGTCAGGGCTTCTTTTTTCAGCTCTTCGAGCTTCTTGGTCAGCGCCTTGGAGCCGCCCTTGCCGTCGTCGTCGTCGGCTGCGTCAAATTCGTCGAAGTCTTCTTCGGCCACGTAATCGTCGGCTTCGTTGGGGTTCGAGAAGCCGTCCACGATGGTGGAAATGACGACCTTGCCGTCGCGGATTGACTCGCCCAAGGTAAACACTTCGGCCAGCGTCGCCGGGCTGGCGCTGATGGCTTCCATCATGCGCATCAGGCCGCCTTCGATGCGCTTGGCGATTTCAATTTCGCCTTCGCGGGTCAGCAGTTCGACCGTGCCCATTTCACGCATGTACATGCGCACCGGGTCGGTGGTGCGGCCAAATTCGCTGTCCACGGTGCTCAAGGCGGCTTCGGCGGCTTCTTCGGCTTCTTCTTCCGAGCTGCCGGCGGGGGCGTTGTTGGTCAGGATCATCGACTCGGCATCGGGCGTTTGTTCGTACACCGCCACGCCCAGGTCGTTCAGGGTGTTGATCACCGCTTCCATTGTTTCCGCGTCGATCAGCTTGTCGGGCAGGTGGTCAGAGATTTCGCCGTGCGTCAGGTAGCCACGGGTTTTGCCGAGCTTGATCAGGGCTTTTAGGCGCAGGCGGCGCTTGGCCAGGTCTTCTTCGCTCAGGACGGTTTCGTCCAGGCCGAATTCCTTCATCAGCGCGCGCTCTTTGGCCTTGCTGATTTTCATGCGCAGTGGCTTGATCTTCTCGCCGGTGGGGCTGAGCTGAACCGGCACTTCTTCGACCGGATCTTCCTCGATCTCGATCAAATCATCGAGGTTGATTTCGGTGGAGATGGAGCCCTTGGGCTTGGGGCCGCGCTTGGCACCGGCGGGCTTGACTTTGGCGGGTGCGGCTGCGGCGGGTGCGGCCTTGGCTGTTTTGGCCGGCACGGCGACTTTGGCGGCGACTTTGGCGTTTGGCATGGTGATGACTTTGGGCGCGCGGACCGGTTTTGGCGCGGCTTCGGCCTCGACGGCGACGACCTCTGGTGCAGCGGCTAGTTTGGATACCTTGACCTTGATCGCGGGCTTGACCACAACCTTGGGGGCAGAGACGGCGGCGGCACCATCGGCAACTACGGGTTTTGCGGATTTATCGGACTTTGGGCTAGGCATGGGCAAACGACCTCTGGACATCAAAAAACAAACGGATCACCCGGTGCTGGGGTGCGCGGCGGCAAACGTACGGGCAGGCAGGGGCAATTTCGGGTTTTGCGGGCGGTGTAGGCATACACCCCCACAAAAGCGGACAAGATGGGCGGGCGATCATTTGCAAAATTTTTTTAAGAAATCTTTGCAGGCAGTCCTTGCGGTGGGGTGGCCGGTGCGCGCTGTGGCAGCTAGTGGCCGTATCCGGAGGTGTTGCTGTCGCTCTTGTCAAGCAGTTAGCCTTAGATTATAGCCTGAACGCCAAAATACAAGCCCTATTTGCGGACTTTTAGCCTACTTTGATGGCCGTGAGTTCCAGGCGGCGGCGGTTCAGGGTGCGGTAGCGCTCCAGGGCCGAGGGATCGGACTTGGCGGCATCCAGGGCTTCGGTTTCTTGCTGCTTGAGTTGGTCGATTAGCATCAGATTGAGCAGGGCCCGCAGCTCTTGCAGGGCCTCCATGTCGATCACGGTCTCGGTGGCCTCGGTCGCTTCGGGCGCGTTGCTGGGCACTGGGCCCGACATGAGGCGCAGAGCCAGGTCTTCAAACATCTGGCCGCGTACGCCCGCGCGCAGTGCCTCCCAGGCTTGCGGGCCGTGCGCGTGCTGCTGGGCTTCCAGCCAGACGAACAATGCGCCGTAGGGCGGGGGTAGCTCGCACAGCAAGGCGTGGTCTTCGTGGGTCAGGCTGTCCCAGCCGGTAGCGTTGGACAGCAGCTGCCGGGCGGCGTGGTCAGCCCGGCTGGCGGGCTTACGGCGACCAGCGCTGTCGGAGCCGATGGGGGGTGGTTTTGGCTCGTAGCGCTTGCCGGGTGTGTACGGGGTGCTATATTTTTTGCTACCTTTGCCTTCGGGGCGGCTGCCGATGGCTTTGCCGCTCCATACATCGGTCAGTTCGCTGCTGCTGATCTGCACCAGGTCGGCGATTTCGCCCAGTAGTTGGCGCTTGAGCGCGCCTTCGGGCAGCTGGCTCCACAGCGGTTTGGCGTTGCTGGCCAGCAGGGAGCGGCCTTCGGCGGTGTGCAGTTCGCAACCTTCGCGGATGGATTCGATCAAGAACCGGCTCAGCGGCGTTGCCTCGGATACGTAACGTGCAAACGCGTCGCGGCCATGCGCGCGGATGAAGCTGTCGGGGTCGTGCTCGGCGGGCAGGAACAAAAATTTGCAGCTGCGCACGTCGGTGGCCATCGACAACGCGCCGTCCAGCGCCTTGCGGGCGGCGCGGCGGCCCGCCGCATCGCCGTCAAAGCTGAACACCACCGCATCGGTGAAGCGGAATAATTTTTGCAGATGGTCGGTGGTGCAAGCCGTGCCCAGCGTGGCCACCGCGTTGGGAAATCCCAGCTGCGCCAGCGCCACCACATCCATGTAGCCTTCGGTGACCAGGGCGTAACCTGCGTCGCGCAGGGCATTGCGGGCCTCGAACAGGCCGTAGAGCTCGCGGCCCTTGCTGAAGACCGGGGTTTCGGGGGAGTTGAGGTATTTGGGCTTGTCGTCGCCCAGCACCCGGCCGCCAAAGCCGATGCATTCACCCTTGACGTTGCGGATCGGGAACATCACCCGGTCGCGGAAGCGGTCGTAGCGCTTCTCGGGATCGTCTTCGCTGGTGATGACCAGGCCGCTCTCGGCCAGCAGCGGGTCGTCGTAACGAGGAAACACGCCCGCCAGGCTGCGCCATCCTTCGGGTGCGTAGCCCAGGTCGAATTGCTTGGCGATTTCGCCCGACAGGCCCCGGCCCTTGAAGTAGTCGATGGCGCGGGGCGAGTCGCGCAGGTGCTTTTTGTAGGCGGTGCAGGCCTGCTCCAGCACGTCGGTCAGGGTGGCTTGCTTCTGCTTTTGTTCGGCAGCGCGGGCCCGGTCTTGGGGGGATGCATCGTCTTCGGGGATCTGCATGCCGAATTGCTGGGCCAGGTCTTGCACGGCTTCGATGAAGGTCATGCCCGCGTGGTCCATCAAAAAGCGCAACGCGTCGCCGCTCTTGCCACAGCCGAAGCAGTGGTAGAACTGCTTGGTCGGGCTGACCGAGAAGGAGGGCGACTTCTCCGCGTGGAATGGGCACAGGCCCATGAAGTTGGCACCGCCTTTTTTGAGCTGCACGTAGCGGCCAACGATCTCGACCACGTCGGCGCGGGCGATGAGTTCCTGGATGAAGGTATGGGGGATGGTCACCCCCTTATTGTCCCAGTGAATTGGCTCACCCCCAGGCTCAGCGCAAGCACTTTTCGCCAACCCCCTTGCAGGGGGCAACACCAGCAGCCTGGCGGAGCCAGTTCTGCGGTGTTTCTGGACGGGGCAGGGCGGGTGGTTTTTATTGAAATAGGCTTCTAGCGCATATTCCATCTGCGCAAGTAGCTATAAAAATAGTAGTAATCAGCTTTTGTTTTTAGCTTGCGCGTAGCGGGCGGCGGCGATGACGCTGAGGATGGCCGTGGTCACCATGTCGGGTTGGTCCTGGTGGATGTTGTGGCTGCTGTCTTCCACAACTTTCATGCGGCCCAGGCGCGACATTTTGGCCATGTTGCGCTGGCTGGCATCCCATACCTTGCCCAGGCGTTCGGGCCAGCGGCTGACGGCGCGGTCCTGGCTGAGCACGATCAGCGGGACGGGGGGGAAGTCTCCGGCCCGGCGTGCCTGCCGGGCGGTCAGCGTTGCAGAGGCCAACTCGCCGCGCATGGCGGCGGATGCCATCGCAAACAAAATAGAGGGCGGGGCATACAACATGCTTGGCAGGCCAATTTGCTTGCAGCGTTTGGCAAATTCGGCGTGGCGTGCGTCCACTAGCACCACGCCGACCACTTCTTCTGGATAGGTTTTTGCAAATAGCTTGACGATGGTGCCGCCTAAAGAATGGCCCACCAGCACGTAAGGCGGCTTGATTTCTTCTATTTGCAACATGGCCCGAAGCTCGCCCACGATTTGCAGGCCGTCGCGGGGCTGGTCGGAGCGTTCGCTGTGTCCATAGCCAGCGCGGTCGTAGGCCACGGCGTGGGTGATGGCGCTGATTTCGTTAAAAATGCGGCCCCAGGCACTTTTGCCGTGACCCAGACCCGACTCGAACAGGACGGTAGGCCCGCCTGTACCAGCGCTGATGAAGGCCCGTGCACCAAAAGGGGTGTAGCTGAGCGTGTGCGGCGGCAATACGTTGGAGCGCGCACTGGCATTGATGTTGGCGCGCAGGGCATCGACCGACAGCAAGGGCAGCGTGCGTTCCGGTGGGTTGGGCACGGTGGTCACGGGGAGCTCGCCGACTGTGAAGCGCTCGGTGGGTTGCAAGCCGGGGGAGGCCTTGCTCGCCGATGCGGTCAATACCGTCGTGCGCCGTTGGGCGGTCTGGGCCGCCACCATTTCGGGCAGCTTCTGGTCGTCTTGGAGAGGAGTCGAGAAAGCCCTGAACATTTCAAAAACGAGACGGGATGACCGTGCCCATCCTTTGGAAGGGCACAGTTGTGGTGCATAGGAACAGCATTTTCATGCAGTGATTATCAAACACGCTGCGCGTGGTTTTGTGTAACACCTTGATTTACGCTGAAACATTCGGTGGCGGGGGCATGGACCAGACCCCCACTTTTGGCTGCACGGCTCTCAGGCGCTGCGCGCCCGCCCACCCTTTTCAGCCCAGGTGCGGGTCCAGCGGACTTGCATGATGCGCAACATAAACAGCATGACTACGGCCAGTACGGCAAAGAGGATGAAACCCCACATGTAGCTGCCTGCGTATTGCTTGGACAGGCCCATCGCGTTGGGCACCAAGCCGCCGCCGAGGGCACCAATTTCGCCAATCATCGAACCGGCCACCGCAGTGGCTAGGGGCCAGCGCAGGGGCACCAGCTGGAACAGTGCGCCATTGCCTGCGCCCAAGGCGGCAAAGCACAGAATCATCAGCAGCGTGGTCAGCACCAGCGAGCCACCGGCCAGACCGGCGGCCACCAGCGTGACGGCTACGGTGATCAGCACAATGTTCAAGGTGTTGACACCGCCCCAGCGGTCCGAGATCCAGCCGCCAAAAACCCGCAGGGCCGCGCCCATGAAGGCTGCCAGCATGGTGAGTTGACCGGCCTGCACCTTGCTTACACCAAATTGGTCGTAGTAGTAGGTGGGCAGGAAGGTGATCAGGCCGATGAAGCCGCCGAAGGTCACGGCGTAGATCAGGCTGAATGCCCAGCCGTCTTTTTCAAACAGGCAAGAAATGTGCTCTTTGAAGCTGGCGTGGGGGTCCAGATCGGGTGGTTCCTGGGCGTAGATCACCATCACCACCATCGGGATGGCAATCGCCACGGCTGCAAAGCCGTACACCGCGACCCAGCCGTAGGCCTGGGCCAGCGGCGGCGCTACCAGCACGCATACCGCCGTGCCGACGTTGCCCGCGCCCACCAGGCCCATCGCCAAGCCCTTGTGTTTGGGCGGGAACGAGCCCGAACCTAGCGACAAGGCTACGCCAAAGCTGGCTCCGGCAATGCCCAGTAGCACGCCCATAGCGAGCAGGTCGTTAAAGCTTTTGACAAAGAAAAAGCCGAACAGCATGGCCACCATGATCAGGCCCATTTCGACCAGCGTGGCTTTTTTGCGTCCGATGTATTGCGACAGCAGGCCCAGCGGAAAGCGCATCAGCGCCCCGGCCATGATGGGGATCGACAGCATCAAGCCTTTTTGGGCGGGGCTGAGGTTGAAGGTTTCGGAGATGAATGGTGCCATCGCGCCGTTGAGCACCCAAATGCAGCAAGAAAATGAAAAATACAGAAAAGAAGCGAAAAGCGTGGGCGAGTGGCCACTTTTTAGAAAACTGCGAAATCCCGACATGGTGCAAATCCTGAAATAAAAGGTAACAAATGCACCAAAGCAAGTTGCGCGCCAAATATTGGGGCGAAAAAAGGCTTCCCCTGGCGCATAGCGAGCGCAAGAGGTGTTTATTGGTGCGCGTATGCACCGTAACGGGAAGTTTTTGGCTAGGCCAGCACCGCATCTACTACCAGGGGCTGGCCCAGGCTGCGCAGCACGTCGCGCACCATTTGTGCCCGGGCTGAAGCCTCTGGCAGCGCCCGCTCAATCCGCAGCTTCTCATTGCCCGCCAGTTTGATGTGGCGGTTTTTCTGGATGAGCTCGATGATGCGCAGTGGCTCAATCGGCGGGTTGGCTTTGAAGGTGATGTTGATCACGCCGGGCGCCGCATCCACCTTGACCACGCCATAGGGCCGCGCCAGCACGCGCAGGCGGTGGCCGTCGATGAGGGTCTGGGCCTGCGCGGGCAGCTTGCCAAAGCGGTCCACGATTTCTTCCAGCAGCGCGTCGATCTGGTCGGTGGTCTTGGCAGTGGCCAGTTTTTTGTAAAAACTGAGCCGCAGGTGCACATCGCCGCAGTAGTCGTTGGGCAGCAGCGCCGGGGCGTGCAGGTTGATCTCAGTCGTCACGCCCAGGGGACTCAGCAGGTCGGGTTCGATGCCGGCCTTGAGGCAGCGCACGGCCTCATTCAGCATCTCGTTGTAGAGCTGGAAGCCCACTTCCAGCATATTGCCGCTCTGGTTTTCGCCCAGCACCTCGCCCGCACCGCGAATCTCCAGGTCGTGCATGGCCAGGTAGAAGCCGGAGCCGAGTTCTTCCATTTTCTGGATCGCATCCAGCCGCTGTTGGGCCTGCTTGGTCAGGCCTTCCAGGTCGGGCACCATTAAGTAGGCGTAGGCCTGGTGGTGGCTGCGGCCCACCCGGCCACGCAGCTGGTGCAGCTGGGCCAGGCCAAATTTGTCGGCCCGGGCCATGACGATGGTGTTGGCGGTAGGCACGTCGATGCCGGTCTCGATGATGGTGGAGCACAGCAGCACGTTGAAGCGCTGGGCCACGAAGTCGCGCATCACGGCCTCCAGCTGGCGTTCGGGCATCTGGCCGTGGGCCACGGCGATGCGGGCCTCGGGCAGCAGCTCTTCCAGCCGCTGGCGGCGGTTTTCAATCGTCTCCACCTCGTTGTGCAAAAAGTACACCTGGCCGCCGCGCTTCAACTCGCGCAGCACGGCCTCGCGGATCACGCCATTGCCCTCGGTGCGCACAAAGGTTTTGATGGCCAGGCGGCGCTGCGGTGCGGTGGCGATCACGCTCAAGTCGCGCAGGCCTTCCAGCGCCATCCCTAAGGTGCGGGGGATGGGCGTGGCGGTCAGGGTCAGCACGTCGATTTCTGCGCGCAGGGCCTTCATTTGCTCTTTGTGGCGCACGCCGAAACGGTGCTCTTCGTCAATGATCAGCAGGCCCAGGTTGGCAAACTTGGTCGATTCGCTCAAGAGCTTATGCGTGCCCACCACAATGTCCACGCCACCGTCTGCTATGCCTTTGAGAGCGGCGGTAATTTCTTTGCCGGACCGGAAGCGCGACACCTCGGCCACCTTGACCGGCCACTTGGCGAAGCGGTCTACCAGCGTCTGGTAGTGCTGCTCGGCCAGCAGGGTGGTGGGCGCCAGCAGGGCCACCTGTTTGCCGCCGGTGATGGCGATGAAGGCGGCGCGCAGGGCCACCTCGGTCTTGCCAAAGCCCACGTCGCCGCAGACCAGCCGGTCCATCGGGCGCGGGCTGATCATGTCCTGGATCACGGCGTGGATGGCGGCGGCCTGGTCCGGGGTTTCGTCAAAGCCAAAGTCGTTGGCAAACACCTCGTAGTCGTTGGGCGAGTAGCGGAAGGCGTGGCCTTCGCGGGCCGCGCGGCGGGCGTAGATGTTGAGCAGCTCGGCCGCAGAGTCGCGCACCTGTTCGGCAGCGCGGCGCTTGGCTTTTTCCCACTGGCCTGACCCTAGGCGGTGCAGCGGGGCTTCGTCGGCGCTCACGCCGGTGTAGCGGCTGATGTGCTGGAGCTGGCTGACCGGCACGTACAGCGTGGCCTTGTCGGCGTATTCCAGGTGCAAAAACTCTTGCAGCATTGGGCTGCCATCGGCGTTTTTGCCCAGGCCCAGGTCCAGATGCATCAACCCCCGGTAGCGGCCAATGCCGTGGGCCGAGTGGACCACCGGGTCGCCCAGCGTCAATTCGCTCAAATCCTTGATCAACGCTTCGACATCGCTAACCTGTTCCTGCTTTTTGCGGCGGCGGGTGGTGGGCCCGGCGGCGAACAGCTCGGTCTCCGTCACGAAGTCGATGCCCTCGGCCATCCAGCTGAAACCGCTGTTCAGCGCGGCGGTGGCGATACCGACTTTTTCGGTGCTGGTCTGGAAGTCTTCCAGCGAATCGAATGCGGGCGGGCTGACCTGGCTGGCACGCAGCAGGTCCAGCAGGCTCTCGCGGCGGCCATTGCTTTCGGCCAGCAGCAGCACCCGGTGGGGGGTGCGCTGGATGTGCATTTTCAGCTGGGTCAGCGGGTCTTCGGCACCACGCGCCACCGACAGCACAGGCAGCGGCTCGAAGCCGGTGTCGCTGGTCACATCCACATTACGCAGGGCGAGCTGGGCATGCTGGTTGGTCAGCGCGTAGAACTGCTCGGTGGCCAGAAACAGCGACTCGGGCGGCAGGGCCGGGCGGTCGATATCACCCTGCACCAAGCGGTAGCGCTCCTTGGTGTCTTGCCAAAAGCGTTGCAGCGACGGTTCCAGGTCGCCGTGCAGCACCACGGTGGCATCGGCACCGATGTAGTCGAACACCGTAGCCGTTTCTTCAAAAAACAGCGGCAGGTAGTACTCGATACCGGCGGTGGCCACGCCATTGCCCATGTCTTTGTAGATGCGGCTCTTGGTCGGGTCGCCTTCCAGTAGTTCGCGCCAACGGCTGCGGAACTTGGCGCGGGCCTCGTCGTCCATGGGGAATTCGCGGCCGGGCAGCAGGCGCACTTCGGGCACCGGGTACAGGCTGCGTTGGGTGTCGGGGTCGAAGGTGCGGATGCTGTCAATCTCGTCGTCGAACAAATCCACCCGGTACGGCACCGGGCTGCCCATAGGGAACAGGTCGATCAGGCCGCCGCGCACGGCATATTCGCCGGGGCTGACCACCTGGGTCACATGGCTGTAGCCCGCCAGCGTCAACTGGGCCTTGAGCTTGGCCTCGTTGAGCTTTTGCTTGGTCTTGAATAAAAACGTGTAGCCCGCCATGAAGCTGGGCGGGGCCAGCCGGTACAGCGCGGTGGTGGCGGGCACGATGACCACGTCGGCCCCGGTGGTTTTGTCGCGCTGGCTGATGCGCCACAGGGTGGCCAGGCGCTCGCTGATCAGATCCTGGTGCGGCGAAAACGTGTCGTAGGGCAGCGTCTCCCAGTCTGGGAACAGGGCGCAGCGCAGGCTGGGCGCGAAGAACACCATCTCGTCCATCAGCCGCTGTGCGTCTGCCGCGTCTGACGTGACGATGGCCGTCAGCGACCCCCGTGCCTTGTCCCGCAGCGCCAGTTGCGCCAGCAGCACCGCGTCGGCCGAGCCTTGGGGGCGGGGCAGGGTGAAGCGTTTGCCAGGGGTGAGTTTGGGGAGGTCCATAAGCTGCAATGTGGAGTGTCAGGAATGCAAAAACACCCCCCGGCACGAGGGCGGGGGGTGTGGATGGGCTGATTTTAGAATGCAGGCCATGTCTATCGCTTCCACTTCCCCGATACCCCCCCAGCTTCCACGCTTCTTTGCCCTGATTCCTTGCGCCGGCGTGGGCAGCCGCGCCATGGCCGCAGGCAGCCCGGATGTGCCTAAGCAATACCAAATCGTGGCGGGCCAACCTATGGTGATGCACACCCTGGCCGCGTTCGCCAGCGTGCCACGCATTGCCGATGTGCTGGTGGTGGTGGCGGTGGGGGATGATTTTTTTGAGCACCAAAGTGCGCCCTGCGTGGTATCGGACTGTGGTGGCACCAGCCGGGCCGCGTCGGTGGACAACGGCCTGCATGATCTGTTTGACCACGGCGCGCTGGCCAGCGACTGGGTGCTGGTGCACGATGCCGCCCGCTGCCTCATCACCCCGGCGCAGATCAACGCGCTGATCGATGCGTGCCAGGATGATGCCGTGGGAGGCCTGCTGGCCCACAAGCTGCCGGACACGCTGAAGACCGAGGTGCAAGGCCGGGTGGCCGCCACCGTGCCACGGGCCGACAAATGGCTGGCGCAAACGCCGCAGATGTTCCGCATCGGCATGCTGTCCAAAGCGCTGGAGTCGGCAGGGGCCGAGGTCACCGACGAGTCCAGCGCCATCGAGGCCCTGGGCTTGCAACCTAAATTGGTGCCCGGCAGCGCCCAGAATTTCAAAGTAACCTACCCCGAAGACTTCGCGCTGGCCGAGGCCGTGCTGCAAAGCCGTCTAACTACAAGGACCAATTAATGCCGTTTCGTATTGGAGAAGGTTGGGATGTGCACGCCCTGGTGGCGGGCCGCAAGCTGATTTTGGGTGGTGTGGAGATTCCGCACAGCATGGGCCTGCTGGGCCACTCTGACGCCGATGCGCTCTTGCACGCCATCACCGATGCCCTGCTGGGAGCGGCGGCTTTGGGCGACATCGGCACGCATTTTTCAGACACCGACCCGCAGTTCCAGGGCGCGGACTCGATGCTGCTGCTGGTGGAAGCCCTGCGCCGGGTGGCTGCCAAGGGCTACCGGATCGGCAACATCGACAGCACCATCATCGCCCAGGCTCCCAAGATGATGCCGCACATCCCAGCCATGCGCGAACGCATCGCCACTGCGCTGGGGCTGGCGCTGGAGCAAATCAACATCAAAGCCAAGACGGCCGAGAAGATGGGCCCGGTGGGCCTAGGCCAGAGCATCGAGGCGCGGGCGGCTGTTTTGCTATTTAAAGTGTAGCTACTGGCGCAGGTAGTATATGCGCTTAAGACGCTTTCCATATAAATATTGACCATCGCTAAGCCACCACGCAAGTTAGGAAGCAAGCCTTCCAGAAACACCGCAGAACTGGCTCCGCCAGGCTGCTGGTGTTGCCCCCTGCAAGGGGGGTGGCGAAAACACGCAGTGTGCAGCCTGGGGGTGTTTCTATTTCATCGCGCGCTGTAATTTGATATGTGCCGCCAAGCCACCCGATGTGGTGTTGGTCAGCTCAAACTCGCCGCCCATGCGCTGGATGGCTTTGTCCACAATCGACAGACCCAGGCCCGCACCCGTGGCTTCGGTGCGGGCAGTGTCGCCCCGAAAGAAGGGTTTGGACAGACTACTCAGCTGTTCGGGGTCAACCCCCTGGCCGTGGTCGCGTACCTTCAGCAGCACCCAGTCGTCGCGGGCCTTGGCGGCGATGTCCACCACGGCGATGCCGGTGTCGGGCGACTTGCCATAGCGGCGGGCGTTCTCCAGCAGATTGGAGATGACGCGGCCGAGCTCTACCTCGTCGGCCAGCACCATCAGCCCATCGTCCACCGCCAGCTGGATGCGCATGTCTTCGTATTCCAGCACCGCGTACAGGCTGGATTCCAACACCTCGTTGAGCGACACGGGGTTGAGCTTGGCGTGGCCGGGGCGGGCATAGTCCAGGAATTTGTCGATGATGGCATCGAGCTGCTCGATGTCGGCCACCATGTGGTCGCGGGCATCGTCGTCGGCCACGCTCATTTCGGTCTCTAGCCGCAGCCGGGCCAGCGGCGTGCGCAGATCGTGCGAAATGCCGGCCAGCATCACCACGCGGTCTTGTTCAATCTTGGCCAGCTTTTGGGCCATGCGGTTGAAGCCGATATTCACCTCGCGCACCTCGCCGGTCACGCCGCGTTCGTCCAGGTGGCTGGCATCAAAGTCGCCTTCGCGCACCCGGCTGGTGGCAAACGACAACTGCTTGAGCGGGCGGTTGATGAGCCGGGCAATCAGTGCGGCCCCGGTGAGCGACAGGCCACCGATGGTCAGCAGCCAGATGAACCAGGTTTTGTTGCTGCCAGGGTTGAAGCGCTCGCGGTCGAGTTGCAGCCAGTTGGCATCGCCGTTGATCTGGAACCCCACCCACAGGCCGTTGATGCCATTCACACTGCGTGCCACCACCGTGCTGGGGCCTAGCAGGGTTTTTAGTTCTACGGCTACGCGTTCGCTCAGGGCATCGTTATCAAATGGCAGAAACTGGTCTTTGGGCTCGCGTGGCGTGATGCGCACGCCCTCGGTGTCGGCCATGGTCTTGAGCAGCGAGACACGGGCGATGGCATCCACGTGCAGCAGGGCGGCACGGCTCAGGTTGACTTGCGAGGCGATTTGCTGGGCGGTCTGGACGGCGCGGGGCGTGAAGTCCAGTGCCCGCAGGGTTGACAGCCAGGCCAGCATGCTGCCCATCAACAGGGCGGCCAGTAGAAAAAAGGTGCGCCAGAACAGGCTGACGACCACCATCTGGCGTGACAGATGCGATTTGTTGGGCAGCATCTCCAGCGGCGCGGGGCTGGTGCCGCTGGAGAAGTGGGTCGGTTCGCCCAGTCGTTCGTCGGCGGCGCGACGCGAAGGAAATTTAGGCAAAAGGGGTCAGCCCGCACCGTCCGGTACAAATACGTAGCCCACACCCCACACGGTCTGGATGAAGCGCGGCGCGGCGGCATCCACCTCGACCAGCTTGCGCAGGCGCGACACCTGCACGTCCAGGCTGCGGTCAAACGGCTCGAACTCGCGGCCACGGGCCAGCAGGGCCAGTTTTTCACGCGACAGCGGCTGGCGCGGGTGCCGCACCAAGGCCTTGAGCATGGCAAATTCACCGGTGGTCAGCGGCAGTTCTTCGCCATTGCGGTTCAGGGTGCGCGAGCCGAGGTCGAAGGAAAACGGGCCAAAGGTGATGATTTCGTTGTCGATAGAGGGCGCGCCTGGGGCTTCTTTGGCCGGGCGGCGGCGCAGCACCGCGTGGATGCGGGCCAGCAACTCACGCGGGTTGAAGGGCTTGCCCAGGTAGTCGTCGGCACCCACTTCCAGGCCGACGATGCGGTCGATGTCTTCGCCCTTGGCGGTCAGCATGATGATGGGGGTGCGGTCGTTGGCGGCGCGCAGGCGGCGGCAAATGCTCAAACCGTCTTCGCCGGGCATCATCAGGTCGAGCACGATCAGGTCGGCGGTGTCGCGCAGCATGATGCGGCTGAGGGCTTTGCCGTCTTCGGCCAGCATCACTTCAAAGCCTTCTTGCATCAAATAGCGGCGCAGCAGATCACGGATGCGGGAGTCGTCATCGACCACCAAAATCTTGTCGGGGCGGCTGGCAGTCTGGTTCATAGTCTGTGTACCGGTAATATGTAACAGGGGCGATTTTGCAGTGTGTAACTGTCAAAAATAGGTGATAAGACCTCGCATTGACAGTATGTTACAAAGTTTGCATACGGTCCAGTGTGCTTTGCCAAGCGTTTTTGTCGCAGGTGGAGTCCGCGCAATCGGGGCCGCAAGCGTTACCTCTGTTGGCCCTTTATTTTCTGAAAGCTCCACATGCCTATCGTTTTGAATTTTGCTATTAAATCAGTAGCGTCTTGCGCAGTATTCATATGCGCTACAAGTGTGTTTTCTCAAGAAAACAGCACGGCCCAAGTGCCCCGCAACGTGGTGCAGTTGTCGGCCAGCGGCGTGGTCGAGGTGCAGCAAGATCTGCTGACGATGGTGTTGACCACCAGCCGTGACGGCAGCGACGCAGGCGTGGTGCAAACCCAGCTCAAGCTGGCGCTGGACGCGGCCCTCACCGAGGCCAAAAAAGCCGTGCTGCCCGGCCAGCTGGAGGTGCGCACCGGCAACTTCAGCCTGTATCCGCGCTATGGCAAAGACAGCAAGATCACCGGCTGGCAAGGCAGTACCGAGCTGGTGCTGGAAGGCCGCGACTTCGCCCGCATCGCCAGTACGGCGGGCAAGATCAGTACGCTGACCATGGGCAATGTCAGCTTTGGCCTCAGCCGCAGCCAGCGTGCCCAGGTGGAGGGCCAGGCGCAAACCATGGCGATCGAACAGTTCAAGACCAAGGCGGGCGAGATTGCCAAGGGCTTTGGCTTTGCGGGCTATACCCTGCGCGAGGTGGCGGTGGATGCATCCGACTCCGGCGGCATGCCGCGCCCGAGAATGATGGCGATGGAGGCCAAGATGGCATCCAGCGACATGGCCGTGCCGGTGGAAGCCGGCAAAAGCACGGTGCAGGTGACGGTATCTGGCGCCGTGCAGCTGAAATGATCTACTTTCGCCCGCTCAGCATCGACCCGGAGGAGGTCGAAATGACCGCCATCCGCGCGCAGGGTGCAGGCGGGCAAAACGTCAACAAGGTATCCAGCGCGGTGCATCTGCGCTTTGACATTGCTGCGTCCAGCTTGCCGGCGGATGTGAAAGAACGGATGCTGGCCCTGCGTGACAGCCGCATCACCCAGCTGGGCGTGGTGGTGCTCAAGGCCCAGCAGCACCGCAGCCAGGACCAGAACCGTGCCGATGCCTTGCAGCGGCTGGAGGCGCTGGTCAACAGCGTGGCCCAGGCCCCGCTGGTACGCCGCGCCACCAAAGCCACCTATGGTTCCCGGCAGCGCCGACTGGAGGGCAAAAGCCAGCGCTCCAGCACCAAAGCGCTGCGCGGCAAGGTCAGCGAATAAACCGCTCTACGCGTAAGTCCTAATGGCGTGGCATGAGCCTGTAGCGGGGCTGGTTGAGCCTGTTTTTACAGGGTCTTATGCTGCGTTTGGGGCTGTATATCTTTGGGTTGCTTATTATTTAAATATTTTTAGGTATGTGAATGTATCTTTGAAATTTATTGCATACAGTTTTTATCGGATTTTTTCGTTGTTCCGTGATTCAATCGCGCCCAGCACAACCGTGGGTTGTTGCATGAATGGACCATGTGAGGACTGGGTATGGATCGAATTTCTGCCATGCGCGTATTTAGCGAAGTGGTTACGCGGGGCAGCTTTACCGCTGCGGCCGAGACACTGGGCATGTCGCGGGCCATGGTGACGCGGCATATCGCCGAGCTGGAGCACTGGCTGGGCACGCGCTTGCTACAACGCTCGACCCGCCGCTTGTCGCTCACCGAGGCAGGTGAGGCTTGCATGGCCCGCAGCCGCCAACTGCTGGAGCTGGTCAATGATGTGGAGCAGGTGGTGGGCCAGCGCGACACCGAACCCCACGGCCCGATCCGCGTGACCGCGCCCGTGGCCCTGGGGCAGACCCATTTGGCGCCCGCGCTGGTGGCCTATCTGGCCCGCTATCCGCGCACCCGGGTGGATCTGCAATTGGGCGACCAGGCTGTGCACTTTGCCGAAGACCGGACCGACCTGGCGGTGCGCATCACCAATGCGATCGACCCCGGCCTGATGGCCCAGAAACTGTCGGTCTGCCGATCGGTGCTGTGCGCCACGCCAGATTATTTGGTCCGGCACGGCAGGCCGCAGGTGCTGGACGACCTGGCCGGACACAACTGCCTGACCTATTCGCGGTATAGCAAAAGCCAGTGGAATCTGGTCCGCGATGGCCAAGAAACGGCGGTGCACGTCAGCGGCAACCTCAGCGCCAACGAGACCTCGACTTTGTTACAGGCTGTATTGGCGGGCGGTGGCGTGGCGATGCTGCCGACCTTTATGGTGGCCCCCCTGCTGCGCAGCGGCGCACTGGTATCGGTGTTGCCCGACTGGCAGCCCACGGCGCTGGGGATTTACGGCGTGTACCTGTCGCGCCGCCACCAACCGACCACATTGCGCACATTGCTGAATTTTTTGGCAGCGCAGTGGAGCTTGGAGCCAAGCTGGGATTGTGCTATATAAAGTGTAGCTACTTGCGCAGTATTTATATGCGCCATAGGCCAATTCGGCATATAAAAACTGTGTCAAACCAGCGGCACGCGCTGCACACCGGCTGCCGACAGGCACAGCCACTCGCCCCGTGGCGGATGCGCGCTGGCATCCCAGTCGGTCATCACCCAGCGTTGCAAGCCGTGCTCCAGATCGTGCTGCGCCGGGCGGTGCGTATGGCCGTGGACCAGCACCGTGGCCTGGGCGGCGTGCAGCCATTCCATGGCGGCGGCCGTGTCCACATCGGCATAGGCCACACCGCTGCGTTTGCGCTCTTCGCTCTGGCTGCGAATGCCCCGGGCGATCTGCTGGCGCTCGGCCAGGGGTTTGGCTAAAAAATTCTGTTGCCACTGCGGGCTGCGCACCACGGCGCGAAATTGCAGGTAATCCACATCGTCCAGGCACAGTGCGTCGCCGTGGCTCAGCAGCCAGCGCTGCCCGGCAAATTGCAATACGGTGGGATCGTCGAGCAGGGTCACGCCGCAGGCATCCAGGCAGGCGCGGCCCACCAGAAAATCGCGGTTGCCGTGCATGAAAAACACCGGGCGCTGGCGGGCGGTATCGCGCAGTACTTGCACGCAGGCGGCATCGAAACCGGCAGGGTCGGCATCCAGCGCGTCGTCGCCGACCCAGACTTCAAACAAATCGCCCAGTATGAAGATCGCATCCGCCTTAGTGCTGGCCATGCTGCGCTGCCAGGCCGCAAAGGTGGCGGGCTCGCTGGCCTGCAAATGCAGGTCTGAAATGCAAGCGACCGTGCGCCAGTGGTTGGGAGCCAATAGCTCCGCCACGGGGGGCACGGTCGAGGTCAAACTGAAGTCCGAATTAGACGGCTACAGCTTTTTCAATGATCACGTCTTCATTGGGCACATCGCCGTGGCCGCCCTTGTTGCCGGTTTTGACGGTCTTGATGCCATCCACTACTTCAGCGCCCGACACGACTTTGCCGAACACGGCATAGCCCCAGCCCGACGACGAGATGGCGGTGTGGTTCAGGAAGCCGTTGTTGGCCACGTTGATGAAGAACTGCGCGGTTGCCGAGTGCGGGTCGTTGGTGCGGGCCATGGCGACGGTGTAGTTGTCGTTCTTCAGGCCGTTGTTTGCTTCGTTGTCGATGGGGGCGTCGCTGCCCTTTTGCTTCATGCCAGGCTCAAAGCCGCCGCCCTGGACCATGAAGCCAGGGATCACACGGTGGAACACGGTGTTGTCGTAATGGCCCTTGGCTACGTAGGCCAGGAAGTTGGCAACCGATTTGGGGGCCTTTTCCGCGTCCAGTTCTAAGGTGATGACGCCGCGATTGGCAATGTGGAATTCGACTTTAGGGTTGCTCATGGCAAGGATTCCTTTTTTATTTAACGAGGGTGACAGATTTGATAACGATGGGGGTTCTCGGGACATCGCCATTGCCCGTGGGCACAACGCGGATTTTGTCCACCACCTCCATGCCGCTGACGACTTTGCCAAACACGGCGTAGCCGTGGCCATCCGGCGAGGGGGCGTTCAGATTGGGGTTGTCCTTGACGTTAATGAAGAACTGCGCGGTGGCCGAATTCGGGTTGCTGGTGCGGGCCATGGCGATGGTGCCCCGGTCGTTTTTCAAGCCGTTGTTGGCTTCCAGCGGCACGGGGGCGCGGGTGGCCTTTTCTTTCATGTCGGTGCCAAAGCCGCCGCCTTGCACCATAAAGCCGTCGATCACGCGGTGGAACACCGTGCCTTCATAGTGTTTGTCTTTGGCGTATTGGACAAAGTTTTCGACCGTCTTGGGCGCTTTATCGGGGTAGACCTCGACCACAAAGTCGCCCAGCGAGGTGCTGAACTTGAGCTGTGGTGCTTCGGCGGCAAAAGCGCTGTGGGATGCCCACAGGGCACAAGCGACCAAGAGGGCGCGTTTGGCGTTGGAGAAGGTCATGGAGTGGAGTATTTAAAAGACAAAAAGGGCAGCGGTTGCGCTGCCCTGCGAACGACCCGTGCCGTGTTACTTGGTTTTGGTAGGCGCGGCTGGGGTGGCCGGGGCCAGCACCGTTTTCAGTAAAGCTATTTTTTGCGAGGCCAGCGGGTTGCTGGCGTTGAGTTGCAGCGACTTGCTGTACGACTGGCTGGCCAGCTTGGCGTAGATGTCGCCCAGGTTCTCAAACGCGGTGGCGTAGCCGGGGTTGATGCGCACGGCCATTTCCAGTGCAGTGCGGGCCTTGTCGAACTGGTTCTGGCTGGCGTAGAGCACGGCCAGGTTGTTGTACGGCTCGGGCAGCTCGGGGAATTCCTGGGTCAGGGCGGTCAGGGTGGCAATGGCCTCAAGAGGCTGGCCAGCGGCAGACTGCACGGACGACTTCAAAAAGCGCATTTGCGGATCTTTGGGCTTCACGGCCAGGTACAGATCGGCTTTGGCTTGGGCTTCAGTGAACTTGGCGGCCTTCAGCAACTGGTTGACATCGCCATAGTCGTCTGCATGGACCGTCGCCGAGGCGACAAGCGCCGAGGCCGCAAAAAGGCGCAAAACAACAGAAAAACGTGGCAAAGAATGTGACATAAAGCCTCTACAAAAGAGTGCAAACAGGATATGAGGCCAAGCCCAAACGCAGGGCGATATACTGCCAAGGATTGTAGCCGAGGGGTCTGCTGCCGCTTTCCCCGCCCCTGTGCCGTTTGCCTGCCGTCTGTCGCTACCCGATTCCACCACCCTTGTTCTCACGCCCGCCGAACCTTTATGCGTTCTGCGGTACTACTAGATTCCATGAGTTTGCGCATTTACAACACGCTGTCGCGTGCCACCGAAGAGTTTTCCCCTATCGAGCCCGGCCATGTGCGTATGTATGTGTGCGGCATGACGATCTACGACCTGTGCCACATCGGCCACGCCCGCATGATGATGGCGTTTGACGTGGTGCAGCGCTGGCTCAAGGTGAGCGGCCTGCGCGTCACCTATGTGCGCAACATCACTGATATTGACGACAAGATCATTGCCCGCGCCGTGCAGCGTGGCATCACCATCCGCGCCCTGACCGACGAGATGACCCTGGCCATGCACCAGGACATCGCCTTGCTGGGCATACAGCCGCCCACGCTGGAGCCCCGCGCCACCGACTACGTGCCGCAGATGCTGGGCCTGATCGCCACATTGGAAGCCAAGGGCCTGGCCTACCGCACGCCGCAGGGCGATGTGAACTTTGCGGTGCGCAAATTCCCCGGCTACGGCCAGCTGTCGGGAAAATCGCTGGACGAGCTGCACGCCGGTGAGCGCGTGGCGGTGCTGGACGGCAAGGACGACCCGCTGGACTTCGTGCTCTGGAAAGCCGCCAAACCCACCGAGCCCACTGACGCCATCTGGCCCAGCGACTTCGGCCCTGGCCGCCCCGGCTGGCACATCGAGTGCTCGGCCATGTCCTGCCAAACCCTGGGCGAGAGCTTTGACATCCACGGCGGTGGGGCCGATTTGCAGTTTCCGCACCACGAGAACGAAATTGCCCAGAGCGAAGGTGCCTCCGGCAAGCCGCTGGCCCGCTTCTGGGTACACAACGGCTTTGTGCGGGTAGACAACGAAAAGATGTCCAAGAGCCTGGGCAACTTTTTCACCATCCGCGACGTGTTGCAGAAGTTTAAAAAGCCGGAGACTCTGCGGTTTTTCTTGGTGCGGACTCATTACCGTAGTCCGTTGAACTACAGCGATATGCATTTGAACGATGCCCACACCGCGCTGAAACGCCTGTACACCGCACTAGATTCGGTCGTGCCCGTAGTGCCCGCCGTTATTGACTGGACCCAGCCGTTCGCCGCCCGCTTCCAGGCCGCGATGGACGAAGACTTTGGCACGCCCGAAGCGTTGGCCGTGCTGTTTGATTTGGCCTCTGAAATTAACCGCACCCAGTCGGCCGAACTGGCCGGGCTGTTGCAAGCCCTGGGCGGTACGCTGGGTTTGCTGCAAGGCAGCGCCAAGGCGTTTTTGCAAGCCGGTACGGTGCTGGATGACGCAGCGATCCAGCTGCTGATCGCCCAGCGCGCCGAGGCCAAAATCACCCGCAACTTCGCCGGAGCCGACCGCATCCGCCAGCATTTGTTGGGCCAGGGCATCGCCCTCAAGGACACGGCCAGCGGCACGACCTGGGAAGCTGCATGATCCATAATTTAGTTGTTTTATGCCTCCAGCGCAGGTGGAATGTGCGGTGGTAGCTCTTAAAAAGATAGCGGCTGAAGACGCGGCAGTGTTCACCCCCGCCTACTGGGCCGAAGCCCGCAAACACCTGGTTAAAAAAGACCGGGTGATGAAGCGCCTGATCCCGCAGTTTGGCGATGTCTGCCTGGAGACGCGCGGCGATGCCTTCACCACCCTGGCACGCAGCGTGGTGGGCCAGCAGATTTCGGTCAAGGCCGCGCAAACCGTGTGGGGCAAGTTCGTCAAGCTGCCCGAGCAGATGGCCCCGCAAAACGTGCTCAAGCTCAAAGTGGACGATATGCGTGCTGCGGGTCTGAGCGCCCGCAAGGTTGAATACCTGGTGGACTTGGCCCTGCATTTCGACGCCGGCAAGCTGCACGTGCAGGCCTGGGAAGACATGGACGACGAGGCCATCATTACCGAACTGGTGGCGATCCGGGGCATTGGCCGCTGGACGGCCGAGATGTTCCTCATCTTCCACATGATGCGGCCCAATGTGCTGCCGCTGGACGACGTGGGCCTGATCAACGGCATCAGCCAGAACTACTTTTCCGGCGACCCGGTGAGCCGCAGCGAGGCCCGCGAAGTGGCCGCCGCCTGGGCCCCGTTTTGCAGCGTGGCAACTTGGTATATTTGGCGCTCTTTGGCACCCGTGCCCGCGCCGGATGCGAAAAATAAGGAGTAAAAATTTTGGCTAAACGAACCTTTCTCGACTTCGAGCAACCCATCTCGGACCTGGAAACCAAAATCGAAGAGCTGCGCTACGTGCAGACCGAGTCCGCCGTCGATATTTCTGAAGAAATCGACCAGCTCAGCAAAAAGAGCCAGCAGCTCACCAAAGACATCTACAGCGTGCTCACGCCTTGGCAGATCACCAAGATTGCCCGCCACGCTGAGCGCCCGTACACGCTGGACTATGTGAGAGAAATCTTCACCGATTTCGTGGAGCTGCACGGCGACCGCCATTTCTCGGACGACCTGAGCATCGTCGGTGGTCTGGCCCGCTTCAACGGCACGGCCTGCATGGTGTTGGGCCACCAAAAGGGCCGCGACACCAAGGAACGCGGCCTGCGTAACTTCGGCATGACCAAGCCCGAGGGCTACCGCAAAGCCCTGCGCCTGATGAAAACCGCCGAGAAATTTGGCCTGCCGGTGTTTACTTTTGTGGATACGCCCGGTGCCTACCCCGGCATCGACGCGGAAGAACGCGGCCAGTCCGAGGCCATTGGCCGCAACATCTTCGAGATGGCGCAGCTGGAAGTGCCCATCATCACCACCATCATTGGCGAAGGCGGCTCCGGCGGCGCGCTGGCAATTTCGGTGGCCGACCAGGTGGTGATGCTGCAATATTCCATTTACTCCGTCATCAGCCCCGAAGGTTGCGCGTCGATTTTGTGGAAGACCTCTGACAAGGCTTCTGACGCCGCCGAGGCCCTGGGCATCACCGCCCACCGCCTCAAAGCCCTGGGCGTGATCGACAAGATCGTCAACGAGCCCGTGGGCGGCGCACACCGCGACCACAAGCAGATGGCTGCCTTCCTCAAGCGTGCCCTGGGCGATGCCTACCGCCAGGTCAGCGACCTGAAGGTCAAGGAACTGCTGGACCGCCGCTACGACCGGTTGCAGAGCTACGGCAGGTTTACCGACACCAAAGCAGAATCCAAGTAAATTAAAAAGGGCCTTTCGAGGCCCTTTTTTAATGGTCGAATCGGCCTCTGGCGCTTATTGAATGTGCGCAGGTAGCTATTGAATAAATAGCATCACACCCAGCCCATCGCGCCCAGCACCGCCCCCGTCCCCAGCAGCCACAGAATGTGGATCTTGGTGCGCCAGAACACCCAGGCGCTCAGGGCCGTCATCAGCCACAGCGGCCAGTCGCGCTCTGGCCCGTGCTGGGCGCTGGACAGCAGCCAGCCGGTGGCCAGCATCAGCGCAATCACGATGGGGGCCATGCCCTGTTTGAAGGCCCGCACGGCGCGCAGCTCGCGGTTACGCTGGCCCCAACGGGCCGAAAACCACATCAACAGCGTGCTGGGCAGCAAGATACCCAGCATGGTGCAGGCCATGCCGAGCAGGGCCAGCGCGTAGCCGCCCGCATTCAGCCCCACGTACCAGCCCATCAGGGCGATGAACAGCACATTCGGCCCCGGCGCGGCCTGGGCGATGGCGATGGATGCGTTGAACTGCGCGTTGGTCAGCCAGTGCTGCTCTTCCACCAAAAAGCGGTGCATGTCGGGGGCGGCGGTGATGGCCCCGCCCACCGCCAGCAGCGACAGCGAGATGAAATGCCAGAACAGGTTCAGCCAGTCCAGCGCATCCAGGGCGATGCTGTGCAGGCCGGGGTTCATGGCGTGAGCTTTCGGTAGGTGAGCATGCAGGCCGCACCGCCCACCAGCAGCAATACGTAGACCAGCGGCCAGTGCAGCAGGGCCACGGGGATGAAAGTGAGCAGCCCCAGCAGCACACACAGTGCGCGGCCCAGCACATGCAGGCGCACGGCCCGCAGCAGGCGCAGGCCGGTGGCGCAAATCAACCCGGCGGCCACCGCGCCCATGCCGCGCAGCGCGCCAATGGCGGCCGGGTTGTCGGCATATTGGGCATACACCAGGGCCAGCGCCAGCACTACCAGCAGCGGTACGGCCAGCAAGCCGGTGCAGGCCGCCAGGGCCCCGCGCAGGCCGAAGTAGCGGTCGCCAATCATCACCGACAGGTTCAGCACATTCGGGCCGGGCATGATCTGCGCCACCGCCCAATCTTCCAGGAATTCTTCTTGCGTGAGCCAGCGCTTTTTGTCCACCAGCTCGCGCTGCACCACGCCCAGCACGCCGCCAAAGCCCTGTAAGGCCAGCCAGGTGAAGGAGGTGAATAAATCGGTGGGCGAACGCGGCTGGGAGGGGGTGGATGGGGCTTGCATGGCGGGATTATCGCTATCGTTTTAGCAGTCTTGATCGCGCGGAAGTTTATCCCCCAATGGGGGGAAATGTGAGCCTGTGGACCGCTTGCGCTGCGCTACATTGCTTCTTCAACCCAGCATCTATCGAAACACGCCCATGATTGAACGCTCTCTATTCAGCCCCGACCACGAAGCCTTTCGGGACAGTTTTCGCCGTTTTGTAGAGAAAGAAATCGTGCCTTTTCATGCCGCCTGGGAGGACCAGGGCTATGTCGACCGGGCCGTGTGGCATGCGGCCGGGGCCAACGGGTTTTTATGCGCCTCCATGCCTGAAGAGTTTGGCGGTTCGGGGGCCGACAAGCTGTATTCGGTGGTGCAGATGGAGGAACTGGCCCGCGCCGGGGTCACCGGCATTGGCTACGGCTTGCACAGCGAGATCGTCGCCCCCTACCTGCTGCACTATGGCACGCCTGCGCAAAAGGCCCAATACCTGCCGCACATGGCCAGCGGGGCGATGGTGGGCGCGATTGCCATGAGCGAACCCGCAGCGGGGTCGGACCTGCAAGGCATCCAGTCCACCGCCCTCCAGCAGCCCGACGGCAGCTACCGGCTCAACGGCAGCAAGACCTTCATCACCAACGGCTGGCATGCCGACTTGGTGGTCGTGGTGGCCAAAACCAATCCGGCGGCCGGGGCCAAGGGAACCAGCCTTTTTTTGGTCGAACGCGGCATGCCGGGCTTTAGCGTGGGCAAGCGGCTCAAGAAGCTGGGCATGAAAGCGCAGGACACGGCAGAGCTGTTTTTTGACAACGTGCACCTGGGTGCCGGGCAATTGCTGGGCGGCGCGGTGCATGCCAACAAGGGCTTTATCTGCCTGATGGAGCAGCTGCCCTGGGAGCGTCTGCAAATCGCCATCACCGCCGTGGCCGCAGCCCAGGCCGCCATCGACTGGACCGTGGCCTATGTGAAGGAGCGCAAGGTGTTTGGCCAGCCCGTAGCCAGTTTCCAGAACACCCGTTTCACCCTGGCCGAGCTGCAAACCGAGGTGCAGGTAGCCCAGGTGTTTATCGACCGCTGCACCGAACTGCTACTGCAAGACCGCCTGGACACCGCCACCGCCAGCATGGCCAAGTACTGGACCACCGACCTGCAATGCAAGGTGATGGACGAGTGCGTGCAGCTCTTCGGCGGCTACGGCTACATGTGGGAATACCCCATCACCCGCGCCTACGCCGATGCCCGGGTGCAGCGCATCTACGGCGGCACCAACGAGATCATGAAAGAGGTGATTACCCGGGCAATGGGGTTAGGCTGATTGCTATATTAAATATAGCTAATAGCGCATGATGCATATGCGCTAGAAGCACTTTTTTTATAAATTTTCTGCGCGGGAGTTTTTACCCTTAAAGGGGGCGTAAAAGGCCTGGATGCTGCGCATGTCGGCCTCGATGTCTCCAGTGGGGTAGAACACCGGCCCCAGCCCAGCGACTTTGCGGCTGTAGTCCATGTAGGCCAGCACAATTGGCACCCCGGCCCCCAACGCGATGTAGTAAAAGCCGGTTTTCCAGTAGCGCACCTGGCTGCGCGAGCCTTCGGGTGGCACCACCAGTTGCAGGCTGTGGTCGGCTTGCTGTATGGCCTGTACCGATGCTGCCACCATGTTTGTAGATGTCTCGCGGTTCACGGAAATGCCGCCCAGCCAGCGCATCAAGCCCCGAAAAGGTGGTTTGAAAATCGACTCCTTGCCCATCCAGTAAATATGCAGCCGCAGCACAAAGGCGGTCATCAGCGTGTAGGGCAGGTCCCAGTTGCTGGTGTGGGGCGCGGCGATCAGCACGCATTTGGAGATATGTTGGGGCAGGGCGCCTTCAATGGTCCAACCACTGCATTTCAGAAAAACCTGGCTCAGGGCGCGTAAAACGGTGTTCACCACCGGGGTGTCAAAAATCGTGCGGTGCATGCAAAAGGGCGCGAAAGGCAAAGATGTGGACGGGGGCCAAGGGTAGCCGATCCGTTGCAGGGCTTGGCGTGGGGCTTTCCCGTGGGAAAACTGGCCGTCTATGCCTCCAAGCCTTAAAATCGCGGGTTAATCTCCACAAAGACAGCCATGAACGCCCCCGTCGACGTTTCTTTTTTCGCGCGCGCCGCCAAGCCGCTGACCAGCTACCGCAAGTACTGGGCGGCCCGCTTTGGTACTGCCAAATTTTTGCCCATGAACCGCGCCGAGATGGACAAACTGGGCTGGGACAGCTGCGATGTGATCATCGTCACCGGCGATGCCTACGTAGACCACCCCAGCTTCGGCATGTCGGTGATTGGCCGCATGCTGGAGATGCAGGGCTTTCGCGTCGGCATCATCGCCCAGCCCGACTGGCAAAGCGCCGACCCGTTCAAGGCGCTGGGCAAACCGAATCTATTCTTCGGCGTCACGTCGGGCAACATGGATTCGATGATCAACCGCTACACCGCCGACCGCAAAATCCGCAGTGACGATGCCTACACCGCAGGCGACATCGGCGGCAAGCGCCCCGACCGCGCGGCCATCGTCTACAGCCAGCGCTGCCGTGAAGCTTATAAAGACGTGCCGATTATTCTGGGCGGCATCGAAGGCTCGCTGCGCCGCATCGCCCACTACGACTACTGGTCTGACAAAGTGCGCCGCAGCGTGGTGGTGGATGCCAAGTGCGACCTGCTGCTGTACGGCAACGCCGAGCGCGCCATTGTCGAAGTGGCCCACCGCCTGGCCGCCAAAGAGCCGATTCAGAGCATTACCGATGTGCGCGGCACGGCATTTATCCGCCGCAGTGACGACCCCACTGGGCGCGATTGGATTGAGATCAACTCCACTTCGGTCGATGCGCCGGGCCGGATTGAGTCGCACATCAACCCCTACCAAACCACCTCTGAGCAGGCGGCAGAGCAGGGCACTAGCTGCTCCAAGGACGAAGCCAATCCGCAGGGTTTGCCCGCCACAGCGGTGGTCAAGATGAGCCCGTCGCTGGGCGATGCTTTGGCCCGTTCGCAAGCACGTGAACTGGCCAAAATCAAAGTCCCCGCCCGTGACCGTTCGGTCATCCGCCTGCCATCCTATGAGCAGGTCAAGGCCGACCCGGTGCTCTACGCCCACGCCAACCGCGTGCTGCACCTGGAAACCAACCCTGGCAACGCCCGCTGCCTGGTGCAAGCCCACGGCGAGGGCGTGACCGCCCGCGACGTGTGGATCAACCCGCCGCCCATCCCGCTGACCACGGCCGAGATGGACACCGTGTTCGACCTGCCGTATGCCCGCAGCCCGCACCCGGCCTACGCCGACGAGAACGGCAGCCATGACGGCACCACCAAGATACCCGCCTGGGAGATGATCCGCTTCAGCGTGAACATCATGCGCGGCTGCTTTGGCGGCTGCACCTTTTGCTCTATCACCGAGCACGAGGGCCGCATCATCCAGAGCCGCTCCGAAGAATCCATCATCAAAGAGGTGGAAGACATCCGCGACAAGGTGAAGGGCTTCACCGGCACGATTTCCGACCTGGGCGGCCCCACGGCCAACATGTACCGCCTGGGCTGCAAGAGCCCCGAGATCGAGGCTGCCTGCCGCAAGCCCAGCTGCGTCTACCCTGGCATTTGCTCCAACCTGGGTACCAACCACGACCCGTTGATCAAGATCTATCGCCGCGCCCGTGCGCTCAAGGGCATCAAGAAGATTTTGATCGGCTCCGGCCTGCGCTACGACCTGGCTGTGCAAAGCCCCGAGTACGTCAAAGAATTGGTGACCCACCACGTGGGCGGCTACCTGAAAATCGCGCCCGAGCACACCGAGCAAGGCCCGCTGACCAAGATGATGAAGCCCGGCATCGGCAGCTATGACAAGTTCAAAACCCTGTTCGAGAAGTTCAGCGCTGAGGCCGGCAAGAAGCAGTACCTGATCCCGTACTTCATCGCCGCGCACCCCGGCACCAGCGACGAAGACATGATGAACTTGGCCCTGTGGCTGAAGAAAAACGGCTTCCGTGCCGACCAGGTGCAGACCTTCTACCCGTCGCCGATGGCCACCGCCACCACCATGTACCACAGCGGCAAAAACCCGCTGCGCAAGGTCACCCGTGACAGCGAGACCGTAGACATCGTCCGTGGCGACCGCCGCCGCCGCTTGCACAAGGCGTTTTTGCGCTACCACGATGCCAACAACTGGCCGCTGCTGCGTGAAGCCCTGAAGGCGATGGACCGCGCTGATTTGATCGGCAACGGCAAGCACCACCTGATCCCCACCTACCAGCCGATGACCGATGGTGGCTACGAGAGCGCCCGCAAGAAGAACTCCACCACGGTGACCACCACAGCTTCAAAGGTGACCAAGGGCCGTTTGCTGACGCAGCACACGGGCCTACCGCCGCGTGACAACGGGTCCGGCAAGCCTGCCAAACCGGCGAAATCGGCGTACAGAGCGAAGGTTTAGGCCGCCCCTTCAGCCCGGGGCGGGTGTCTTGGGCAGAAAGTCGCAAAACTGTGCCACACGGCACTGCCAGCACAGCGGTTTGCGGGCCTGGCAGATGTAGCGGCCATGCAGGATCAACCAGTGGTGCGCGTCCACCATGTACTCTGGCGGGATGCGTTTGAGCAGGCCTTTTTCTACCTCCAGCGGGGTCTTGCCAGGGGCCAATCCGGTGCGGTTGCCTAGGCGAAAAATATGCGTGTCTACCGCCATGGTGGGCTCACCAAAGGCTACGTTCAGCACCACGTTGGCGGTTTTGCGGCCCACACCGGGCAGTGCCTCTAGCGCCTCACGGGTGCGCGGCACCTGGCCACCATGCAGTTGCACCAGCATCTGGCAGGTTTGCAGCAGGTGTTTGGCTTTGCTGTGGTAGAGGCCGATGGTTTTGATATAGCTCTCCAGCCCGTCCAGTCCCAGGTCCAGAATCGCCTGTGGCGTATGGGCCACAGGAAACAGCTTGCGGGTGGCCTTGTTGACCCCCACATCGGTGGCCTGGGCTGACAGCAGCACGGCCGTTAGCAGCTCGAACACACTGGTGTACTCGAGCTCGGTAACCGGCATCGGGTTGGCGGCCTGGAGAGTGGCAAAAAATCCGGCAATAGCGTCGCGTTTCATGCCGGGATTACACCGCAGTTCAGTCCATTTGTATGAAACTGTCCGGCAGGGGGAATTTGGCGCGCATCCACTCGGGGTTGAGTTGCAAAGCCTTCACCACGTCTTCGGGCAGTGCGTCCAGCATCTCTGCGCCGCCGGGGGGCATGTCGGCCAGCAGCATGGCCAGGTGGACGATGCCGCCCAGCCGGTTGAAGGGTTTGGCTTCCATGGGGTCTGACGAGGTGTCCAGCGCCCGCACGATCTCGGCGGGGAAGTTCCAGCGACGGGCCAGTTCGGCGGTGATCTGGCCTTCGTTAAAGCCGGTCAGCCGGGTTTCGCGCTCCCAGCGGCCGCCGGGTTGCCGGGGCAGCTTTTCAATTTCGGCCAGGCTGGCGGGCTGTATCTGGGCAATCATCATCTCGCCCAGCCGGACCATCATGCTGGCCAACCAGGCTTCGCTGCCATCCAGCCCCAGGTTGGCTGCCAGCCACTGCGCATAGCCCGCGCTGACCATGCAGCTGCGCCAGAATTCGGTTTGGCTCAGCCCTTCCACCGGCGGAAATGCATCGCCCATAGAGGCCGCCAGTCCCAATGTGCGCACCCGGCCCATCCCCACCAGGCTGATCGCATCGCCCACCGAGCTGACACTACGGCTCAGGCCAAAACTGGCGCTGTTGGCCAGGCGCAGCAGCCTGGCGGTGAGCGTGGCGTCCTTGGCGATGATGGCCGCTACCTGCGGGCCGGTAGCGTCTTCATCGTTGAGCGTGCGGATCAGCGCGTGGCCGACTTCGGACATGACGGGCAACTTGACCGTTTGGAAAAATACTGCGATGTCGGGCATGGTGCGTCCTGTGGTGAAGGTGAATTAATTGCTTACATCCCACCCCATTCTGTACGATTTATGGGGCACTTTTGGGTATGTAGAGCCAGCGTTTTCCCCATGCAGAAGGCCGGTGTGCAGATTGGCGACAATGACTTCCCGAAAGCGAATAACACACACCATGTCACTGCACTTTGCCGACCGCCTCCAGAACGTCGAAACCTCCGCCATCCGCGAACTCTTCAAGCTACTGGGCACGCCCGGCATCATCAGCTTTGCGGGTGGCTTTCCCGATCCGGCGCTGTTCGATGTGGCGGGTATCGCCGAGTCCACCGCCTTCGTACTGGCCAACAACCCCGGTGCGGTACTCCAATACGGTGCCACCGAGGGCTTCAACCCGCTGCGTGAGCAGCTCAGCCTCTTCATGGGCCACAAAGGCGTGACGGTGGCCCCGGAAGGCCTGATCGTCACCACCGGCAGCCAGCAGGCGCTGGACCTGATTGGCAAGACCATGATTTCGCCCGGCGACACAGTGATCGTCGAAGCCCCGACCTTTTTGGCCACTATCCAGTGCTTTCGCCTGTACGGTGCCAAGCTCATCGGCGCGCCCATCGACGCGGACGGTGTGGATGTGGATGCACTGGAAAAGCTCATCGACCAACACAAGCCCAAGCTGGTTTACCTGATTCCCACTTTTGGCAACCCCAGCGGGGCCACGCTGAGTCTGGAGCGGCGCAAGCGTATTCTGGAAATTGCGGTGCGTACCCAAACGCTGATCGTCGAGGACGACCCCTACTGCGAGCTGTACTTTGACCAGCCACCCCCCCCCAGTCTGCTGGCCCTGAGCGCCGACGTGCCCGGCAGCCGCGACTGGCTGGCGCACTGCGGTTCGATGAGCAAAATCTTGAGCCCCGGCCTGCGCGTGGGCTGGATGATTGCCCCGCCCGCGCTGCTGGCCGCAGCCACCATGTGCAAGCAGTTCAGCGATGCCCATACCAGCAACCTGACCCAGGCTACGGCCGCGCACTACCTCACGCTGAACCGGCTGGACGGCACGCTGATCCAGGTGCGTACCACCTACGCCGAGCGCGCCCGTGTCATGGCCGCCAGCCTGCAACGCGATCTGGGTAGCGCCATCACCTTTAACGCCCCGCAAGGCGGTATGTTCTTCTGGGCCCGGCTGACCGAAGGGCGCGATGCCAGCGCCTTTGCCAAGCGCGCCATCGAAAAACTGGTGGCCTTTGTGCCCGGCGCGCCGTTTTTTGCCCACGACCCCGATGTGTCCACCCTGCGCCTGAGCTTTGCCACGGTGGGCCTAGAGAAGATCGAAGAGGGCATTGCCCGGTTGGGCCAGGCACTGTAATTTTGGGATTAAATTTTTAGACGTAAAAATAGCTGCTAGCGCATGTACAACATGCGCTAGCAGCTATTTATTTAGGAGTAAATTCGCTCCTGTTACAGCTTGGGGCTTACACCACCTTGGCAATCGACGCGCAGACGTAGTCAATGTTTTTGCTGTTCAGCGCGGCCACGCACATGCGGCCGGTGTCGGTGCCGTACACGCCAAACTCGTCGCGCAGACGCACCATCTGGTCCTTGCTCAGGCCGGAGTAGCTAAACATGCCGATTTGTTTGGTGATGAAGGACATGTCTTGCTGCACACCGGCGGCTTTGAGACCATCGACCAGCTTTTGCCGCATGGCCTTGATGCGCACACGCATTTCGCCCAGCTCTTGCTCCCACTGGGAACGCAGCGCGGGGGTGTTGAGCACGGTGGCCACCACGGTCGCACCGTGGATTTGCGGGTTGCTGTAGTTGGTGCGGATGCACACCTTGAGCTGGCTCAGCACGCGGCCGGCCTCTTCTTTCGACTCGCACAGCACGGTCAACGCGCCCACGCGCTCGCCGTACAGGCTGAAGCTCTTGCTGAACGAGGTGGACACAAAGAAACTCAGGCCCGCAGCCACAAACTTGCCGATGACCGCGCCGTCCTCGGTGATGCCGTAGCCAAAGCCTTGGTAGGCCATGTCCAGGAAGGGGGTCAGATTGCGTGCCTTGACGACCTCGACCACTTGGTCCCATTGGGCGGCGGTGATGTCGTAGCCTGTGGGGTTGTGGCAGCAGGCGTGCAGGACCACGATGGTGCCGGCCACGGCGGCGTTCAACGAGGCCAACATGCCGTCGAAGTTCACACCGCGTGCGACGGCATCGTAGTAGGCGTAGCTTTCGACCTCAAAACCGGCGTTTTGGAACAGGGCGCGGTGGTTTTCCCAGCTTGGATCGCTGATCATCACCTTGGCGTTGGGGTTGAGCTTCTTTAAAAAGTCAGCGCCAATCTTCAGACCGCCGGTGCCGCCAATGCCTTGTACGGTGATGGCCCGGCCGGAGGTGGCGGCTTCGGAGCCGACACCGAAAACCAGGTCTTTTACCGCTGCGTCATAAGCCGCCACGCCGTCGATCGGCAGGTAGCCACGGGGCTTGGGCGCGTCGGTCATTTGCTTTTCCACGGTTTGCACGCAGGCCAGCAGAGGCAGTTTGCCGTTGTCGTCGAAGTACACGCCCACGCCCAGGTTGACTTTGTTGGGGTTGGTGTCGGCATTGAATTGCTCGTTCAGGCCCAGAATCGGGTCGCGCGGGGCCATTTCGACGGCGGTAAACAGTGACATGGAAAAATCCTTTGGGGGTTGTCAATAACGGTTTGCCCGTGTGTGCGGGCAGCCGCGAATTTTAGCTGGGGTGGCGTGGGGCTCTACCGTCGATTCTGCTGGGTACTATGGTTTCGATAGCTGCTTGCGCCTATTGAATAAGCACAGAGTGTCAATTTGACACGTATTTTTACCGGGTAGGCGCAGTGCGGGAGAATCTGCGCATGCGCTACCTTCGCCTCTACGCCCACACCCGCCGCCACCCGTCTGCCATTTTGCTGCTGGTGCAGCTGCTGGGCATGGTGCTGTACCCCTTTATCGAGGACACCGACGCGGGCCGCATTGGCTTTGGCGTGTTCGGCATTGTGGTGCTGGGCATCACCGTCCGTATGGTGCGCAGCACGCCGGGCCTGACTTGGGTGAGCGTGTGCATCGCGCTGCCGTCAATAGTCTTGCTGGCGCTACAGGCCCTGTACGGCATGCCGCATCTGCTGCCCTGGTCGGCGGGGCTGGAGGCGGTTTTTTACTTTTATGCGGCGTTCAGCCTGATCCGATACATGCTGGAAGACCACCGCGCCACCACCGATGAGCTGTTTGCGGCAGGGGCCACCTTTACTTTGCTGGCCTGGGCGTTTACCTATTTGTTTGTGCTGGCGCAGGCGCTGCAGCCCGGCTGCTTTGCCGCCGCCGTCAACGCCGACCAGCCCCGCACCTGGACGGAGCTGATGTTCTTGAGCTTTGCGCTGCTCTCCAGCACCGGTATTGGCGACGTGATTCCCATCACCCCGCATGCGCGCTCGCTGGCCAGCCTGGAGATGTTTGCCGGGGTCATTTACCTGGCTGCCGTGGTGTCGCGTTTGATTGGCTTGACTCTGCAGCCGACCAAGTAAGCCTGTATTCCTATACAGTATCGGGTTTTCCGCCGATCTGGAATTTGCGCCCATGACCGAAATCGTCTCCCTGTACCCGTCCACCTCTCCCGAGCAGCCCGAAGGCGAGTTCGTCAGCTTCCCCGGCTCACCGTTCGAGCTGTTCATGCCGTACCCCCCCGCTGGCGACCAGCCACAGGCGATCGACAAGCTGGTGGAAGGCCTGCGTGACGGTGAAGTGTTCCAAACCCTGCTGGGTGTGACCGGCTCGGGTAAGACCTTCACGATGGCCAATGTGATTGCCCGCATGGGCCGTCCTGCGATTGTTTTTGCGCCCAACAAGACTCTGGCTGCACAGCTGTACAGCGAGTTCCGCGAGTTCTTTCCGAAAAATGCGGTGGAGTATTTCGTTAGCTACTACGACTACTACCAGCCCGAGGCTTACGTGCCGCAGCGCGATTTGTTTATCGAGAAAGACAGCGCCATCAACGAGCACATCGAGCAGATGCGCCTGAGCTGTACCAAGAGCGTGCTGGAGCGGCGCGATGTCATCATTGTGGCCACGGTGTCCGCCATCTACGGTATCGGCCAGCCCGAGGCCTACCACCAGATGGTGATGACGCTGCGCCAAGGCGACAAAATGGGCCAGCGCGACGTGATTGCCCAGCTGATTCGCATGCAGTACCAGCGCAACGACATGGAGTTCAGCCGGGGCAAGTTCCGTGTGCGCGGCGACACGATTGATGTGTTTCCAGCCGAGCATTCTGAGCTGGCCATCCGCATCGAGCTATTTGACGACGAGATCGAGACGCTGCAACTGTTCGACCCGCTCACCGGCCGCATCCGCCAGAAGATTCCTCGCTTTACCGTCTACCCCAGCAGCCATTACGTGACCCCGCGCGACAAGGTTTTAGCGGCGGTGGAAACCATCAAAACCGAGCTGTCCGACCGGCTGAAAGAACTGGTCGGCATGGGCAAGCTGGTGGAGGCCCAGCGGCTGGAGCAGCGCACCCGCTTTGATCTGGAAATGCTGACTGAGATCGGCCACTGCAAGGGCATTGAAAACTACACCCGCCACCTCAGCGCCGCGCTGCCCGGCATGCCGCCGTCTACGCTCACCGACTACCTGCCCAAAGACGCGCTGATGTTTCTGGACGAAAGCCATATCCTGATCGGTCAGTTTGGCGGCATGTACAACGGCGATAGGGCGCGCAAGACCACGTTGGTGGAATACGGTTTTCGCCTGCCCAGTGCGCTGGACAACCGCCCGCTGAAGTTTGAAGAATTCGAGACCAAGATGCGCCAGGCGGTGTTCGTCTCGGCCACGCCCGGCAACTGGGAAAAAGAACACACCGGCCAGGTGGTGGAGCAGCTGGTGCGCCCCACCGGTCTGGTAGATCCCCATGTAGAAGTGCGCCCGGCCACCCACCAGGTGGACGACGTGCTGCAAGAAATCCGCATCCGTGTTGAAAAAAGCGAGCGGGTTTTCATCACCACGCTGACCAAAAAAATGGCCGAACAACTGACCGATTATCTGTCTGAGAACGGCGTGAAAGTGCGCTACCTGCACAGCGATGTGGATACGGTGGAGCGGGTAGAGATCTTGCGCGACCTGCGCCTGGGTACCTTTGACGTGCTGGTCGGTATCAACCTGTTACGCGAGGGCTTGGACGTGCCGGAGGTGTCGCTGGTGGCCATTTTGGATGCGGACAAGGAAGGCTTTTTGCGATCCGAGCGCTCGCTGATCCAGACCATTGGCCGGGCGGCGCGTAACCTGAATGGTCGGGCCATTCTGTACGCCGATAAGGTCACCGAATCCATGCGCAAGGCGATTGATGAGACCGAGCGCCGCCGCACCAAACAAATCGCCCATAACCTTGAGCAGGGCATCACCCCGCGCAGTATCAAGAAGCAGGTGAAGGACCTGATCGACGGCGTGTACAGCGAAAAGTCCGGCCGCGAAGCCGAGAAGCTGGCACAAGACGCGATCCAGCGCGCAAAGGTGGAGGACATGGGTGAAAAAGATATCGCCCGCGAAATCAAACGGTTGGAGAAGCTGATGCTGGAGCACGCCCGCAACCTGGAATTCGAGAAGGCCGCCCGTGTGCGCGATCAGTTAGCGGTGCTCAAAACCCAGGCCTTTGGGGCCTCGGGGCACGACAACATTGCGCTGTAAAACTAATCGTTCTAAAATAAGACTAACCAGTATGCTTACCCGACGAATTCAATTGGTTTCTTTGCTATAATCCACTTTGTCAATAAAGAAAAACCAGAGGTTGGGGGTGGCTGCCGTGACTCAATCACGGCAAGCACGCTGGATGAAGCGGAGTTGAGACTGTCGAAATACGGTTTTGGTTCCATGTGACACCCCAGTATTGCCTAAATGATTTGCGTGGTAACCATGTAAGTCGTGGCCAACTAAACAGGAGCTTGCGATGCGACTCACCACTAAAGGCCGTTTTGCGGTCACCGCCATGATTGATCTGGCCCTGCGCCAGAACAACGGCCCCGTTACGCTTGCGGCTATCAGCCAGCGGCAACAAATTTCTCTCTCGTACTTGGAGCAGCTCTTCGGTAAACTGCGCCGCCATGAGTTGGTTGAATCTACGCGTGGTCCCGGCGGCGGTTACACACTGGGCCGCAAAGCCGCTGACATCACTGTGGCCGACATCATTGTCTCGGTGGATGAGCCGATAGATGCGACCCAGTGCGGTGGCAAGGAAAACTGCCTGGGCGAAGCCGGTCGTTGCATGACACACGACCTGTGGGCCTCGCTGAACACCCGAATGGTTGAGTTTCTGGACTCGGTAAGCCTGCAAAAACTGGTGGACGAGCAACTCGCCAAGGGCGTGCAGATCGAAAGCAAGCCTATGGTCAAGCGCGCCATCTCTAGCATGCCGGTCGTCAAGCCCATTCGCATCACCGGACCGAATTCCGTGTTTGCCCTTGGCAACGTATTTGCCAAGTCTTAATTCCCTCACAGTGCTTTTTTTAAAGCCAGCCTTCACCAAAAGTTTTTGAGAGCTAGCCAATGGATACCCCACACTTCCCCATTTATATGGACTACAGCGCCACCAACCCCTGCGACGAGCGGGTGGTGGATGCCATGATTCCTTGGTTGCGCGAACACTTTGGCAACCCCGCGTCGCGCAGCCATGCGTGGGGCTGGGAGGCGGAAGCTGCGGTGGAAAAAGCCCGCGAACAAGTGGCGGCACTGATCGGTGCCGACCCGCGTGAAATCGTCTGGACTTCGGGTGCTACCGAGTCCAACAATCTGGCACTCAAGGGTGCCGCCCAGTTCTACAAAACCAAGGGCAAGCACATCATCACGGTGAAGACCGAGCACAAAGCTGTACTCGACACCTGCCGCGAGTTGGAGCGTCAGGGCTTTGAAGTCACCTACCTAGACGTGCAGGCCGATGGGTTGCTTGATCTGGAAGTTTTCAAGGCGGCTATCCGTCCCGACACCATCCTGGCCAGCGTGATGTTCGTGAACAACGAAATCGGTGTGATCCAGGACATCGCTGCGATCGGTGCCATCTGCCGCGAAAAGGGCGTGATCTTGCATTCTGACGCAGCCCAGGCTACCGGCCGTGTCGAGTTTGATTTGTCGACCATACCGGTCGATCTGATGAGTTTGACTTCGCACAAAACCTACGGACCCAAAGGCATCGGTGCTCTGTTCGTTCGCCGCAAGCCGCGCATCCGCCTGGAAGCGCAAATGCACGGCGGCGGTCACGAGCGCGGCATGCGTTCGGGCACCTTGCCTACGCACCAGATCGTCGGCATGGGCGAGGCTTATCGCATCGCCAAGGAAGAAATGGGCGTGGAAAACGTCCGCATCCAGGCCTTGCACGATCGCATGCTGGCCGGTTTGAAAGACGTGGAGCAGGTGTTCATCAACGGGCACGAAACGAAACGTGTGCCGCACAACCTGAACATGAGCTTCAACTACGTCGAAGGCGAGTCGCTGATCATGGGCATCAAGGGTTTGGCCGTTTCCAGCGGTTCGGCGTGTACATCCGCCAGCCTGGAACCCAGCTATGTATTGCGCGCCCTGGGTCGTAGTGACGAGCTGGCCCACAGCAGCCTGCGCATGACTATTGGCCGCTGGACCACCGAGGCCGACATCGACTACGCCGTCGATACCATCAAGGTCAACGTGGCCAAGCTGCGCGACTTGAGTCCTTTGTGGGAAATGTACCAAGATGGTATTGACATCAGCACCATCCAATGGTCGGCACATTGATTTGAATTGAAGAGGTAAAACACCATGGCTTATTCTGAAAAAGTAGTTGACCACTATGAGAACCCCCGCAACGTCGGCTCGTTTGAAAAAGGCGACGACAGCGTAGGTACCGGCATGGTCGGTGCCCCTGCTTGCGGCGACGTGATGAAGTTGCAAATCAAGGTCAACCCCGTCACCGGTGTGATCGAAGACGCACGGTTCAAGACCTACGGCTGCGGCTCGGCCATTGCGTCCAGCTCGCTGGTGACCGAATGGGTCAAGGGTAAAACCCTGGACGAAGCGGCTGCGTTGAAAAACAGCCAGATCGCCGAAGAACTGGCGCTGCCCCCGGTCAAGATCCATTGCTCCATCCTGGCCGAAGATGCCATCAAGGCCGCAGTCAATGACTACAAGCAAAAACACGCTGCGGCGGCTGTCCAGGTTCACTGAACATGGCTGTCACGCTGACTGAGGCTGCTGCCCGGCATGTCACCCGCTACCTGGCCAAACGTGGCAAGGGCGTGGGTGTGCGACTGGGTGTCAAAACCACGGGCTGCTCGGGCCTGGCTTACAAGCTGGAGTACGTAGACGCATTCGCCCCCGAAGATGTGATCTTCGAAGGCCATGGCGTGAAAGTGCTGGTCGATCCGAAAAGCCTGGCTTACATCGACGGCACGCAACTCGACTTTGTGCGCGAAGGCCTGAACGAAGGCTTCAAGTTCGAAAATCCGAACGAGCGCGATAAATGTGGCTGCGGAGAAAGCTTTCGAATTTAACGGCAGCGCTCCGAACACCAACCGCCCGTGCTCAGCGCCCCGGCGGTTTTTTCTTGGCATGTATGAATCTTCAATCCAACGACTTTGCGCTGTTCGATATCCCTGAACAGTTCGCGCAGGACCTTGCCGCCATGCAGACACGCTGGCAGGACTTGCAGCGCGAGGCGCACCCGGACCGCTTTGCAGCCCAAGCCGGCGCGGCACAGCGCGTGGCTATGCAGTGGTCGGTGCGCATCAATGAAGCCTGGGCGCGGCTGAAAGACCCGCTCAAGCGGGCGGCCTACCTGTGCGAGCTACTTGGTGCACCCATCCAGGCCGAGAACAACACCGCCATGCCCACCGCATTTTTGATGCAGCAAATGGAATGGCGCGAAGCCTTAGACGATGCCAACAGCGCAGCTGCACTGGAAGCCTTGAACACCGAGGTGCTGCAAGCCCGCCGCGACGGCCTAGTCCAATGCGCCCAGCTGCTGGACGTGGCCCACGACTACTTCGCTGCCGCCCAGCAGGTGCGCGCCCTGATGTTCATCGAGCGCTTTGCCCGTGACGTAGATGATGCTATCGACCGCCTGTGACAATCGACGAATAACTTATTACTCCCCATGGCGCTCCTCCAAATTTCCGAACCCGGCCAGTCGCCCGACCCGCACCAGCGCCGCCATGCCGTCGGCATCGACCTCGGCACCACGCACTCGCTGGTAGCCACCGTGCGCAGCGGCGAAGCCGTCTGCCTGCCCGACGACCAGGGCAGGGTGATTTTGCCCAGCGTGGTGCGCTACCTACCTGGCGACAAACGCCAGATCGGCTACGACGCACTGGCCGCCCAGGCCAGCGACCCCGAAAACACCATTGCGTCTGTGAAGCGCTTCATGGGCCGCAGCCTGGCTGACATCGCCCAGCGCGAGAAGTTGCCCTACGTATTCATCGATAAGCCCGGCATGGTCGGTCTGCAAACCGCGCATGGCGAGAAATCGCCGGTCGAAGTCAGTGCCGAAATCCTGGCCACACTGCGTTTCCGCGCCGAAGACAGCTTTTTGGACGACGTGTATGGTGCCGTCATCACCGTGCCCGCCTATTTCGACGATGCCCAGCGCCAGGCCACCAAGGACGCGGCGCAACTGGCCGGTTTGAACGTGCTGCGCCTGATCAACGAGCCCACGGCTGCGGCCATCGCCTACGGCCTGGACAACGGCAGCGAAGGCATTTACGCGGTGTACGACCTGGGCGGTGGCACGTTTGACATCAGCATCTTGCGCCTCAGCCAGGGCGTGTTCGAGGTGATTGCCACCGGCGGCGATGCGGCCCTGGGCGGCGACGACTACGACCGCGCACTGGCCGACTGGGTGCTGGCGCAAACCGGCCAGCAAGCCGTGTCCGCGTCTGACAAAGTGGCCCTGAACGCCGCAGCCCGCGCCTGCAAAGAAGCTCTGTCTGCTATAAATTTGGTAGCTATTCGCGCAGATCTATCCAGCGCTAGCGTGCAATTTGACGTTAAAAAATCAGACTTTGAAGCCGCCACTGCCCCGCTGACTGCCCGCACCATGACCGCCGTACGCAAAGCGCTGCGCGATGCCAAGTTGAGCGTGGACGAGGTGCAGGGTACGGTGATGGTCGGCGGCTCCACCCGCATGCCGCAAATCCAGCGCGCCGTGGCCGACTTCTTTGGCCGCGCGCCGCTCACCAACCTGAACCCGGACGAAGTCGTCGCCCTGGGTGCCGCCATCCAGGCCAACCAACTGGCGGGAAACAGTGGGGCAGGGGACTTGCTGCTGCTGGACGTGATTCCGCTGTCGCTGGGTATCGAGACCATGGGCGGCTTGGTCGAGCGCATTGTGCCGCGCAACCAGACCATTCCCACGGCGATGGCGCAGGATTTCACCACCTACCAAGACGGCCAGACCGCCCTGGCTTTGCACGTGGTGCAGGGCGAGCGCGACCTGGTGGCCGACTGCCGCAGCCTGGCCCGCTTCGAGCTGCGCGGCATCCCGCCGATGGCCGCAGGTGCCGCGCGTATCCGCGTCACCTTCACGGTGGATGCTGACGGCCTGCTCAGCGTGGCCGCCAAGGAACAGGGCAGTGGCGTGGAAGCGCAGATCACCGTCAAACCCAGCTACGGCCTGAGCGACGAACAGATCGCCCAGATGCTGCAAGACAGCTTCCACACCGCCGCGCAAGACATGCAGGCCCGCGCCCTGGTCGAAGCCCGCGTGGATGCCGACCGCATGCTGCTGGCCACCCAGAGCGCGCTGGCAGCGGATGGTGATTTGCTCTCAGAAGATGAGCTGTCCGCCATCGAAGTCTTGCGTGCCGAACTGGTTCAGACCAAGCTGCTCACCGATGCCAAACTGGTTGAAGCCGCCACCAAACAACTGGCCGACGGCACCGAAGCCTTCGCCGCCGCCCGCATGAACCGGGGCATCCAGCACGCCCTGTCCGGCAAGAACATCGAGAACATCTGATATGCCCATCATCAAAATCCTGCCCCACCCCGAATACTGCCCGCAAGGTGCCGAGATCAGCGCGCCTGCGGGCACCTCGATCTGCGAGGCCATGCTGGACAACCACATCAACATCGAGCACGCCTGCGACATGAGCTGCGCCTGCACTACCTGCCACGTGATCGTGCGCGAGGGCTACCAGTCGCTGGGCGAGCTGGATGAGAACGAAGAAGATTTGCTCGACCGCGCCTGGGGCCTGGAGCCGCAGTCGCGCCTGGGTTGCCAAGCCTTTTTGTCGCAGCAAAATGTGACTGTGGAAATCCCTAAGTACACCGTCAACCACGCCAAAGAAAATCATTGATAAAAAGTGCCTTTAGCGTAGGTATCACTTGCGCAGGCAGCTATTAAAAAGATAGTTTATGCGCCAAATTATTCTGGATACCGAAACCACCGGCCTGTCGGCTGCGGGCGGTGACCGCGTGCTGGAAATTGGTTGTGTTGAGCTATTCAACCGCAAGCTCACCGGCCACCATTTCCACCACTACATCAACCCCGAGCGAGACAGCCACGAAGACGCGCTGCGGGTACACGGGATCACCACCGAATTTTTGCGCGACAAGCCCAAATTCGCCGAGATTGCCGACGCATTTGTGGCCTATTGCCAGGATGCCGAACTCATCATCCACAACGCCGCGTTCGACGTCGGCTTTCTGAACAAAGAGCTGGAGCGGCTGGGCAAACCGCCGTTGAAAAGTTTTGTCAGCGGCGTGATCGACACGCTGGCCCTGGCCAAAGAGTTGTACCCCGGCAAGCGCAATTCACTCGATGCCCTGTGCGACCGGCTAGAAGTGGACCGGTCTGGGCGCGAAGTGCACGGTGCTTTGCTGGATGCCGAGCTGTTGTCACAGGTCTATATCAACCTCACGCGGGGCCAGGATGCGCTGCTGATTGATGTGGGTGATGAGGACACCGCTGTGGTGGCTGTGGCCCATATGGATTTGAGTGGCTTCGTGCTGCCGGTACTTGCGGTCAGCGATGAGGATGCCGCCGCCCACCAAGACCTGTTGAAACAACTCGACAAATCCAGCGGTGGCAAAACGGTTTGGCGAATTGTTGAAAAAGATGTTGTATAATTCGAGGCTTACCTGAACAGTATTTCAGGGCGATTAGCTCAGGGGTAGAGCACTGCATTCACACTGCAGGGGTCGCAAGTTCGAAACTTGCATCGCCCACCAATTAAAGCCTTCCAAGTCATTGATTTGGAAGGCTTTTCTCGTTGTGCGCCATCTTAGAACCGGCTTAGAACCGAGCGCTAAAAGGTCTCAAAAGGGCTCAAAATGTATGGCCAGGTCATAGTCCAGGTCATAGTCGGTTAGACAGCCCTGGCAAAGAACACTGCCTGGGCCTTCTTGGCGCTGGTGCCGTGGGCAGGGAAGCCGATGATGGCCTTGCGCGTGGCATGGGCGCAGATGCCGCAAGTAGCGCACTGGATGTCGTCGCGCACTGTAGCGGGGCAGATGGACACGTGGCGGCCTCCAGGGGTCTGTAGCGGCTTTGTAGCGCCGATGGGCAGCACCACGACCACCGGTGCGATGCCCAGGGCGGCGTATTGGTCGGCCTGGGCCAGGGTCTCAGCCGACAGATTGACCGTGAAGCCGCGGGCGTTGGCGGCCTGAATCGACAGGTCGTTGTTCTCGACCGTCGGGTCGTAATGGGTGAAGCCGAAGCCCTTGCGCCCCCGGTTTGCCTCGACCAGCTGGGTCAGGGCGTCGGGGTCGATCTCGCGGCCGTCGCCGGGCAGGTCGCCAGCCTGGGCCCAGCGCCAGAGCTGGTGCTTGGGCAGCTTGCGGATGCTGTCGCACAGGTCGGCCAATGAACCGCCGCGCGTGCCCTTGGAGACCTTGTCCCAGTGCAACCGCAGTGGGCCGCTCTCGGCGTAACAGCCATTGCCTCGAAACGAGCACGTGGCCGGGCAGCACTCTCGTTCTCCACCCCGCCCGAGTACCTGGCGTATCTGGAGTCCCCGTCCGAGCCGGAGAGCGCCGGTGCGCGCTACGAGTCCGACACGTACGTGCGTAGCGGGGCGACCGTGACGCTTGCACATCTGGAGTACGACGCGTTTGACCCGTACACGGACCAATGGATGTGGGTGCCGACAACAGCGCTGTTTCAGATACCTCCGCTCCGACTCAGGCAACCAGACCTCACATACCATTCATTGCATACCTATGCCGCCCAGGGGGTGTCGCCACGCGCGGTGCGGGTTCGCGCGGTGACCGCCCAGACCCTCGGGCGTGACCATGTATGGGGTGAGAGCGAGACGCGACCTGTGCCCGAGCACGCCGCGTGGGGGATGGAGTGGCCCTTGGCAAATGAATGGTGGAGCGCCCCTTGGCCTACCAATTCAGCGGGGTGCGTCTGCCCGCCTGTCATCGTCGTGATACAGAGCGGTATTTCTACTTCGCCCCGCGACGACGGTGATCTCGCGGGCGCGACATTCCGTGGGCGGCACTTCACGGGCAGTAGCCAGTGGCAAAGCGATAACTGGGTGGATCAGTTAACAGTCGCAGTGCTTGACCTCCTCAAACTCTACAAGAAGCCAAAAACATGACAGCTCACCGATATTGGCGGCTACGGGTTGACCGCTGGGTCAGTAACTCGACCGTGATCACCTCTGCCGGTGCCACCAGCGGTGGCGGGACCGGGCTTTTGGATGTTAGGCAACTCAGCTTTTCACTGGCGGGCGTGCATGAGCCGGTTGCGCCGATGGAGGGGGCGAGTACCCCCGCCCCCTACGTAGTAACCGACTCCGGCGAACTCGATGAGGGCAGCACCGCCGGGTGGGTGGCGTTTAGCGGGGCTGATTACACGGGGTGGAAAGCCTCGCCGCAGGTCCAGCCCCCCTGGGCCCAGATCGACCTAGGGGCCGCCCGCGATTTTGACTCCGTTCACCTACGTGGTGGCACCGTCGAGTTTGGGTTCGACATTCTGGACTTCACGGTCCTCTCCAGCCCGACAGGGCTGTTCTCTGGGGAGGAGAGTGTCCGCCTGGGGTACGTGTCGTCCGGTACTGCCAACACCGTGCTGGCAGCGACATACCCACTCCCGGCAGTCTTCGCCATGGGCATAGTGGCTGCTGCTGGCGGGAGCGCGGTGCTGGCAGTCCCCGCACCCATGCTTCGCGCGTCCGGTGGTGGATACGCCGATGTTTCACCGCCGGTGGGCTGGCTATTTGGGGCAGCCACGGTGTCGCCCGAGAATGGGTTCACCCTCAGCCCCCCGCTGCCGAAGCTACAAGCGTACGCCGGCGCCTACGCCGCAATCAGCGGGGTGCCGCCCTCCCTGAGCATCTCCGGCACGTTCCGGGTGCTCGGCCGGGCCACTATCGGTGCTCCGGTGGCGAATCTCGTAGCATCCGGCACCGGGGGCACGGTGGCTTCTGCGGGTGTCGCTGCCCCGATGGTCAGCCTGGTCGGCTACGGCGGGGCGGTCTGCTCGGTGACTATCGGCACGGCCACAGTTTTGGCCACCGGGCGCAGCGGTGCCGTCGGCAACGCGATGCTCACTGCGCCGCTGTTCCAGCTCACCGCCTCGGCCACACGCCAGAGCAGCGGCAGCGCCCTGATCACTGCACCGGTTGGCCGCCTGACTTCTGGCGGCGTGGCCTACCTGATTGCGCCCGGGGCCACCCTGACGGCTATCGGCAGCGCCACCATCGCCTACACCTACGAAGCCTACGCCGTCAACCTGAAGCACAAGCCTACCCCGGGCGTGCAACCGGTGGACGAGGTGACCCGGTGGACCAACTACCCTTTCGACAAGATCGTGCGCTACCGCAACAGCTACTTCGGCGTGGCCGCCGACGGCCTGTACCTGCTGGAGGGCAGCACCGACGACGGCGCGCCCATCGAGTGGAACGTGCAGACCGCTATCGACGACTTCGGATCCCCGCAGAAAAAGACCCTGGTGTCCACCTACCTGGCGGGCCGGTTCGGCAACGCCGCCACCGTGAGCCTGCATGTGGGCGAGAAGGGCGCAGAGACCTACAGCTACGCCTCGCCGCGCGGGCCCGACATCCAAAACTACCGGCAAAAGTTCGGGAGGGGCGTGAAAGCGCGCTACTTCGCCCTGGGCCTGTCCGGCACCGAGGAGTTCCAGTTGGATGCGCTGGACTTCGAGACCCTTGTCCTCTCCCGGAGAATCTAAATGGCAGCCACAGACCTGATCAACGACGCGCGCAACTACGTCAGCACGCTGGTGAGTAGCGCAGATAGCGCGATGGATTCCGCCACCCAGGCGGTGCAGCAAGTCGGGTACTCGATCCCGAACATCAAGACGCTCACGTTGCCGCAGGCCCCCCTCGCCACGCAGACGCTGACCCCGGCCGTGCTGCTGCCGGTGGATGTAGCGCCGCTGCCCGCAACGCCAAGCCTGCCGACGTTCCAGGACGTTACGCTGTTTGACGCGGGGGTCATGCCGCAATTGAGCGTGACGGCCCCGAGCATCACGCTGCCGTCTTCGCCGTCGCAACTGGCAGGGTTCAATGAGAGCGCCCCGGCCATCAGCACGAACATTGCCTTCCCTGAGCCGCCGTCGGCGCTGATGAACCCGCTGATCGAGGCACCGGTGTTGCCCACCCGTGCGGAGCCAGCCAAGCCCCAGACGCTGCTGCCTTCGTTCACCGCCACTGCCCCCACCGGAGCACCGGTGGCACCCACCGATCTAGCTGACGACTTCGACGCAGCCTACCGCAACGCCGCCCCCAGCACGATCACCATGCTCAACGGCTACGTGGATGCGTTCATCACCAAGCACAACCCGCGTTACTTTGAGCAGATGGGACGGGTGGAGGATCAGCTGGCCAAATACCACCAGGGCGGTTCCGGGCTCAACCCCGACGTGGAGAATGCCATCTACGCACGGGCGCAGAGCAAGAACAACGCCGAGGCCCGCCGGGTCAGCGCCGGAGCCTACAAAGACGCGGCGGCGCGCGGCTTCACCCTGCCCACCGGGGCGCTCATGGCCGCCCAGCAGCAGGCCCGCCAGGCCGCCGCCGACAACAACGCCGCCGCCGCGCGCGAGATCGTGGTGATGCAGGCCGAGATGGAGCAGAAGAACCTGCAATTCGCCGTAACCACCTCGCTGAACCTGCGCCAGACCATGCTGAGCGCGGCGCTGAACTACCACCAGAACCTGATCAGCATCAACAGCCAGGCTCTGGACTACGCCAAGAGCGTGCTGTCGGCGATGATCGAGGTGTACAACGCGGCGGTGAAGGGCTTCGGCCTGCGCCTGGATGCGTACCGCGCCGAAGCGTCGGTGTACGAGGTGAGCCTCAAGGCCGCGATGGCGGGCATTGAGGTCTACAAGGCTGAGATCGACGCACTACAGGCGCTGACCAATGTGGACCGCTCCAAGGTGGATGTGTACCGCGCCCGTATCGAGGTACTGACCTCCTTGTCCAACGTCTACCGCTCCCAGATCGACGCGGTCGTGGGCCGCACCAACCTGGAAAAGCTCAAGCTGGAGGTGTTCCAGGCCAAGGTCCAGGCGTACAGCGCCCAGGTGCAGGGCAAAAACGCCGAATGGCAGGGCTATGCGTCGGCCATCGAAGGGCAGGCGGCGGTGGCCAAGATCTACGGCACGCAGGTGGACGCGTACAGCGCACAGGTGAACGGTTACAAAGCGGGTACCGAAGCCAAGTCGGCAGCGGTGCAGGCGGCCGCAACCACGAATGAGGCCCGGTCGCGCCAGTACATCGCAGCCATGCAGGGGTACAGCGCCGTGGTGCAGGCCAACGGCCAGGTGGCGCAGACCAAGCTGGAGAGCAACCGACAGCAGGTGCTGGCCTACCAGGTGGGGGCGCAGACGGAGACGGCGCGGGCCCAGATGCAGCACTCGTACTACCAGACGGTGGCCACCGTGGCGATCAAGAACGCCGAGCTGAACATGAGCGCCCAGTTCCAGGAGATTGACGCTAAGCGCAACTATGCCAAGTCCATTGCCGACTTAGGTACGGCCAACGCCTCCGTGTACTCCAGCGCAGCCAACGCAGCGCTGAGCGGCATGAACTCGCTGGCGGCCGAGATCCTGCAGTCGTAGTGCTAGGATGGCGGGTATGAAGAAATTGCCCGCCACGATTTCCGTGTTTTGCCCGTGCTGCGGGCAGAAGGCCGCTATCACCGGCGACGCTCTAATCAGAAGTGTCTTCCCCGCCTTACGCAACGGGAGGGTCGCCACATATGCCACACATGGCGCGCAGCTCGGCGCGAAAGTTGGTATCGTGGCTGGCCCTCTAGGCGCCGTCGCGGGGACCATCCCAGGTGCGTTAGCTGGAGCCCTCATTGGGTTTTTTATCCACAGCTCGGATGACTCCATCGAGTGCAAGGCATGCGGCACCACGTTCAAGATACTGGGCATCAAGCGGCTAGCCGCAGGATGGCATGCGTGAAAGGCTACGGCCCCTATTGCCCTAATGTCATCGGCGACCATGCCAAAGCCAGGTATTGGGCGACCACACTCGCTTCTACACTCGGGGTAGACGTAACCACCATATGCGTGCCTGACGGGTGGGTCATCAAAGACCACGCTCTGCTCCTATCTGCGTACATGGACCTGCACCCCCAATATAGCGGGGATGGCGAGCAGGAGGCCGAGGAGGGGTGCGACACTGGTGCTTGGCAGGAGATCGGCGCCGAGATATCCGAGGACCAGGAGTCGTATGCCCGCTCCGAAGAGGACGGATGGTTCTACGAGGGCCGGTAACCGTCTAAAATCCACCCATCCCACTGGAGCCTAGCGGCCATGAAGGTGTTCTCCCCAAGGAACACCCATGTCAACTCTCCGTGAATCTCTCCCGAGCTGGGCAGCCAGCTCCCCCACCCCGGGCTCGGGCCAAACTTTGCGCGGCCAGACCCGGTCTATCGTAGGAGCACCACCTGATGAATTCTCTCAAAAACCGCCTGGTCAGAGACTACCAGGAGATGCAGCCCAACCTGCGGGCGGCCCTGCAAGTAATGGTAGTGGGCGGCCTGTTCTGCCTAGTGGGGTGCCTGGTCTCGCCGGAGTTCCGGGACGGACTCCTGGGCCGCTAAACCCGCTCCCGCGTACTTCCGCCATGCTGGCGGATAGTGGTCGGGGGATCAGTGATTCACTCCGCCGCGGGGCCTACGGTAGTGCGCTAGGGAAGACAGTGTCTGGGGCGGTTCAGACCCCTTTTGCCCTTGCAGATGATGCGGTAACCGGGTTCGGGCGCGGGGTGTACAACCTCGCCAAAGACCCGGCCGAAGACTTTGGCCGCGGCCTCTTAGGGATGCCAGACCGGCAGCCCGCCCCCATCCCGGCTGCAACGCCGACCCCTTCACTGCGCAACCCGAACACCTCGGCGGCCTACAACTTCCCCACCGGTGACGCGGGACGCGGCACTACCAACAACCCGCTGCGCACCGACGTGAACCCCGGTAGCCTGCGCTTCGGGGCCAGCCGCGACTTCTCCGCCGAGCTGAACAAAGCCCCCCGCGACCTGCCCGCCGATATGCGCGACGGTGTGGTCATCAAGACCAAAGACGCCCAGGGCCGCACCACCTACAGCGGGCGCAACGTCTCTGGCGATACCCCCCAGATGGTCGACGGCATCGGCCGCAGCCTGCGCCAACTGGGCCAGCCCACCGGCAACTTCGTGCAGAGCCTGGACGGCAGTGGCAAGGTGGACGGCTTCGCCGCCCCCGGTACCGGCCGCATCAGCCTGCGCGGCGGGGCCGATGCTGCGGCGGATGCCCAGCGCACCCTGACCAACCCCGACGGCAGCCGCTGGACCTCTGACGACAACGCCATCATGGCCGCCAATATGCGCGACGGCGTGGACCCCTACCGTGGCACCTCGCGCCAGCCCAGCCTGCGCGGCGGCCCCGACCTGATGGCCCTGGCCCTGTCGCCCAACGGCACCATCGGCCGCAAGTTCGCCCGCCAGATGCTGCTGGACCAGCAGGGCCAAGAGACCACCCGCCGTGGCCAAGACATGAGCTACGAGTCCTCGCTGCGCGGCAACCAGGTGGCGGTGGGCTCGGCCACCGCCAAGCTGCGCTACGACATGATGAAGGACCAGCGCGACTTCGACGTGGGCCGCTCTGACAAGGCGCTGGACAACACCCGCAAGGCCAACGACGACTGGAACACCCAGATCGGCCGCACCTTCCCGGGGGCGGACGGCAAGCCCGATGCCCGTGCGGCGGCCGACTTCACCCGCGCGACCGACTTCACCATCAAGGCCATGACCACGGACCTACTCAAGAGCGGCGGCGCCAAGGAGATGGCCTACGCCAAGAAGCTGGCCGCCGAGGGTCGCTCCGCACTGGACCCCGACGACTTCGCCGCCATGGTCGAGCGGTACCGGGTCAAGCAGATCGGCGACAAGTCCACCGAGGGGGCATGGGGCGGCTCCGGCGACAAGACCGACGACCTGCGCCAATACGACATCAAGGGGCCGGACGACGGCCTCATGCAGAAAGGCTGGAAGACCAAAGGCGGGCTGCGCATCCCCGAGGTCAACCTCCAATACGGTGCCGACGCCAGCCACTGGGGCTGGAACAGCGGTCCTGCTGACACTTCCCTGACCCCAAAACGACTGCGAGACTGAACACCATGGGCATGTTTGCTGACACTCTGAGAGCCGAGCGCGCGCAAGCCGAGCGGACCCCCACGCAAGAGACCCTGCCCACCTCGCTACGCCGGGGCTTCGAGTCCGGCATGCTGGGTGCGGGCTCCCAGCTCCAATCCCTGGCGGGCGGCGTGGCCGACGCTGCGGGGTTCGACGACTTTGCCCGCAGCCGCAACGCCGATGCCGCCGACCTGCAGCGCCAAGCCCAAGAGGCCGCGCCCCAGGTGCAGAGCTCCAAGCAGGTTAAGAGCCTGCGCGGCGGGGCCAACTATGTGGCCGGGCTGCTGGGCGGTTCGGCCCCCATCATGGCTGCGGGCTTGGCCGGTGGCCTGGCTACCGGTGGCGCGGGGGCAATCCCTGCAGCGCTGGGGGCTGCGGCGGCCACCGCCCCGTTCGAGATCGGCGACGTGTTCCAGAAACAACAGGCGGACCCCGAGGCCATGCGCCAGAGCGCGGGCGAGCGGGCAAGGAACGCATTCGTATCCGGCGGCCTGTCGGCGGGCCTGCAGGGCATCGTGCCCGGCATGGTCACCGGCAAGCTGCTGGGCCGGGGCGCCGAGGCGCTGGCCGGGCGATCGCTGCGCCAGATGGCGGGCAGCGCGGCGCTCGACGTACCCTTGGAAGGCCTCACCGAGGGTGGGGGCGAGGCGCTCAAACAGCTCGGCGCCAACCAGGGCAAGCCGCTGGACTGGGAAGCCATCACCGAGAACGCCATCGGCGGGGTTGCTGCGGGCGGCGCGCTGGGCAGCGTGGGCCTGGCCGGGGATGTAGTGCATGCCAATGCAGACGCTATTAAAAACGTAGCTAACAACGCCCGCACGGCGGTGGCTGGGGTGGTACAGGGCGGCCAGGATGCCCTGGGCGGCGTAGCCGATGCGGCCCCCAAGAAGGTCGCCTCCATCTGGGACGACCTGGGTGGCTATGTACAGCAAGGCCGGGCCAAGCTGGACGACACCATAGACCGCGTCGCCAACGGCCAGCCGCTGGGCGACCTAGAAAAGTTCGCTACCGCCCAGGGTGAGACCCTGCGCAACATGGTGGACTTCTCCGAGAACGAATCAGTCCAAAAAGCCAAGAGCTGGGCCACCGAAATGGTCAACGATGCCGGGCTCACCCCCGAGCGCCGCCAGGCGGCCGCCGACGCGATGCAGAACCTCAGCGCCCAGGGCGGTGCTGCAGCGGTGGCGGCAATGAAGAAGACCTACGACGCGGGCAAGTCCGTGGCCGACAAGATCAGCGCCTTCGCCCAGGTAGCCGGTGCGGGCTTCCGCCACGGCGCTGAGCAGGCCAAGGCCACGACCATCAACGAGCGGGCCGCCAAGCGCTCCGACGACGATTCCGGCTACCGCAAGGTGTTCCGCGACAGCGTCTTGCCCGCGATCATGCCGATCCTGCGGGACATGCCCGGCATGTTCGACCGGCAGGACAGCGTCAACCAGATGGGCGACGCCCTGCGTCTGATGGGCGAGAAGATCGCCCAGGGCCCGCTGGACTCCGACACCGCAGCCAAGGCCATCGACGTGTTTGGCGACCGCACTGTAGATGTGCTGAACGCCGTGCACAGCACCATGCGGGAGCTGAACACCGGTGCCAAGCGCCTGGACACTGAGCGCTTTTTCAAGAACCTGAACGAGATCGACGCGATCCAGAAACGCACCGCCAGCCTGCACGACACCATCGCTCGGTCCTTGACCGAGGACGCCAAGGGCAGCACGCTGTCCAGCGACATCCCCGGCCTGACCCGGCTGCTGGTGGCCCATGCGCGTGGTGAGTTCGCGGCCCGTGGCGGCGAACGCAGCGCCCAGGAGAATCTGACCAACACCCGCATGGCCGACATGCTGAAGGAGCACTTCGGCCCCAAGGCCGACTTCGTGTCCAAGGCGGTGGAGAAAGAAGCCGGGCAGATCCACGGCGCGGACGAGGGGACCGGCAACGGCTTCGACGAAGAGGGCAACCGCCTGGAGCCTGAAGCCACCGACAGCGTCGTCAAGGGCCGGGGCAAGAACAACGAGCCGGTGATGCACCCAGAGCTGTTCGCCTCCAGCCGGGAGCCTGGCCAGAACTACGCCGCCCAGTACATGAGGGACATGCAGGCCAAGTACCCGGACCACGATGTGCGCTTCGAGTACGCCGACGGCTCCAAGACACACGGCCACGTGGTGGCCGAGAAGGCCGCCGATCCGACCTCGTTCAGCGAAGCCGACATGGAAGCGCTGAAGCACGACACCAAGAGCTTCGGCAAAAGCCCTAGCCGCCTGCAGGTGGGCGACCTGGCCATCGACGCGGTGAAGGTGGCCAAGGTCATGCGTAGCAAGGGCCAGGCCGACTGGGAAGGCCCGAACCAGACCACCAACAAGCGCAACCTGGTAGACGCCTTCAAGCGCGGCATCGCCCAGCTCACCGAGCGTGCGGGCGAGGTGATCAACGTGCCCGACGGCGCGGTGATCGGCTTCACCGGCGGCAAGGCGCTGACCTGGGGTGAGGCCAAGGCTATGCCCGCGCCCCGCAGTGCGGCGGACAAGTCCAACGATGCGGATACTGCGCTGGTGCACGAGTACCGCAAGCAGCTTGCCCAGGCGACGTTCTCGGACGCCAAGCTGGCCGAGCACGGCCTGGAGCGCATGGACATGACGGCCAAAGCGCTGGGTGAGATCCGTGACGCGTTGAAGGCGCTGGAGAAGAAGGTCAGTGGAGCGCGCGACGCAGATCTGGCGGGCCGCCCAGAAACCAGCGCCACAACCGAGTTCGACGACGACGGCAACCGCACTCCCGAGGCCCTGCAGCAGGACCTGGAAGCCCGCGGCATCACCGAGCGCTCGAAGGACGAGCAGATCCACCAGGCGGCGAACGGCAGCGGTGTCAACCGCGACCCGGTCAAATCCAACATGGCAGGCGGTGCGCACCATGTCAGCGACCGCGTCTCAGAGCAGCGCCAGGAGCTGGTCATGACCGTCGCCGAGTGGGGCCAGGTGCCGTCCGGCCCCGCCAAGAAGATCGCCGAGCGCGCTAAGGTGCTGCTGGGCAGCTACGACTCCATGGGCAAGGCCGACCGCCGGGCCTTCCAACTGCTGGCGGGCAAGTCGCCTGCCGAGGCATCGGGCACGATCAACACGCTGGCCCGCAAGTACAGGGACATGATTGTCGCGCCGGGTGCGAAGCCAGCACAAGCCACCACGGAGCGTGTTGCCCCCGCTGCGCCTAAGCCCACGCTCTCCCCCGAGGTGACCCGCATGGTCGACGGCTCCGTCACCGCAGAGAGCTACCCGCAGACGGTGAAGGGCGTCGACAACTTCCTGAAGTCGGCGAGCAAGCGCTACACGGAACTCCACCGCATGCTGACGGGGGACGATAACGTGGACCTGAGCGCGGCGCAGATGAATACCTATACCAAACTGGCCTCGTGGTTTGGGCGTAGCTCGAAGGAAGATCTGGCTGGGTTCTACGACGGTGTCCCGGGGGCAGAGGGGCACACGGACGACGATGTGCGGGCCATGATCAAAGAGGGCACCCCCGACCCAAAAGCATTGGCCGCCAAAAAGGCGGCGCTCCTGGCAGCAGCTTCCTCTTCTGACCCCGCCCTCCTGAAAGAGCTGGCCACCAGCACCGACGCGAAGGGCCTACAGCGGGCTGTGGGGGTGCTGCCGCCTGGCAGGGCCTTGGACACCGCCAACACGCGGCTGGCCGAGCTGGTGCAGAACCCCGACACCGCGTTCGGCTTACAGACGAAGAAGTACAGCCTAGAATCTACTGAATCAACAGGAGCCGATGATGGACGCGCCAGACTCATTACCCGACTCGCAGATGGTAGACGAGATGCATTTGTTCATGCGAGCAAAACGGAAGTGGTCGGCGGAAAGCTCGGAACGAATACGTTTGGCCCGCTTGGCCGGGAGTTCACACACTACTTTGCGAACGACTCCGATACCACGCACGCCTTCGTCGTCCCGGACGAACTTGTTCCTCGGCTTTCCCGAGAACTCGACAGACGGAGCGCTGCCGGCGATGTCGAAGGACAGCTAAAAGCCCTCGCATTCTTCTCTGTTCAGCACGCGTTCTACGATTCCTCCTCGGGTAGTTTCGAGACCTTTGGTCCTCGCCTGAAGACCCCCGGGGCTGAGCTTCTGGAGAAACTGGGCGCGCTTGGCCACACCGATAAGCAGCTGGACGGCGGTGGGCATGTCACGCGCGTTGAGGGTGTCACCGGGCGTGACACGGCGAACTTCCTCGCCTCCGCACTGGCCTACTCCAAGCACGTGCTGGGCAAGGAGACCCTTGACGTGAACTGGGAGCGCGTAACCGGTGCCAAGGAGGGGAAACAAGGCGGGGGTAAGTACAGCGCCGAGCCCGCCGCCGGTCCCGACAACACGGCCACCCGCGCTGCGGTCGAGGCCCACATCGAAAAGGTCCTAGGCCAGTCGGTCAAGGTGAAGTGGGCCAAGCTGACCCACGCGGGCGAGTTCGAGCGCATGCGCACCACCGACGTGATCCGCCTCAGCGTGCACGCCCTGGACCCGATGTCCGTGGCCCACCACGAGAGCCTGCACGCCTTCTTCGCCCAGCTCAAGGACGCCAAGGCTACCGACATCACCCAGGTGCTGGAGCGCGCTGCTGCCTCACCTCACGCGCTGGCGCAGATGCAGGAGTTCTTCAAGGGCGAACCTGCGGTGCTGGCCCAGCTGAAAGACCCCGAGGAGCGCGCTGCTTACATGTACCAGCTGTGGGCCAGCAACCCGAAGTCGATCCAGCTTGGCCCCCAGGTCAAGGGCGTGTTCACCAAGATCGCCGACTTCATCCGTGGCGTGCTCGGCATCTGGACCAACGACCAGCGCGCCCTGCACATCATGGAATACTTCCACTCCGGTGAGTACGCCAAGAACCTGGGTGCGCCCAGCGCGGTGCGCCGCCACCTGATGGATGCAGGCCACAACCAGGTGCTGGACACTGCCAAGTCGTTCACCGAGCCGCTGGCTAAGCTGGCCGACGCGGTGGTCGGCACCGGCAGCGGGCGGTTGCGCGACACCGGTGTGCCGTCGCTGCGCCGCCTGGCCGATCTGATCAAACGCGACGCTACCGAGGAGGGCGGTGATCAGGGCTTCATCCAGGCCGCGCGGGTAGAGGCCACCAAGCGCCGTGGCGCCCTGGGCGCGCTACTGGCGGCCTACACCCCCGAGCAGCTCAACGACGCCATGGAGGGCCTCCAGACGCGCCGCGTGCCAGGCTCCACGGAGGCCCAGGCCGCCGTGGTCGCCATCAAGGGGTTTCTGGCCGAGTCCAAGGCCTATATGGAGGGTGCGGAGGTCGAGATCGGCGACCTGGGGCCAGACTACTTCCCTCGGGTTTGGGACACCCACTACATCTCCAAGCATGGCCAGGACTTCATGGACATGCTGGAGCCCTATGTGCGCTCGGGCCAGTTCAAGGGCGACCCGAAGGAGTTCATGCACCGGCTGAGCAGCCGCGACGGGGCGGAGTTTGGTATCGAGACCCGTACCCCCGGCATGCAGTTTAAGAAGGAGCGCAAGCTGGGTTTCATCAAGCCCGAGGACGCGGCGATGTTCGTGTCCAAAGACCTGTTCGGCACACTCAACTCCTACATCACCCAGGCCACGCGCCGGGCGGAGTGGAACCGGCGGCTGGGCGACGGCCAACTTGAGAGCCTGTTCGAGCGGGCCAAGTCCGAGGGCGCGACACCGGAGAACCTGGCCCTTGCCGACCAGTACCTCAAAGGGATCGACGGCACGCTGGGCGACAACATCAACCCCCACGCGCGGCGCATCATGGGCAACATGATCGTCTACCAGAACGTGCGCCTGCTGCCTATGGCAATGTTCAGCATGCTCATCGACCCGATGGGTGTGATGGTGCGCGGCGGCACGGCGGGTGAGGCATGGTCCACCTTCAAGCGCGGCATGGCCTCCATCTCTGAGAGCTTCGGCCGGGCTGCACGCGCCGACGCGGCATCGGAACTGGCCGAGCTGGTCGGCGTGGTGGACAACGCCATGTTGTCGCAAACCATGGGCGACGTCTACACCCAGGGCATGGTGGGCGGCACGGCCCAGAAGATCAACAACGCCTTCTTCCGCTTCAACATGGTGGAGGGGCTGAACCGCTCGTTCCGCATCGGGGCGAGCGAGGCAGCCATGAACTTCATGGCCAAGCACGCTGACGGCAAGGCTGCGCCTCACAGCCGCCGTTGGATGGCTGAGCTGGGCTTGCATCCGGGCGACATCCAGGTAGTGGGCAAGCGCATCGCGCTGACCGACGCCGAGGGCCTGACCGCCGAGCAGGTCGTGCGCGTGCATGCCGCCATCAACCAGTGGGTGGACGGCGCGATGCTGCGCCCAGACGCCGCAGACAAGCCAGTGTGGATGAATGATCCGCGCTTCGCCCTGATCTCGCACCTGAAGCAGTTCGTGTTCGCCTTCCAGAAGGTGATCATCGGGCGCACCATGCACGAGATGGAGCACGGCAACTTCAAACCGGCCATGGTGCTCGCCAGCTACATACCGGTGATGATGGCGGCGGACTTCGCCAAGGGCATCATCCAGGGCGGTGGTGACACCCCGGAATGGAAGAAAGGCTGGGGCATGTCCGACTACATCGGCAGCGGCATCCAGCGGGCCGGGCTACTGGGGGTGGGCCAGTTCGGTATGGACATGGCTGAGGACGTACAGCGTGGCGGCATTGGGCTGGGGGCGCTGGCAGGGCCCACCATCGAGCAGTTCGCGGACTCCGTGCAGCTGCTGGGCGGGCACAAGCAGTTTGGGCCTTTTGTGCTGGATGCGCTGCCCGCCAACGCGCTGTACAAAGAGAGCCTGGGTGGTGCGTCAGAGGCCGCTCCGGTGACCGTGGACTAAGGAAGAACCCACCAACGTATGTTTTGCACGTTGCTTCAGAGTTTACAACCTCTATATAGAAATAACTTATCTCTTTTATATACTTTTTAATTCCTAATCTTGATTTAGAGAGTGTAAGTGTAATAAGTGTATTTTAGCTATAGAGAGATTACGATTAACGCAGTAGAAACAATAGCAAAGGGCCGCCGCATGAGTTGCAGCGGCGCGAAGCGTTTTGCAGCCCGGAATCGCGCCCATGGAGAGGATTATTGCCATGGGTAGGGGCTATTCGCGGCGACAGACATAAAGTGGTCGCGGTGAAAAAGGCGCATCGAGTGCGCCTGTGGTTAGCGGGGTTTCTTGAACCCCTTGTATATCCAGAACACGACCCCGGCAACGGCCAGGAGGATGGCTGCGTCGGTTGCGTTGCCGTTGCTGAGGAAGGCAATCAGGAGCGCGCCACCGCCGATGCCGATCACCCACTTCAAGCGGCGAGATCCCTCGGAGCTGGAGCGCAGCAGCTTCCAGACGATGGTGGCCAGCAGGCTGGCAAGGAGGAATGCGCCGCCTTGGACGAGTCCACGGATGGTTGCTTCGGTCATGGTGTGTTCCAAATGTTTTGGTTTATGTTAGCAGCCGGAGGGTGGTGTACCGCCGTCAACGTGACGTACTGGGCGGGCATAAAGCCGCGGTAGAAAGGACTCGCCGGCCATGGGGCATGAGCCGGAACGCTAGCGCGGCCGGGTCGATGGAGATGCCCCAGCTTAAAAACAGGGCTACCCAATCTTCGTTTAATCGTGTCATAGTTTTAGGACATAGTAAGGCCGAAACCCGCGCCAGTGCTAGCGCTCCGGCCGATGCCCAGAGCCTTCACACTGCAGGGGTCGCAAGTTCGAAACTTGCATCGCCCACCAGATTTAAAAGCCGATAAGTCACAAACTTATCGGCTTTTTGCATTCTGCGGACCTTATGGCAGGTTCTACCCCTGTGGGTTTGAAATCTGTGTGGTGGGTCTGGTACTTGGGGCTTACAGCGCGCCGATCTGGACCACGATCATCGACATGTTGTCTCCGGTGCCGCGCGCGCGGGTGCGGGCCTTTTCCAGCAAGGTCATCGTCGCTTCACGCGGAGGCATGCCATGCAAAACCTCCCCCAGCTCGCGGTCGGAAAAATAATGCCACACGCCATCGCTACACGCCATGATGACATCGCCGTGGCGGACTTGGGGCAGGATGTGGACATCTATTGGCGGGGCGGATTCGGTGCCCAGGCAGCCGAGCAGGATGTTGGAGTCGGGGTGGCTATTCGCTTCTTCCGGGGTAATTTCCCCCCGGTCCACCAGTGTTTGTACATACGAGTGGTCTAGCGTGCGCTTGACCAGATGTTCTTGGTTGAAATGGTAGATGCGCGAGTCGCCGGTGTGGGCCCAGTAGCATTGGCCAGATGGAATGATGACGAAAAGAGCAGCGGTGCTGTGTGGCTCTTCTTCGGCCGATATAGCGGTGAGTTTGATGACCAGGTGGGCCTCTTCGATGATGTGCTTGAGCATGCTGGGCGCATCGTCGTTGAACGGGTCGAAGCGTTCAAATAATTGCCTAGCTGTCATCATTACCTGGTCGGAGGCCTTGCGCCCACCGCTGCGTCCGCCCATACCGTCGGCTACCACGCCCAGCACGCAGCCGTTAACTCGTGCATGGTTGAGCAGTGCCAGCTGGTCTTGCTGGTAGTCGCGATCGCCTTTGTGCAGGCCTGTCGAAGCCGAAATCTTGAAACCTGGGGTCATGGTGCAATGCTTCGCTGGTGGTTGGCGCAAAAGACGCGGCTCATAATGGCAAACCCCAGTTTATCCCCTGCGGCTTGCCTCCCCACCTAGACCTCTGCCTTGACTGCCAATCTCCATTCCCCTGAACGCCAACTCATCGAACTGCGCATGGAACATGCCGATCTGGATGCCACGATCGACTACCTAGTTGAACACAAGCCGCTGGACGAGTTGATGCTGCAACGTCTGAAAAAGCGCCGCTTGGCCCTGCGCGACAAAATTTCACGGCTGGAAATCTCCTTAGACCCCAAAGAGCCCGCCTGATGGACCTGCAAAGCCAGGTGCGCGAGGCATTTGCGCCGCAGGGTGCGCTGGCCCGTATGTCGGCAAACTTTCGGCCACGCTTGGGGCAATTGGATATGGCTCTGGCGATTGGCCGCACCATAGAAGAGGGTGGTGTGTTGGTGGTGGAGGCCGGAACCGGGGTCGGCAAGACGTTTGCCTATCTGGTGCCGGCACTGCTCAGTGGCGAGCGGGTGCTGCTGTCTACCGCCACCAAAACCCTGCAAGATCAGCTGTTTGGCCGCGATTTGCCAGGGGTGTTGCAGGCCTTGGGTTTGCCGCTGCGCACAGCCTTGTTGAAAGGGCGGGGTAGTTATCTGTGTCTGCATCGGTTGGGTCAAGCCCGATCGGAGTCGCACCAGTTTGAGCGCCCGGTTCTGCAAACCTTGGCCCACATCGAGCAATGGGCGCACGCTACCCGTAGCGGAGATTTAGCCGAACTTGCGGGGCTCGATGAGCGCTCGCCTTTGCTGCCACTGGTCACCTCGACCCGTGAGAACTGTCTAGGTGCCCAGTGCCCACAGGCACTCGCTTGCCATGTGAACTTGGCCCGACGCGAGGCATTGGCAGCGGATGTGGTGGTGTTGAACCACCATGTGTTTTTTGCCGATCTGGCGGTGCGCGAGTCTGGCATGGCCGAGCTGCTGCCCACAGCGCGCATCGCCATTTTTGACGAGGCCCACCAGCTCAATGAGACGGGGGTGCAGTTCTTGGGCACCCATCTCAGCACGGGGCAGTGGTTGGATTTTGCCCGTGACGTGCTCGCGGTGGGTCTGCAGCAAGCGCGGGGCTTGGTGGATTGGCAGCAAGTCGTTGTGGGTTTGGATCGGGCTGTGCGGGAGTTACGCTTGGTGGTGGGTAAGCTGCCAGCGGGTAGCAAGTTGCGCTGGTTGGGGGGGGCGCCCGATGGTGTGCCGGAGGTGCTGTGGTGCGATGCACTGGCGGATATTGTTACGGCTTTGCAGCAGGTCATTGTGGCGCTGGATACGGTGACCGAGTTGGCGCCTGATTTTGTGCGTCTACATGCCCGTGCCGTGGGTTTGGCCGAGCGCTTGCAGCAGTTTGTCCAGCCTTGTGCGCCTGCATCGGTGCGCTGGTTGGAGGTGGGTTTGCAGCTGCGGTTGACTGAATCGCCGCTCGATATCGCCCATGCCGTGCAAACCCGGTTGCTGGCACCCACCGAGGCTGCTCTGGCGAAATCATGGATTTTTACTTCGGCAACTTTGGGGGACGATGCGCGCCTGGCTTGGTTTACCGAGCGCTGTGGCTTGCTGGATGCGACGTGCCTGCGGGTCGATAGTCCGTTTGACTACGCCGCCCAGGCTGCGCTGTATGTGCCGCGCCACCTGCCCAAGCCGAGCGATCCTTCGCACAGCGCGCAAGTTGCCGCATTGGCTGCGGTGGCCGCTCGGCAGTTAGGTGGGCGCACGATGGTGCTGACCACTTCGCTGCGGGCCTTGCGGGCCATTGGCGATAGTTTGCAGACCGCATTTGCAGGCAGTGCCGACATTGAGGTACTGGTGCAAGGGCAGTTGCCCAAGCGGCGCCTGATGGAGCGTTTGCGCCAGGGGGCGTCGAACGGCATGCCGGGCTGTGTGCTGGTGGCATCGGCCTCATTTTGGGAGGGTGTGGACGTGCCCGGCGAAATGCTCCAGTTGGTCATCATCGACAAGCTGCCTTTTCCGGTGCCCAATGACCCGGTGGTAGAGGCGCGTACCCAGCGCATTGAAGCCGAGGGCGGTAGTCCGTTCATGGATTATTTTGTGCCCGAGGCTGCTGTGGCATTGAAGCAGGGGGCAGGCCGCCTGATACGGCATGAGTCTGACCGGGGTGTGTTGGTGGTGTGCGACACCCGGTTGGTTAGCATGGGCTATGGCAAGCGCATCCGGGCGGCCTTACCGCCGATGCGGATGTTGAAAACCGAGGCCGAGTTTCAACAGGCCTTGGAAGTGTTGGGCCCAGCTACCACAGTTTCCACCAGGGCGAGTCTTTGGTCTTGAAGCCGCTAGCGGTGTACTGGCTGTTGGGGTAGTTCATGGCCAATACCCGTTGGGCATCGTCACGCAGTTGTGCCATCCCGAGGGCATCGTAAGATTTCACCATGATGTACAAAGCCTCTTCTGCTGCTGGCACATTGCTGTAGTCGGCCAATGTCGCTTGTGCGCGGTTGATGGCGGCCACATAAGCACCTCGGCTGTAGTAGTAGCGTGCCACGTGCACCTCGTACTGCCCCAGTGAGTTCACGATGTAGATCATTCGCTGGCGGGCATCGACTGTGTAGCGTGAGTCGGGGAAGCGGGTACTCAGTTCTTTGAAAGACTCAAAAGATTCCTTGGCGGCCTTTTGGTCGCGTTCGGACAGGTCTTGTCGGCTCAGAAATGAAAACAGGCCCAGGTCTTCGTTGAAGTTAATGATGCCTTTGAGGTACAGCGCGTAATCCAGTGCGGAGCTGGCGGGGTGGAGTTTGATGAAGCGGTCCAGCGTGGCTAGCGCCTGGGCTTTGTCGCCGGTCTTGTAATGGGCGTAGGCTTTTTCGATCTGCGCTTGCTGTGCCAGCGGCGTACCAGCGGCACGGCCTTCGAGTTTTTCAAATAGAAGAACGGCCCGGTCGTAGGCTCCGGCGCTCATTTCGTCTTTTGCCTCCGAATAAATTTTATTCGGACTCCAGCCAATGGTTTTGTCTGCTTCTACTGTGGCGCAGGCAGATAAGAGTGCTGCAATACCGACTGCCAAGAGGCTGGGGAACACCGATAATCTAGAACGAAACATCACTGGCTACTTTCTTGAAACTAAGCGATTTGATTATATCGACCGACCCCGCAGGCGAAGAGCTTGCCGAAAACGCGCCCGACATCACGGAATCGGGCCTAGAGAGCGAACTGCGTCCGCTCACCATCACTGACACTCAGCACGGCGGGCGGCTGGACCGCGCCCTGGTTGATCTGGTGCCCGAATTCTCGCGCAGTTATTTGCAGCAACTGATCGAATCCGGTGCCGTGACCTTGCAAGGGCGGCTGGTGACCAAGCCGTCAGCCAAAGTGCGGGCAGGTGAGGTGGGCGCGATCGAGTTGCGCCCTACCTTGCAAAGCCAGGCGTTTAAGCCCGAAGCGATGGCGCTTGATGTGGTGTTTGAAGACGCGCACCTGCGGGTCATCCATAAGCCAGCAGGGCTGGTGGTGCACCCTGCGCCGGGCAACTGGAGTGGCACGCTGCTCAATGGGCTGCTGGCGCGCGATGTACAGGCCCAGATGCTGCCCCGGGCCGGTATCGTCCACCGTCTAGACAAGGACACCAGCGGCCTGATGGTGGTGGCGCGTACCCGTGCCGCCATGGATGCGTTGGTGGCCTTGATTGCCGCGCGGGAGGTCAGTCGCCAATACCTGGCTCTGGCGCACAAACCTTGGGTGGGGGCAGTCAACCGCAGCGTTGAGCTGCCAATTGGCCGCGACCCGCGCAACCGTCTGCGCATGGCGGTGGTGGACTTGGCGCTGCATGGCGGAAAAACCGCCCGTACCGATATCGCGTTACTGGAAAATTTTGACCAGGGCTGCTTTGTGCGTTGCACGCTACACACCGGCCGCACGCACCAGATTCGGGTTCACATGGCTTCTGTCGGGCATCCCTTGGTGGCGGATGGGGTATATGGCGGCACGCCAGCGGCGGGGTTGGTGCGGCAAGCTTTGCATGCGACGCAGTTGGCTTTCGTTCACCCCATCACCGGCGAAGCTATGAAGTTCCATGCACCGTTACCCGAAGATATGCGTAGCGCACTGGCCGCATGGGGCCTCAGTTACAATGGATAAAAGCGTTTTGAAGCTCAGGCAGCAGTTCTGACGCTCACTGGTTTTTGTGGCACCCACGGTTCAGCACCATGGGCTGGCTGCAATTTGAAACCCACGCCATCTATTTAGTGCCGTCCTTCGGCAGGTTTTCCCGGAATACAGATACACCATGAACACGGCAGAGGCCAAACGCGTCCTCGAAGCTGCGCTAATTTGCGCGCAGCAGCCCTTGCCTGTGCGTGATATGCGGGGGCTGTTTGAGGATGCGTTGGGGGCGGATACCGTCAAGTCACTGCTGCTCGATCTGCAAAACGACTGGGCGCAGCGCAGTGTGGAGCTGGTGCAGGTTGCCAGCGGCTGGCGTTTCCAGAGTCGGCCTGAAATGCGCGAGTACCTAGACCGCCTGCACCCTGAAAAACCCCCTCGTTACAGCCGTGCCACGTTGGAGACTTTGGCCATCATTGCCTACCGCCAACCCGCCACACGCGGTGACATGGAAGAAATCCGAGGCGTCACCATCAGCGCCATGATCATCAAGCAACTGGAAGACCGGGGTTGGATCGAAGTGATTGGCCACAGAGAAACCGTAGGTCGCCCGGCCTTGTTTGCGACCACCCGGCAGTTTTTGGATGATTTGGGTCTGTCCTCGCTAGACCAGCTGCCGGTGGCCGATGACCCCGCCCAGCGGGCTGCGTTGCTGGCATCGCTGACCCGTACCGAAGAGCCCGCCCTAGTGGATCTTCCCCTTGTTCCCTCCGAGGGCTCCGCCGTGACGGTGGATGCCCCGCTAACCGAGACATTTCATGCACAACAACCCTGACGAATCTACGCCGCTGGCCCCTCCATCCTTGGCGACCGAGGGGGGCAATCGCTTTCTCGATGTGGTGTCTGGTCAGTTCGATGCCGACGAAGAGGCCCCGGATCTGGCGCCTGAGAAGCGGGTTTTGCCGCCCCAGGCCGAAAGCCCCAAACTGCACAAAGTGCTGGCCCAGGCCGGCATGGGCTCGCGCCTGGAGATGGAGCAACTTATTTTGGAAGGCCGCATTTCGGTCAACAACGAGCCCGCCCACATCGGCCAGCGCGTGCAGTTTGGCGACTCGGTCAAGGTCAATGGCAAGCCGGTGCGTTTTCGCATCGAGCCGCCACCTGCGCGCGTGATTGCGTACCACAAACCGGTTGGTGAGGTGGTCACCAACGACGACCCGCAAAACCGGCCCACCGTATTTCGTCGTCTGCCCAAGCTGTACCAGGGAAAATGGCAGTCGGTCGGGCGGCTGGATTTAAACACCGAAGGCCTGCTGCTGTTCACCAGCTCGGGCGAGCTGGCCAACCAGTTGATGCACCCGCGTTTTGGTCTGGAGCGCGAATACGCCGTGCGCGTGCTGGGTGCGTTGAACAAGGAAGAAAAGCAGCGACTGCTCGATGGCGTCAAGCTCGACGACGGCATGGCCTCGTTCGGCAGCATTGAAGAGGGTGGCGGCGAAGGCTCCAATTGCTGGTATCGCGTCACGATCTCCGAAGGTCGCAACCGCGAAGTCCGTCGCATGCTGGAAGCTGTGGGCCACGCCGTGAGCCGACTCATCCGCATCCGTTACGGCGCCATGCTGTTGCCACGCGGCCTCAAGCGCGGTGGCTGGATGGAGCTGGACGAGCGCGACATTCAGGCCTTGGTTAAAGCCGCCAACAAGGCGCCAGCAGGGGAGTTCGATGAAGTGCCCCGCCAGGCCCGTGCGCCCAGCCGCCGTCCGCCCAACCCCTTGGACAAACGGGAGGCCCCGAACCGCACGCGTGGCGGTCGTAACACCGGTGGCCGTGGGCCACGCCCATCGGGTGGCAATGCGCCCTCCGCGCCTAATCCTCTGATGACCAACCCAGTCGGAGGCAAAGGGCGTAGCCCCGTGCGGAAAGACCCAACAGGCCAACCGGACCCCATGAAAACCTCTTTGGGTTACATCGGTGGTGATAGCCTCTCCCGCCAACGCAAAGAGCCAAACCAGGGCGGGCCACGGCGTGGTGGCTCTGGTGGTGGCCGCAACGGCGGCCGTAGCCGCTAATCTGAAAACTAAGCACGGCAATCGCCTACACCACGGCGGCCTATTCGTAAAGAGGACATGCAGCCGGGTTAAACTCGCAGGCTTTGCTTAGTTGGCAAAATTTCAATAAATCTCAATTTCTGAATCTCATAGGAAAAATTATGGCTATCGAACGCACACTCTCCATCATCAAGCCCGACGCGGTTGCCAAGAACGTCATCGGTCAGATCTACGCCCGTTTTGAAGCTGCTGGCCTGAAGGTCATTGCTGCCCGCATGGCCCACCTGTCGCGTGGCGAAGCAGAGGCGTTCTACGCTGTGCACGCTGCCCGTCCTTTCTTCAAGGACCTGGTCGAGTTCATGATCTCCGGCCCGGTGATGATCCAGGCTCTGGAAGGCGAAAATGCCATCCTGAAGAACCGTGACCTGATGGGCGCGACCGATCCTAAGAAGGCTGACGCTGGCACCATCCGTGCTGACTTCGCCGACAGCATCGATGCCAACGCTGTGCACGGTTCTGACGCTGCTGAAACCGCCAAGGAAGAAATCGCTTTCTTCTTCGCCGGCCTGAATGTTTTTGCCGCTAAGTAATTAGCGTTTTATGCAATGACGGCCAACCTGCTCGACTTTGACCTCGACGGCTTGGCCGCGTTTTGCGAACGGCTAGGTGAAAAGCGCTTCCGCGCCACCCAGCTGTTCCGCTGGATTCACCAACGTGGAGCCACTGATTTTGAGCAGATGACCGATCTGGCCAAGTCCTTGCGCAATAAGCTAGCCACCAGCGCCCATGTACAGGGCCTGTCACTTATCAGTCAGCATGTATCCACCGACGGCACCATCAAGTGGCTGTTCGATGTGGGCGACGGCAATGCCGTCGAGGCAGTTTTCATTCCCGAAAGTGACCGGGGCACCCTGTGTGTATCGTCCCAGGCGGGCTGTGCCGTAGGCTGCCGCTTTTGCTCTACTGGCCACCAAGGCTTTAGCCGCAACCTCACCACCGGTGAAATCGTTGCGCAGCTCTGGTTTGCCGAACATTTCCTGCGCAAGCATCTGAACACCGCTGAACGCGTTATCTCCAATGTGGTGATGATGGGTATGGGCGAGCCCTTACAGAATTACAACGCGCTGGTGCCCGCTCTCAAGGTGATGCTGGACGACCACGGCTACGGCCTGTCGCGCCGCCGGGTCACGGTGTCTACCTCGGGCGTGGTGCCGATGATCGACCGCCTCGGTCTGGACTGCCCGGTTGCCTTGGCCGTATCGCTGCACGCACCAAACGATGCCTTGCGCGACAACCTGGTGCCGCTGAATAAAAAATACCCGCTGGCCGAGTTACTGGAATCCTGCAATCGCTACTTGGCGCACGCGCCGCGCGACTTCATTACCTTTGAATACTGCATGCTGGATGGCGTGAACGACCAGCCCGAGCACGCCCAGCAGCTGATTGCCCTGGTGCAGCAGTACCGCCAGCCCGGCGTGTGGTGCAAGTTCAATCTGATTCCGTTCAATCCATTCCCTGCTTCTGGCCTGCTGCGCTCGCCTATGGCCCGCGTGACGGCTTTTGCCAAAATGCTCAGCGATGCCGGCATCATTACCACGGTGCGTAAGACCCGGGGTGATGACATCGATGCGGCTTGTGGGCAGCTCGCTGGTGATGTGAAAGACCGCACGCAGGTCGTCAAGCGCATGGCGCAGCAGCGGGTCGTGATGATGGCCCAGGTTTCCTCCATTTCGGTAGACGACACTAAAGGGATTTGAGGCATGCAAAAAAAGATGCGCATGGGTGTATTGCTCCCGTTTTTGGTGTGTGCATCGGTTCTTGCGGGGCTGCAAGGCTGTACCACGACAACGACTACCACCAGCACAAGCGCCTCCACGAAGGCAATCTCTTCGGGCCGGCCGGTTGCGACGCCTGTTGCGCAGGGTGAACTGCTCACAGATTCCGACGAGCCAGAGGCCCGCAAACGGGCGCGTACCCGTCTGAAGTTGGCTGTTGCCTATTTTGAACAAGGCCAAACCACCGTGGCTTTGGATGAGTTGAAGCAGGCTTTGGTAATTGACCCGTCATTCGCAGATGCCTACAACCTGCGCGGCCTGATTTACATGCGTTTGGGTGACTGGCGTCTGGCCGAAGACGGCTTTCGGCGTGCCTTGGCGATCAATCCCGGCGAACCTAATATCCAGCACAACTACGGCTGGTTGATGTGCCAGCAAGGCCGCTATCCTGAATCCATTCAGATGTTTGAGCAGGCACTGGCCAACCCCACTTACAGCACCCGTTCCAAAACCTGGATGACCGAAGGTTTGTGCCAGCAGCGGGCCGGCCAACTGCCCGAGGCAGAGCGCAATCTGGCCCGCGCGTATGAGGTGGACGCGGGCAATCCCATCATTGCCTACAACCTTTCAACTTTGCTGTTTCAACGGGGTGAATGGTCTCGGGCGCAGTTCTACATACGCCGTTTGAATAATTCCGAGCTGGCCAATGCCGAATCTTTATGGTTGGGCATCAAGGTGGAGCGGCGCATGGAAAACCGCGAAGCTATGTTGCAACTGGTCGAACAATTGAAAAAACGGTTTGGTCAATCGCGTGAGCTGGCCGCATATGACAGAGGGGCATTTGATGAGTGAGTCAGTGGGGCAGGGTGTGTCGGATGGAGTTGCGCTGAATCCAGCGCAGGATGTGGCCGCAGCCGCCGTGCAGGCGGGGCATTTGCTGCGTACCGCGCGTGAAGCCACCGGCTTGCATGTGGCCGCTTTGGCGGTGTCACTCAAGGTGCCGGTGAAAAAACTGGAGGCCCTGGAGGCCGGTCGTCTGGATCTGCTGCCGGATGTGACATTTGCGCGGGCTTTGGCTGCCAGCGTATGCCGTACCCTCAAGATCGACCCTGGCACTGTGTTGGCGTATTTGCCAGCCACGGCGGTATCCCGGTTAGGGGCCGATGTCCCTACGATCAACACGCCTTACCGTCCTGCCGGTCCACGCTTGTCATTGCGTGGCCAGATGCTGAATCCGTCGGTGCTGGCCGTAGTGGCCTTGCTGGTGGCTGCGGCCGTGGTGGTGTTGTGGCCCCAACCCCCCACCCAAGACGAGGTGGCGGTGCTGGCTGCACCGGTAGAAGAAATCGCCATCCCAGTGGTGACGGCACCCCAGCCCGAGGTTTCTGAGCCCGTTGCGATAAGCCCTGTAAAGCAACCCGTAGCGCTTGCGCAGACTCTCGCAGCTTCTGCCCCGCAGGCCGTGGTACTGACGGCCCAGGCCGAGTCCTGGGTCAAGGTGACCGATGCCAATGGCGTGGTCAACCTGGGCCGGACCCTGAAAGCCGGAGAATCCGTTGAAGTGACAGGCCCCTTCCCCCTGGCTGTCGTGGTAGGGCGTGTCGATGCTGTGCAACTGCAAGTGCGTGGCCAACCCTATGACATGGCGGCCTTTCCCAAAGACCGCGTTGCCCGTTTTGAGGTGAAGTGATGCCCTCCACATTCTCTGCCCTGGACTTTTCCACCCCGATTGATGCGGCTGCACCCCGCGTGCGCAACACCTACCAGGCCCATGTGCGCTGGGGTGCGCGCGATGTGACCGTGGGCGGCGATGCCCCGGTGCGGGTGCAATCCATGACCAATACCGACACGGTGGATGCCATCGGCACCGCCATCCAGGTCAAAGAGCTGGCGTTGGCGGGTTCGGAGATGGTGCGCATCACCGTCAACACCCCCGAAGCTGCGCAGGCTGTGCCCTACATCCGCGAACAACTCGACCGCATGGGCATTGACGTGCCCCTGGTCGGCGACTTTCACTACAACGGCCACCGCCTGCTGACCGACTTTCCGGCCTGCGCCGAAGCCTTGTCCAAGTACCGCATCAACCCCGGCAACGTGGGCAAGGGTGACAAGCGCGACCGCCAGTTTGGCCAGATGATCGAAGCGGCGGTGCGCTGGAAAAAAGCCGTGCGCATCGGCGTCAATTGGGGCAGTTTGGACCAAGAGTTGCTGGCCAGTCTGATGGATGAAAACAGCCGCCGCGCAGTACCCTGGGATGCCAAACCGGTGATGTACCAGGCGCTAATCACCTCGGCTATCGAATCCGCCCGCTTGGCCGAATCTATGGGGCTGCCGCCAGAGCAGATCATTTTGTCGTGCAAAGTAAGCGGCGTGCAGGATTTGATATCGGTCTACCGCGCCCTCAGCGTTCGCTGCCGTTATGCCCTGCACCTAGGCTTAACCGAGGCGGGGATGGGCACCAAGGGTACGGTGGCCTCCAGCGTCGCGCTGGCCGTGCTGCTGCAAGAGGGCATTGGCGACACCATCCGCGTCTCGCTCACACCCCAGCCCGGCGAGGCCCGCACGCAAGAGGTGGTGGTGGCTTCCGAGATACTGCAATCGCTGGGTCTGCGCAGCTTTGTGCCCAGTGTCACCGCTTGCCCCGGCTGTGGCCGCACCACCAGCACCACTTTTCAGGAGCTGACCAAGCAGATCGACGATTTTCTGCGCGCCCAGATGCCCGTCTGGCGTAAGCAGTACCCCGGTGTCGAAACCATGAAGGTCGCCGTGATGGGCTGCATCGTCAACGGCCCCGGCGAAAGCAAGCATGCTGACATCGGCATCAGCTTGCCGGGCACCGGAGAAGCACCCGCTGCGCCGGTCTACATTGACGGCGAGAAAAGCGTCACACTGCGGGGCGACAAAATCGCCCAGGAATTCCAGGTCATCGTAGAAAACTACATCGCTAAACGCTTCGGCAGCCCAATGTTGGCCTAGTTGGAAATTAAGTGTCAAATTGGCTTCTAGCGCATATATAACCTGCGCTAGCAGCTACTAAAATAATAGTAAACAGGATTTATGGCTGACAAAATCAGTGCCGTTAAAGGCATGAACGACATACTGCCGCCCGACTCTGCGCGTTGGGAATGGCTGGAAGACAAGGTCCGCACGCAGATGGCGCGCTCGGCCTACCGCATGGTGCGCACTCCCATTGTCGAACCCACGGCCCTGTTCGTGCGCGGCACCGGCGAAACTACCGACATCGTCGAGAAGGAGATGTACTCCTTCGAAGACAGGCTCAACGGCGAGCAGCTCACCCTGCGCCCCGAAAACACCCCCGGCGTGGTGCGCGCCGCCATCCAGCACAACCTGACCTATGACGGTGGCAAGCGCCTGTACTACATGGGCCCGATGTTCCGCCACGAGCGGCCCCAGCGCGGTCGCTACCGCCAGTTCTACCAACTTGGTGCCGAGGCCCTGGGCTTTGCCGGTCCCGAGGTGGATGCCGAGCTGATGCTGCTGGCGAATGAGCTGCTGGCGGGCCTGGGCCTGCGCAATGTGCGCGTGGAGCTGAATAGCCTGGGCGTGCCTGCCGAGCGCCAGGCCCACCGTGCCGCGCTGATCACCTACTTTGAGCAGCACCGCGACCTGCTGGACGCCGATGCCCAGCGCCGCCTGCTGACCAACCCGCTGCGTATTCTGGACACCAAGAACCTGGCCATGCAGGCAATGGTGCAAGACGCACCGCAACTGCTCAGCTACCTGGGCGATGCTTCACGCAAGCACCTGGATACCGTGCAAAGCCTGCTCGCCGCCTGCGACGTGCAGTGGACTATCAACCCGCGTCTGGTGCGTGGGCTGGACTACTACAGCCACACCGTGTTCGAATTCATCACCGACGAGCTGGGTGCCCAAGGCACGTTGTGCGGAGGAGGGCGCTACGACGGCCTGTTCGAGCTGCTGGGTGGCAAACCCACCCCGGCCGTCGGCTGGGGCATGGGCATTGAGCGCGTGCTGGAACTCATCAAAGAGCAAGGCGCTGAGCTGCCCGCGCTGGTACCCGATGCCTATGCCGTGGTGCCCGACGCGGCTGCGTTGTCCGTGGCGATGCAGACCCTGCAAACCCTGCGCCGCGCCGGTGTCCAGGTGCAGATGCACGCGGGAGCCGCTGAAGGCATGGGCAGCATGAAATCGCAGCTCAAAAAGGCCGACAGTAGCGGCGCCCGTTTTGCGCTGATCTTCGGTGCCGACGAGCTGGCGCAAAACCTGGTGCTGGTGAAATCCTTGCGCGACGGCAGCGGTGTGCAAACTACCCAGCCCCTCGCCGACGTGGCCGCTTGGGCCACCACCCTACAATCGTAAATCCGACTACAGACACTTATGGCAAACCACCTCGACCTTGAAGAACAAGAACAGCTTGACGAACTCAAAGCCTTCTGGAGCCGCTACGGCAACGCCATCACCTGGGCGCTCATCGCGGTGCTGGCTGGGTTTGCCGGCTGGAACGGCTATCAATATTGGCAGCGCAGCCAGTCCACCCAGGCCGCTGCACTGTTTGATGAAGTAGACCGCGCCGCCAAGGCAGGCGATACCGCAAAAGTGGAGCGGGCCTTTTCAGACATCAAAGACAAGTTCGCTCGCACCGCTTTTGCCCAACAAGCCGGACTGCTGGCGGCCAAAACCCTGTTTGACAAAGGCAATCTGGATGCCAGCAAGGCCGCGTTGACCTGGGTGGCCGCGCAATCGTCCGACGAGGGCTACCAGCCCGTGGCGCGCCTGCGTTTGGCTGCGGTGCTGATGGATGCCAAGTCGTATGACGAAGCGATGCAACAGTTGTCTGGCAGCTTCCCCAAAGAGTTCGAGCCGCTGGTGGCCGACCGTAAGGGTGACGTGTTTGCCCTGCAAGGCAAAAAAACCGAAGCCGTGGCCCAGTACAAAGCTGCCTACACCGGCCTGGACGAGCGCGACGACTACCGCCGCATCGTCGAAGTCAAGCTCAACAGCCTGGGTGTCGATCCCCGTCCGGTCGCCCCCGTGGTGGCTGCCGCCAGTCCTGTCACTGTAGAAATCAAAAAATAATGAAAAATATGCCTCTAGCGCAAGTAATACGAGCGCCTATAGCTATATTAATGATAGCGGTCTTGGCGGCTTGCTCCAGTACCGGTGACAAACCCAAACCGGCAGATCTGCCTGCCAACGTGGCTCTGCTGGGCGTGCGCCAGGCTTGGAGCACCAAGTTGGGCGATGTCAGCTTTCCGCTCAATGTCAATGTCAGTGGCAACACAGTGGCCTTGGCCAGTAGCAACGGCACGGTGCTGGCGCTCGATGCGGCTTCGGGCCGCGAGTTGTGGCGTACCTCTGTCGGTGCACCTCTGTCGGCAGGCGTGGGCAGCGACGGCAAGGTGACGGCGGTGGTGACCCGTGAGAACGAAGTTGTTGCGCTGGATGCGGGCCGCGTGCTGTGGCGCCAGCGCTTGGGCGCACAAACCTATACCGCACCGCTGGTGGCCGGTGGGCGCGTGTTCCTGCTGGCGGCAGACCGCACGGTGAGTGCTTTTGACGGCCAGACGGGCCGCAAATTGTGGAGCCAGCAGCGCACGGGCGAAGCCTTGGTGCTGGGCCAGTCCAGCGTCTTATTGGCCGTGGGTGACACCTTGGTTGCCGGTATGTCGGGTCGTTTGGTCGGAATGAATCCCGCAAACGGCAGCACCCGCTGGGAAGCTCCGATTGCTGCACCCCGTGGCACCAACGACGTAGAGCGCCTAGTGGACTTGGTGGGCAGCGTTAGCCGTGTCGGTGATGTGGTTTGTGCCCGTGCTTTCCTGTCGGCCGTAGGCTGCGTGGATGCAAAACGGGGCCGTTTGCTATGGACCAAACCGGCGAATGCCTCTGAAGGCGTACACGGTGACGAGCGCTTTGTCTTTGGTACCGAAGGGGATGGCAAAGTCACCGCCTGGAAGCGTGAAGATGGCAGCAACGCCTGGACTTCTGAGCGCCTGCGGTACCGCAGTTTGTCGGCTCCGTTGGCGGTGGGCCGCTCGGTCGTGCTGGGTGACGGCACGGGTCTGGTACATTTCCTGTCCCGCGAAGATGGGTCGCCGTTGACTCGCATCTCCACCGATGGCTCTGCGATTGTTGCCGATCCGGTCCTCGCGGGCAACACCGTGGTGGTGGTCACCCGCAACGGCGGTGTGTTTGGCTTCCAGCCTGAATAACTTTTTTGCGTCAGCCGATCTGCGCCATCCTATGAAACCAGTTTTGGCCTTAGTCGGTCGCCCCAATGTGGGCAAATCAACCCTTTTCAACCGCCTGACCAAGACACGTGATGCGATCGTGGCTGACTTTGCTGGCCTGACCCGCGACCGCCATTACGGCAACGGCCGCCAGGGCAAGCACGAGTACATCGTCATCGATACCGGTGGCTTTGAGCCCGATGCCGAGAGCGGCATCTACAAAGAAATGGCCAAGCAAACCCGCCAGGCAGTGGCAGAAGCCGATGTGGTTATTTTTGTGGTCGATGCCCGTGGCGGCCTGTCTGCCCAAGACTACGATATTGCCAAATATTTGCGCCGCCTTGGCAAGCCTTGCATCTTGACGGCCAACAAGGCCGAGGGTATGACCGAAGGCCACCAGCTGATCGAGTTTTATGAACTGGGCCTGGGTGCGGTGTACCCGATCTCTGCCGCGCACGGGCAGGGCATCCGTGATTTGGTCGATCTGGCCCTGGCACCGCTGAATCTTGCCGACCCGAGTGAAGAGGCGGAAGCCGAAGACCTGGGTGTCACCAAGCTGGCCGTGGCCGGTCGCCCGAATGTTGGCAAGTCCACCCTGATTAACACCTGGCTTGGCGAAGAGCGCTTAGTGGCTTTCGACATGCCCGGCACCACCCGGGATGCCATTAGCGTACCCTTTGAGCGCAATGGCCATAAGTTCGAACTGATCGATACCGCCGGTTTGCGCCGCAAGGGCAAGGTTTTTGAGGCCATCGAAAAATTCTCGGTAGTCAAGACCTTGCAGGCCATCGAAACCTGCCACGTAGTGCTGCTGCTGATCGACGCAACCCAGGGCGTGACCGACCAAGATGCCCACATTGCGGGCTACATCCTGGAAAGCGGCCGCTCGGTGGTGCTGGCCATCAACAAATGGGATGCGATCGATGCCTACCAGCGCCAGTTGGTGATGCGCTCCATCGAGACGCGCCTGGCGTTCCTGAAGTTTGCTTCCATGCACTTTATTTCGGCCATCAAGCGCCAGGGTTTGGGCCCCCTGTGGACCTCGATTCTGCAAGCCCATCAGGCGGCTATGTGCAAAATGTCTACACCGGTATTAACGCGCTTGCTGCTGGAGGCCACCTCCTTCCAGAGCCCGCAACGTGCTGGCATGTTCCGCCCCAAATTGCGCTATGCGCACCAGGGTGGCATGAACCCGCCGATCATCATCATCCACGGCAATTCGCTGGAGCATGTGACCGAAGCCTATAAGCGTTTTCTGGAAGGCCGCTTCCGTAAGGCCTTCAATTTGACCGGCACACCGTTGCGTATCCAGATGAAATCGGCGGCGAATCCGTATTCCGACAAGGACGATTGATCGCTAGCACGAGTCCCAACAATTGGGATGGGGACTTATCCCCGCTTCCGGGTAAGTGTTGGTAACGCTGTGGTATGGTTCAGACTTCTTTAACATCTTCACAACACGGAGAATATCGTGAGCAATAAAGGGCAGCTTCTTCAAGACCCATTTCTCAATACTTTGCGCCGCGAGCATGTACCAGTGTCGATTTACCTCGTCAATGGCATCAAGCTCCAGGGCCAGATTGAGTCTTTTGACCAATACGTTGTGCTGTTGCGCAACACCGTAACCCAAATGGTCTACAAGCACGCTATCTCTACCATCGTTCCCGGCCGCGCAGTCAATTTCTCGGCTGCCGACGATACGACAGTGGCAGAACCAGCGGCTTAATCTGTAGGTCTTTTTCTTGGTGGTCGGATGCCCATTGCGGTATCCGACCCACCACAGCCTCTTTCCCTTACCGGCCTTCCGATTTGAGTTCTGCTGATACTCCCGACATGCCGCTGGCCGTTTTGGTTGGCGTTGATTTAGGCACCCCCCATTTTGACAAAGAGCTCGAAGAGCTAGGCTTGCTGGCCGACACCGCTGGCATGCGCGTGGTGGCCCGCATTACCTGTAAGCGCCAGGCACCCGATGCCGCCTTGTTTGTGGGCAGCGGTAAGGCCGACGAGATTAAGCTTTTGGCGCAAATGTACGGCGCAACGGAGATTTTGTTTGACCAAAGTCTCAGCCCGGCCCAACAGCGCAATCTGGAGCGCCACTGCGAGCTACCGGTCAACGACCGGACGATGCTGATCCTGACCATCTTTGCCCAGCGTGCCCGCAGCCATGAAGGCAAGCTGCAGGTGGAGCTGGCACGGTTGCAATACCTGAGCACCCGGTTGGTTCGCCGTTGGTCGCACCTTGAGCGGCAAAGTGGCGGTATCGGTATGCGCGGTGGTCCGGGCGAGAAACAAATTGAGCTGGATCGCCGCATGCTGGGTGAATCCATCAAGCGCACCAAGGAGCGGCTGGCAAAAGTGGTGAAGCAGCGCAGCACCCAGCGCCGCCAGCGCGCGCGCCGCGATGCCTTCACTATCTCGCTGGTGGGCTACACCAATGCAGGTAAATCCACGCTGTTCAATACTTTGGTGAAGGCCCGCGCCTACACCGCCGACCAGCTGTTTGCCACGCTAGATACCACCACCCGCCAGCTCTATCTGGGAGAAGCAGGTCGTTCGGTGTCGCTGTCGGACACCGTGGGTTTCATCCGCGATTTGCCGCACGGCTTGGTGGATGCCTTCCGCGCCACCCTGCAAGAGGCTGCCGATGCCGATCTGCTGCTGCACGTGGTGGATGCTTCCAATCCCCATTTTCCCGAGCAGATGGCCGAGGTCGCCTTGGTGCTGCGTGACATCGGGGCTGCCGATGTGCCGCAATTGTTGGTATTTAACAAACTCGACGCTCTTGATAAATCCCGCTGGCCGCTCCAACTGCAAGACGTGTTTGAAGTGGATGGTCAGCCGGTACCGCGCATATTTTTAAGTGCGCAGACTGGCGAAGGCGTACCTGCATTGCGGTTGAAGCTGGCCGAGTTGGCAATAGCCCAAATGCCCGCCACGGATGCCGCCGCCTAATCCCCTGAATGTAATGAGGATGCTGCCTGATTTGGCACAATAGATAAATGACAACCAAGAGACTTGCGCGAATGAATCTCAACTTACGGGCCATTAGCTTGGCCGCCTTGCCGGATCGCATTCGGGGCATGTTCAATTTGAACGATCCTCGCTGGGGCCGTGGCGACGACAAATCGGAGACGGACGCTGCGTCCAAGCCCGAAGAACCCGTCAAAAACACGCCCAATAAAGGCCAAGGCCCCAACCAGGGCCCACCCGATCTGGATGAGCTGTGGCGGGATTTCAACCGCAAATTGAGCGGTCTTTTTGGGGGGGGCAAAAACGGTTCGCGTCCTTCAGGTGGAAATAATGGCGGCGGCAATGACGGCTCTGGTGGCGGCTTCCAGCCCGACATGAAGAGTGCCGGTATTGGTGCCGGGTTGATTGTGGCGGTGATGCTGTTGATCTGGCTGGGCACCGGTTTTTTCATCGTGCAAGAAGGTCAGCAAGCGGTGATCACCCAGTTTGGTAAATATAAATCGACCGCTGGTGCAGGTTTTAACTGGCGCTTGCCGTATCCGATCCAGCGCCATGAGCTAGTGTTTGTGACGCAAATTCGCTCCGTGGACGTGGGCCGCGACACCGTCATCAAAGCTACCGGGTTGCGCGAATCGGCCATGCTGACCCAAGATGAAAACATCGTCGAAATAAAATTTGCTGTGCAATACCGTTTGAGCAACGCGCGGGCTTTCTTGTTTGAAAGCAAGGATCCCACTGGGGCGGTAGTGCAAGCGGCTGAAACCGCTGTGCGTGAAGTGGTGGGCAAGATGAAGATGGACTCGGCCTTGGCCGACGAGCGCGACCAGATCGGACCGCGAGTGCGGACCCTGATGCAAACCATTTTGGACCGCTACAACGTCGGCATTGAAGTGGTGGGTATCAACATGCAGCAAAGCGGCGTGCGCCCACCCGAGCAAGTACAGGCCGCATTTGACGATGTGTTGAAAGCCGGCCAAGAGCGTGAGCGCGCCAAAAACGATGCGCAAGCCTATGCCAATGATGTGGTGCCGCGTGCCGTGGGTTCTGCATCGCGTCTGAAAGAAGAATCCGAGGCCTACAAGGCCCGTATCGTGGCGCAGGCCGATGGTGATGCGCAGCGCTTCCGCTCTGTACTGGCCGAGTACCAAAAAGCCCCGCAGGTCACCCGTGACCGCATGTACCTGGACACCATGCAGCAGGTGTACGGCAACGTGACCAAGGTGCTAGTGGATTCCCGCCAGGGCTCCAACATGCTGTACCTGCCACTCGACAAAATCATGCAAATGTCGGCCCAAACCGGTGCTGCGGCACCCGCAGAAGTTCCCTCTGCCACGCCAGCGGCATCCACCGCGCCCGCATCTTTATCCACCGATGCCCGTGCGCGCGATATCTCGCGTTCGCGTGACCGTGACGTACGCTAGGAGAACGCTTTGAACAGAATTGGTTTTATTGGATCGTCTTTGTTGGTGCTGTTGGCACTGATGAGTTCTATGTTGTTCGTGGTGGACCAGCGCCAGTTTGGCGTGGTCTACGCGCTGGGGCAGATCAAGGATGTGATCACCGAGCCGGGGCTGAACTTCAAGCTGCCGCCGCCGTTTCAAAACGTCAGCTATCTCGATAAGCGCTTGTTGACGCTGGACAGCACCGATGCCGAACCCATGCTGACCGCTGAAAAGCAGCGTGTGGTGATCGACTGGTACGTGCGCTGGCGCATTACGGCTCCGTCGGAGTACATCCGTAATGTGGGTCTGGATGAAAACGCTGGTGCCAACCAGCTCAACCGTGTGGTGCGCAATGCCTTCCAGGAAGAGGTCAATAAGCACACGGTCAAAGACCTGCTGTCGCTCAAGCGCGAAGTCTTGATGGCGGACGTAAAACGCGAAGTTTTGGAAGCCGTGCGCGGTGCCAAGCCTTGGGGTGTGGATGTGGTGGACGTGCGCATCACCCGTGTGGACTATGTTGAGGCCATCACCGAATCGGTGTACCGCCGCATGGAAGCCGAGCGCAAGCGCGTGGCCAACGAACTGCGATCTACGGGCGCAGCCGAAGGTGAAAAAATCCGTGCTGATGCCGATAAACAACGTGAAGTGACGATTGCCAACGCTTACCGCGATGCGCAAAAAATCAAGGGCGAAGGCGATGCCGAGGCCTCGCGCTTGTACGCCGAGTCGTTTGGCAAAGATGCTAGTTTTGCGCAGTTCTACCGCAGCCTGGATGCCTACAAATCCAGCTTCAACAAGAAGAGCGATGTGATGGTGCTCGACCCCTCATCTGACTTCTTCAAGGCGATGCGTGGTTCTGGAAGCGGTGGCGGTGCGGCTGCGGCACCCGCCAAGAAATAATCTTGGCCGACGCGGGCAATAGCCTCTGGGCTGCGCTGGCCCTTGTGCTGGTGATAGAAGGGCTACTGCCGTTTTTATCCCCCGGCGGTTGGCGGCGGATGTTCCAGCAAATGTTGGCCTTGCAAGACGGCCAACTGCGATTTTTCGGTCTGTGCAGCATCATTGTCGGCCTGCTACTGCTCTGGCTCGTCAGTGAATGAATGGCCGGTTAGCAAGTAACCCATGACCGGCATACAGGCTGGTCGTGTCGTTCTTAGCCTCAGGACTTACGCAAGACCCTCTATGCGGCCAGAAGGCGCTGCGTAAGTCCTAAACCCTTTGCAGGGGAAATACCACGGCTCCGGTCTGGCCGGTTTCAAGGTATTTCTGGAGGATGTTGGTCAAAACCTGTCGCGGTTTTGAAACCCGGTGTTTCAGCCCGGTAAAATCTCTTTTTTAACAGCCTCTCAAAACTCCATGTCTGCTTGGGTCCTCCCGGATCACATTGCCGATGTTCTGCCTTCCGAGGCTCGGCACATCGAAGAACTGCGTCGCGCCCTGCTCGATGCCGCCCGTGGCTATGGCTATGAATTGGTCATGCCGCCCCTGTTGGAGCACCTGGAATCCTTGCTGACCGGCACCGGCGAAGCGTTGGATTTGCAAACTTTCAAATTGGTAGACCAGCTCTCGGGTCGCATGATGGGTTTGCGGGCTGACACCACGCCCCAGGTTGCCCGTATTGATGCCCATTTGTTGAACCGCCAGGGCGTGACCCGCCTGTGCTACTGCGGTCCCGTGGCGCATACCCGCCCTGAACGTCCGCACGCCAGCCGCGAACCACTGCAACTCGGGGCCGAAATCTACGGCCATGCCGGGCTGGAGGCGGACCTTGAAATCCTGCAACTGTCACTGGACTGCCTGCGGGCCGCCAAGGTGCACGGTTTGGCGGTGGATATGGGTGATGCCCGTATCGTGCGGGCGCTGTTGGCCGATGTAGTGCTGCCCCCAGAGCATCTGGCCCGCGTGCACGCAGCCTTGGCCAACAAGGATGTGACCGAACTCGCCATCCTGTGCCAAGATTTTCCCAAAGCTTCGCGCGACGGTGTGTTGGCCTTGGTCCAGCTTTATGGTGATGCCAGCATCTTGCAGACCGCCGAGCGCGTTCTGCCTGTATTGCCTGCGATCCAGGATGCTCTGCGCGACCTGCAATGGCTGTCAGCGCAGCTAGACGGCACGCCAGTGACCTTTGATCTGGCCGATTTGCGCGGCTACGCCTACTACAGCGGTGCCCGTTTTGCCATTTATGCGCAAGGTGCCAGTGATGCTCTGGTGCGCGGTGGCCGTTATGACGAAGTGGGGGCCGTGTTTGGCCGCAACCGCCCGGCGGTGGGCTTTAGTCTGGACCTGAAGCAGGTGGTGGGGGCGGTTGGTCCTCGCCCGCTGCGCGCAGCGATTCGTGCGCCCTGGGGACATGCGGCAGATTTGCGCAGCGCCATTGCTGCGCTGCGCGCCCGAGGCGAAACCGTGGTCTGCGTACTGCCAGGCCACGAAAGTGAAGTTGATGAATTCCATTGCGACCGCTTGCTCCAGCCCATTGCTGGACAGTGGATAGTTCAAGTTATTTAAGAAAATCCCTGAGATGAACACCCAAAACAATCTGATTCCTGGCCGTAACGTGGTCGTCGTTGGCACCCAGTGGGGCGACGAAGGCAAAGGCAAGCTGGTCGATTGGCTCACCGAAAGCGCCCAGGGCGTGGTGCGCTTTCAAGGCGGCCACAACGCTGGTCATACGTTGGTAATCAACGGCGTGAAGACGGCGCTGCATCTGATCCCCAGCGGCATCATGCGTGCGGGCGTGAAGTGTTACATCGGCAATGGCGTGGTGTTGTCTGCGGCCAAGCTGTTTGAAGAAATTGAAGGCCTAGAAAAAGCCGGTGTCGAAGTGCGTTCGCGCCTGCGCATCAGCGAAGCCTGCCCGCTGATTTTGCCGTTCCATGCGGCCATCGACATCGCCCGTGAAAGCTTGCGCGAAAAGGGCGGTACCGAAAAAATCGGCACTACTGGCCGTGGCATTGGCCCGGCCTACGAAGACAAAATCGCCCGCCGCGCCCTGCGTGTACAGGATCTGAAATACCCCGAGCGCTTCGCCACCAAGCTGCGCGAACTGCTGGAGCTGCACAACTTTGTGCTGACCCAATTTCTGCACGCCCCGGCCATTGACTTCGATACGGTGTACGCCGAATCCATGCGCCATGCCGAGCTGCTCAAGCCCATGATGGCCGACGTTTCTCGCGAGCTCAATGCTGCCCATGCTGCGGGTGCCAACCTGCTGTTTGAAGGCGCCCAGGGCACCTTGCTCGACGTAGACCACGGCACCTACCCGTATGTCACCTCCAGCAACTGCGTGGCCGGTAACGCGGCTGCAGGTTCTGGCGTGGGCCCGGGCATGCTGCACTACATTCTGGGCATCACCAAGGCCTATTGCACCCGCGTTGGCGGCGGTCCGTTCCCCACCGAACTCGAATGGGAAAAGCCCGGCACCCCTGGCTACCACATGAGCACCATCGGGGCAGAAAAAGGTGTTACCACCGGGCGCAGCCGCCGTTGTGGCTGGTTCGATGCGGCCTTGCTCAAACGCAGCGCCCAGGTCAACGGTCTGAGCGGCCTGTGCATCACCAAGCTGGACGTGCTGGACGGTATTGACGTGCTGCAACTCTGCACCGGCTACATGCTGGATGGTGAGTTGATCGACATTCTGCCCATGGGCGCAGACGACATTGCCCGCTGCGTGCCCGTGTATGAGGCCATCGACGGCTGGACCGACTCCACCGTGGGTGTGACCGACTATGAGAAGCTGCCGGTCAACGCCAAGCGCTACCTCAGCCGCATCGAGCAGGTGACCGGCGTGCCCATCGCGATGGTGTCCACCAGCCCTGACCGGGACCATACCATCCTGTTGACGCACCCCTACAAGGCTTAACACTCCCCCCCAGGCTATAGTGCTACGCATCTTTCGCCCGCCCCCTTGCAGGGGGCAACACCAGCAGCCGGGCAGTGCCCGTTCTGCGGTGTTTTGCGAAGACGTGCGTTCTGGCATTTACCTGGCTAAGTCGTTAAAAAAATTAAGATGAAAATAGGCACTCACCGCAATCAGCGCCTATGCGAGTAGCTATAGTTTCAGGAGTATTTCCCATGTTGACAGAAGACGGTAAGCACCTGTACGTAAGTTATGACGAGTACCACAACCTCATCGAAAAGCTGGCGCTCAAGATCCACCATTCGGGTTGGCAGTTCGATACCATTTTGTGCCTGGCCCGTGGTGGTTTGCGCCCCGGCGATGTGCTGTCGCGCATCTTCGACAAGCCGCTGGCCATCATGTCTACTAGCTCCTACCGCGCCGATTCTGGCAAGCAGCAAGGCGCGTTGGACATTGCCCGCTTCATCACCACACCCAAGGGCGAAATTGCGGGCAAAGTGCTGCTGGTCGATGACTTGGCCGATACCGGCCACACCTTGCGTTCGGTGATTGAGCAACTCAAAAGCAACTACGCGCCGATTACCGAGCTGCGCAGCGCCGTGGTCTGGACCAAGGAGGTGTCGGTGTTCACCCCCGACTACTCGGTGGAATTTTTGCCCACCAACCCTTGGATTCACCAGCCTTTTGAAGGCTACGATTCCATGCGGCCGGCGCAATTGATGGAAAAGTGGAAGCTGTAATCTGCACCTGATGGGGGTTTTTGTGTCCAGTCTTACGACCCAGCTGATCCACCACCCCTATCTTCCGCCGACTGACTTTGCGGCCCCGCAGCCGGGGGTGTTCAAAGCGTCCACCGTCATATTTTCTACTGTCGCCGCTATGCGTGAGCGCGAGTGGCGAGATAAATCGGCTTTCACCTACGGCCTGCATGGCACCCCCACCACCTACCAGTTGGAAGAGCGTCTGTGTACGCTCGAAGGTGGGCTGCACTGCGTACTGGTACCGAGTGGATTGGCGGCGATTGCCGTTGTGGCGATGGCGCTGCTCCAGACCGGTGACAGCATGCTGCTGCCGGACAACGTCTATGGCCCTAACCAGGCCTTCGCCGATGGACAGTTGGCGCACTGGGGCATCCACACCCAGGTTTACGACGCGATGGACCCCGCCGATCTGGCCGCCAACATAACCAGCAGCACCCGGCTGGTTTGGGTGGAGGCCGCCGGTTCCGTCACGCTGGAGTTTCCCGATCTGCCTGCGCTGCTGCGCATCTGCCAAGACCGGGGCGTGGCCTGCGCGCTCGACAACACCTGGGGTGCGGGGTTGGCCTTCCATCCGTTTGATCTGCTGCCCGGCACCAGCCCGGTGCTGGGTGTTGATGTTTCGGTACACGCCCTGACCAAATATCCCAGTGGTGGCGGCGACGTGCTGATGGGCAGCGTCATCACCCGGGACCCCGCCTTGCACCGCAAGATCCAGCGCACCCATATGCACTTGGGGCTGGGCGTGGGGGCCAACGATGCCGAACTGGTGCTGCGTTCCCTGCCCAGCATGGCATTGCGCTACCAGGCACACGATGCGGCCACCCGCACCCTGGCCCGCTGGTGTACCCAACAACCCCAATTTGCCCAGGTGTTGCACCCGGCGCTACCCGGTGCACCGGGCCATGCACACTGGCAGGCGCTGTGCCGCAGCGATGCGGCGGCGGGCTTGTTCAGTGTGGTGTTGGATAGCCAATACACCACCCAGCAAGTCGATGCGTTTTGCGATGCCTTGAAGCTTTTCAAGCTGGGCTATAGCTGGGGTGGCCCCATGAGCTTGGTCGTCCCCTACGACCTGGCCAGCATGCGCAAACAGTGGCCGTCGGGCGTTGCGCAGGGCACGGTGGTGCGGTTTTCTGTGGGATTGGAGGCGGTGGCAGATTTGCAAGCTGACTTGGCGCAGGCGCTTCGATACCTATAGAGCTTATGCCGCGCCCCCTGTGAAGCCCTCTGGGCAAACAGCGGGGCTTGCGTAAGTTCTGGCACGCTTGCAAGCTGTTAAAGTGCCCCATTACTAATTGAAAGAAGAAGACCTTGGCAACACCTAATTACGGATACGAAAAGCGCCAAAAAGAGCTGGCTAAAAAGAAGAAAAAAGAAGACAAGCTCAAATCTAAAAGTGAACGCAAGCACGATGAGCCTGCGCCCGAGGACGGCAGCACCCCTTTGGACGGCCAGCCGCCCGAGACCCCCACGGAATCCTGATTACTTCAACAGCTTTTTCAGCTCCGGCCACACGTTGTTCAGCAACGTAGGATGCGCCTCCGCTTTGGGGTGGATCCGGTCCGGCTGGAACAGTGCCACCGCATCCGGCACATCGGCCACGCCTTTCAGCAAGAACGGCACCAGCCCGGCCTTCTCCCCCTTGGCGACTTTGGCAAACAAACCACTGAAACGATCGGCGTAGTCGCGCCCGTAATTCGGCGGAACCTGCATGCCCACCAGCAGCACTTTGGCCCCGGCTTTTTGGGCGGCCTTGGCCATGCTGCGCAAATTGTCTTCGGTGCCCTGCAAGGGCAAGCCGCGCAAGGCATCGTTGCCGCCCAGTTCAATCACCACTACGCTAGGTTTTACGCTGTTCAGCAGGGCGGGTAGCCGTGCGCGTCCGCCGGGGGTGGTGTCGCCGCTGATGCTGGCGTTGTGCACGGTGGCGGTGATTTTTTCATCGGCCAGGCGCTTTTCCAGCAAGGCCACCCAGCCGGTGCCACGGGCTATGCCGTATTCGGCACTCAGGCTGTCGCCAATAACCAAAATGGAGGGAGTTTGGGCTGCCGATGCCCCTACGGCCAGAGCCAGGGTCGCTGCCGCGATAAAGTATCTACGTTTCAAAACTCAAAGCCTTTCATGCCAACTCTGTCCACCGGTGCCGTCATTGCGGTAGAACACATCTCCAAATCCGTGACGGACTCTACCGGTACCCTCCGCATTTTGCGCGATATCGATTTCTCACTCGCGCCCAGGGAGACTGTGGCCATCGTCGGCGCATCGGGCTCGGGCAAGAGCACGCTGTTGTCCATCATTGCCGGGCTGGATACCCCCACCCAGGGCACGGTGCGCGTGGCCGGGCAGGATATTTTTGCCTTGTCGGAAGACCAGCGTGCTGCCGTGCGGGCGCAAAAAATGGGTTTTGTGTTCCAGAGCTTCCAGCTGATGGGCAATTTGACCGCGTTGGAAAACGTGATGCTGCCGCTGGAGCTGGCCGCCCGCAAAGATGCCCGTCAAGCCGCCACAGAGATGCTGGAGCGCGTGGGCCTGGGGCAGCGCTTGGGGCACTACCCCAAGCTGCTCAGCGGCGGCGAGCAGCAGCGTGTGGCCCTGGCGCGGGCCTTCGTGGTCCAGCCCGCTGTGCTGCTGGCCGATGAGCCCACCGGCAGCCTGGACTTTGCCACCGGTGAAAAGGTGATGGAGCTGATGTTCGAACTCAATCGCGAACAGGGCACAACCCTGGTGCTGGTCACCCACGACCGCGCCATCGCCGCCCAGTGTGAACGCCGTATCACCATCGAAGCAGGGCAGATCGCCCACGCCTGAATTTATAAGAAATAAGCCTCTAGCGCATATTCCACCTGCGCTAGTAGCTATCAAAAGAATAGTTGGGCGCAGGGTGTGCGCCAGCGTCGATAATCTCCCTATGTCTTCCCCTAAAGTTCTCTTCGGCTTCCATGCCGTGGGCGTGCGCCTGAAAACCGCGCCGAAATCCATCATCGAAATTTACTACGAGCCCACCCGGCGCGACGCGCGCATGCGCCAGTTCCTGGAAAAAGCCAATGAGGCCGGTGCCCGCCTGATCGAGGGCGACAGCATGCGCCTGGCCAAGCTCTGCGGCAGCCACGGCCACCAGGGTGTGGCGGCGCGGGTAGAGCACATTCCGCAGGTGCATTCGCTCGATGATTTGCTCGACAGCCTGTCCGAGCCCGCACTGCTGCTGGTGCTGGACGGCGTGACCGATCCGCACAACCTGGGTGCCTGCCTGCGCGTGGCCGACGGTGCCGGTGCCCACGCAGTCATCGCCCCCAAAGACCACGCTGCGGGCATCAACGCCACGGTGGCCAAGGTGGCCAGCGGCGCGGCGGAAACCGTGCCGTACTTCATGGTGACCAATCTGGCGCGGACCCTGGGTGAGCTGAAAGAACGCAGCATCTGGTGCATTGGCACCAGCGACAACGCCCCCAAAACCCTCTACCAGGTGGACCTGAAAGTCCCGGTGGCGCTGGTGCTGGGCAACGAAGGCGACGGCATGCGCCAACTGACCCGCAAGACCTGCGACGAGCTGGTCGGCATCCCGATGCACGGCGCGGTAGAGAGCCTGAACGTGTCGGTGGCCAGTGGTGTGTGTCTGTACGAAGCGCTGCGTCAGCGGCTATAGCTACGCAGGTATGCGGTAACGGGCGTGTACCTTCCAGAAACACCGCAGATCTGGCTTTGCCAGGCTGCTGCTGTTGCCCCCTGCAAGGGGGCTGGAGAAAAGTGCGAAGCACTGGAGCCTGGGGGTGTGAAGTTACCCCCGTTCATCTTGGATAACTTTGGGGATAACTCTGTAATTGGGCAGAATAGAGAGGGTAAACCCTTGATTCATAAGGGTAAACCTTGCACTGCCTAGTATTTAAGCAGTTGACAACTCTGCCTCGGGTGCTGGCACAAGTGGTACGGGGTTGGTAAAGCAGTCAGGAACGGGTGTGTACCCGGTTGCCATATGGCCCGAACAGGATTGGAATGGCAGGGTTAGCCGGCCATACACAACTCTGAAAGGATTCGCCATGAAAACCGAACTCATCCAACCTACGGCCACCATCATTGCGGCCATGATTGCCACCGATGCCGACCGCAGTTCCACCGGCCACCGGGTGAGCTGCCAGGATTTGTTTGTGTCCACCTACCGCAAGCTGGAAGCGGCGATGTTGCAAATCCAGAAGGAAGACGAGGCCAAGTTAGAGGCCCGGCGCGAATACGCTTAAATAAATTTTTGGTGTCAAAACAGGCTCTGGCGCTTATATTTTAAGCGCTAGTAGCTATTAATAATGTAGCGGTTTCTTAGTCCGTCAGCGACGACAGGAATTGCTTCAGCTCCGGGGTTTGCGGGTTGCCAAATAGCGCGCCCGGTGGCCCCATCTCATGCACCCGGCCCTGGTGCATGAAGATCACCCGGTTGCTGACCTTGCGGGCAAATCCCATCTCGTGGGTCACCATCAGCAGGGTCATGCCCTCCACCGCCAGGCCCTCCACCACGCGCAGCACTTCGCCGACCAGTTCCGGGTCGAGTGCCGAGGTGATTTCATCGCACAGCAGCACGGCCGGTTCCATGGCCAGGGCGCGGGCAATCGCCACCCGCTGCTGCTGGCCGCCGGAGAGCTGGTCGGGCCAGGCATCAAACTTCTCTGCCAGCCCCACGCGGGCCAGCAGCTGCTTCGCCTGGGCCGTGCCCGCCGTGCTGGCCTGCTGCTTGACCAGGCGCGGTGCCAGCATCACGTTTTGGCCCACCGTCAGGTGCGGGAACAGGTTGAAGCCCTGAAAAATCATGCCTACGCGCTGGCGCAGCGCCCGCATGGCCAGGGCGTTGTCGTGCAGCAGCGGCTTGCTGTCTACCGTGAGGCTGCCGCTCTGGAAGGCTTCCAGCCCGTTGATGCAGCGCAGCAGCGTGCTCTTGCCCGAGCCGCTTTTGCCGATGATGGCGATGACCTCGCCGGGCTGCACCTCCAGGTCGATGCCTTTGAGCACCTCGTTGCTGCCAAAGGACTTGCGCAGACCCTTGATTTCGACAATCGCGGATGGATGGGTTTTAGCGGCGGGTTGCATGCATCTTTCTCTCTAACAATTTGGCGTAAAAACTGACCGGAAAACACAGGGCGAAGTACACCAGCGCCACGCAGCTGTAGACCACGAAGGGCTTGAAGGTGGCGTTGGCGATCATGGTGCCGGCCTTGGTGAGCTCGATGAAGCCGATCACCGAGGCCAGCGCCGTGCCCTTGATCACCTGCACCAGGAAACCCACGGTGGGGGCGATAGCGATCTTGAGGGCCTGGGGCAGCACCACGTAGCGCAGCCGCTCGCCAAAGCTCAGTGCCAGGCTTTCCGAGGCCTCCCACTGCCCCTTGGGGATGGAGGCCACGCAGCCGCGCCAGATCTCGGTCAAAAATGCGCTGGTGTACAGCGTCAGCGCAGCAGCCGCCGCCACCCAGGCGCTGGTGTTGATGCCGAACAGCGCAATGCCAAAGTACGCCAGAAACAACTGCATCAGCAGCGGCGTGCCCTGGAACACCTGCACGTAGGCGGCCACAAAGGTGTCGGCCCCGCGCACCTGGCTCAGCCGGGCCACCAGCAGCAGCATGCCAACGATGCCGCCGCCGACGAAGGCCACCAGCGACAAGCCGATGGTCCAGCGCGCCGCCAGCAATAAATTGCGAAAAATATCCCACAGAGCGAAATCAACCATGGCTGTTTACCTACCAAAAATGAAACGCGGGCCCAGCCAGTTCAGCAGCTTACGCACCGAGATCGACAGCACCAGGTAGATACCGGTGGCGATGATGAAGGCCTCGAACGCGCGGAAATTGCGGCTCTGGATCAGGTTGGCGGCATAGCTCAGCTCTTCGGTGGAAATCTGCCCGCACACCGCTGAGCCCAGCATCACGATGATGATTTGGCTCACCAGCGCGGGCCAGACCTTCTTCAAGGCAGGCGGCAGCACCACCCGGGTGAAGATTTGCAGCTGCGACAGCGCCAGGCTGGAGGCGGCTTCGATCTGCCCCTTGGGCGTGGCATCGATCCCGGCGCGGATGATCTCGGTGGCATAAGCCCCCAGGTTGACCACCATCGCCAGCACCGAGGCCACCTCGGGCGACAGCCTGAAGCCCAGTGCCGGCAGGCCAAAGAAGATGAAGAACAGCTGCACGATGAACGGCGTGTTGCGGATCAACTCCACATACGCGCCCACCAGCGCTTGCAGCCACAGCGGTGCCCGCGTGTTCTGGCTACGCACCCAGGCACAGGCGATGCCCAGGGCCGCACCAATCAGCGTGGCGACCAGGGTCAGGCCCAGCGTCCAGGCGATGCCTTTGAGCAGTAGCGGCCACTGCGCCAGCACGGCATAGAAGTCGAATGCGATGCGCATGGCTTGGCTCCTGTTGTGCTGGATTTATTCGGGGAGGGTTCCAGCCGGGCGGCCCAACCAGCGCACGGCCATCTTGTCGATGTCGCCGGATTTTTTGGCCTCGATGATGATTTCGTTGACCTTGGCGCGCAGCTTGTCTTCGCCCTTGGCCACGCCGATGAAGTTGGGCGAGTCTTTCAGCAGCAGCTTGTATTCGGCACCTAGCTGCGGGTTATTGCCCATCAGGTTACCGGCCACCGACGCGCCTGTGGCAATCACCTGCACCTGGCCGGAGACGAAGGACGACACCGTTACGTTGTTGTCTTCAAAGCGTTTGATGTCGGCACCGGCCGGGGCCAGTTTGGTCAGCTCTTGGTCTTCGATGGCACCGCGCGTGACGCCCACCGACTTGCCCGCCAGATCGGCAAAGCTTTTGATGCTGAGGGTCTTGGCGGCAAACACTGCCTGGAAGAAGGGCGAGTAGGCGGCGGTGAAGTCGATCACCTTTTCGCGCTCGGGGTTTTTGCCCAGCGACGAAATCACCAGATCGGCCTTTTTGGATTGCAGGTAGGCCACGCGGTTGGCGCTGGTCACCGGGGCCAGTTCCACCGCTACGCCGAGTTTGGCGGCGATGTAGTGGGCCATGTCGATGTCCAGGCCCTGGGGCTTCAGGTCGGTGCCCACAAAGCCGTAGGGCGGAAAGTCGGTGGGGATGGCAATGGTGATCTTCTTGGCTTTCAGTACATCGTCCAGCGCGGTTTGTGCGTGGGCTCCCAGGCTGGCGAGCAGGGCAATGGCGGCAAGGCCGGTTTGGAAGTGGCGGCGGGTGGATGTCATGGCAGGGTTCCTTGGGAAGTGGATGGCGCGTCGGGTGCAGGTCTAGCAGCCTGTTGGACCTTGTAAGCAAGACGTATGCCGCACATGCTGTCGCCTCTGGCGGTGGGCAAATTGGGTGCATCGGCACTAAGATGCTTGCATGTTGTCGCCATCCGCCACCGTGGTTTCCTTGCTGTTGTTTGCCGTGCTGGCGGGTTGGATGGTGTGGCGCTGGCACTGCCAACGTCTGGCTGGTGTGCAGCAGCGTTTGGATGCCGTACTGCGGGCATCGACCGATGCCATCAGTTTTGAAGACCTGGGTGGCGTGGTGCAGCGTTGGAGCCCCGGTGCCGAGGCCTTGTTGGGCTATACCGCGCAAGAAGCGTGCGGGCGCACGCTGAAATCCCTGGTCCCGGCGGACCGCTTGCACGAAGAAGAGGCTGTGCTGGCCCAGCTGGGCCCGGAGGCCCACACCCTGAACACCCTGCGGCTGCATAAAAACGGCAGTCTGGTGCCGGTATCAATGGCCTTGGTGGCCCTGCTGGATGCCGAGGGGCGGCGCACCGGTGTGGCCCGCGTGCTGCGCGACACCACGCGCGCGCAAGTGTCGGCCGAATTCATCCAGTCGATGGCCTTTAACGATGTGCTGACCGGGCTGCCCAATTGGCGGCTGCTGCGCGACCGGATCTGGCGCGCCCAGCTCAACAGTGGCCGGCAGCATTCGTACTTTGCGGTGCTGTATGTGGATGTAGACAACTTTAAAGCCATCAACGCCGCGCATGGCCGTGCCTTGGCCGACCAGTTGTTGGTCGAGGTGTCGGTGCGGCTGATGGCGGCCATCCGGCAAAACGACACGGTGGCCCGGCTGCAAGGCGACGAATTTGTAGTGCTGCTGGAAGACCTGGGCGTGGACGAGGCGTTTGCCGCCCACCACGTCAACACCGTGGCCGACAAAATCTGGGACATGCTGGAGCGCGATTACCTGGTGGCTGGGCTGAACCTGCACTGCACCGCCAGCATCGGCATCCAGCTGCTGCTGGGGGGCAACGGCAGCGTGGACCAGATCATCCAGGCCGCAGATGCCGCTATGGCGTTGGTCAAGCAGGGCCGCAAATCGGTTGCCCGAGGGGTGTTTTAGCCGCCCCTGGGCTGAACCCGTCCTGGCTGCGTGGCCGAGACCGGCACCACCCCCATCGCATGGCGCTGGTTGTTGCACACATCGTGGCTGATGGCCAGGTTCTCTTGGTGGCTGTTGCCGCCTTCGCTGAGGGGCTGGATGTGCTCCAGCGTCGCAGCGGTGGGCAGTACATGCTCCCCGCAGACCCAGCACGGCACCACGCCATGCAGCTGGCGGGCCACGGTTTTGTAGATTTTGTCGCGGGTGTGGCCGAGTCGGCTCATGGCAAATACATCCTCTTTGTTTGCTATTTATTGTATAGCTGGTTGCGCAGGTTCTATATGCGCCAGAGGCCTAAAAAGCTTGTAATTTTTCCGCTGGTTTCAGCGGTACAGCCGCAGAGCGGCGATGCGGCGTTCGATCTCGGCGGCCATTTTTTGGTAGCCCGGACCGTCCACGCCGCCAAAGTTTTTCTGCAACTCGGCAGCGGGCAGGTTTTCGGGCAGGTCGCTGACTTTGGGCAGCAGGTCGGCATCGGTCAAGCCTTGGGCCACGCGTTGCTGCAACTTTTGCAGGCCTGCGCCGGTGGCCAGCTCGCCCAGGCGGGTGCCTGCGCGGTCGGCGGCCAGGTCGTTGAACGAGAAGCCGCTGCCGCCTTGTGCGTCGTCCAGCTCTTTGTACACGCCCACCATGTCGGCCAGCGGGCTACCGGCGGTGGCGGCCAGCGCGGCGGAGATGCTGAAGTGCTGGGCGGTATCGCCCCGGCCGCCCAGGGTGACGCTGCGCGGCGTGGGCCGGGGCCAGTGGCGGGCGGCGGGCAGGATGGCCCCCAGGCCCTTGCCGTTCACAAAAAAGGCCAGTGTGACCAGGGCGGCGCGGTGTTCATCGGCCAGTGGGTTCTGCGCGTCGCTGCGCTGGGCGGCCAGGGCCAGCAGGGGTTGCACCAGTGCCCCTAGGGTCAGGCTGCGCGGCCCCGGCTGGGCGGCAATTTCGACCAGCCGAGCCTGGTAGGCCTGCAGCCGGGCCTGCACTTCGGCGGGCACCAGGGCGGCCTGCAATTGGGCGGGGATGGCATCGTTCCAGACAAACTGCACGCTCAGCACGCCGTTGCGCACGCCCACATGCTGGATGCTGTCGGCGGCTGCCGATGCGGGGCTGGCCTGTAGCCGCCACAGGCCAAAGCGCAGCAGCAGGTTGGCGATGCGCGGCGGCACGGCCAGGCGGCCCAGCGTGAGCTGTTCGACCTGCGGCGTGCCCGGCGTCTCAAGCAGCACGGCCTGGAGGTTCAGGTAGTCGCCAAACGGGTTGGGCGGTAATAAGGTACTGGCGCGCAGGGTGGCGCTGCCGTCTTGTAAGACCACCTGGGCGCGGGTTTGGGGGCGTTGGCTGGCCAGGTAGGCCAGGGCCAGGTTCAGGTCGGCATCATCCAGTTGCAGCGTGCGCAGTGCGCCGGGCGGCGATGTGCGCGGGTCGATGCGGGCCAGCAGGCGCTTGGCGCTGGCGATGCGGGCAGGGGTGATGGCCAGGGTGTTGCCTGGGGTGAGCAGCGGCGCGTCGTCAAGCGCCCGGTACGCGGCCCAGGTGATGGCGATGGGCATCCCCACCAGCACCGCCAGCAGCAGGGCCCACAGCATCTTGCGCAGGGCGCGCCACAGCATGCTCATGCTTTGGCTACTTTGGGTGAGGCTTTGACGATGTTGCAGTGCAGGCGGAGGGCGGCCATCGCTTCCACCAAGCGGGTGTCGCGCTCGTCGTTTAGGTCGCGCTGGGTTTCCTCGACAAAGTTTTTCCACAGCGTTTGGTAGTCGGCGTGGTGCTCGTGCGGGGCGTATTCACGGATGAAGTCGCTGGCCAGCTGCGGCTGGTAGCCGCCTTTGCGGATTTTGCGCACGATGCTGGCAGCGGACGTCTCGGTGAGCGTGGTTTTGCGCGTGCTGCCGGTGGCGATGCACAGAAACAGGGTGATCAGCGAGCCGTCGTCGGTGTGGCGCTGGGTTAGCTTGAGCCATTGGTCGGAGATGGCGCGGTCGAGTTCGCTGATCTCGTCCACGCCCTCATCCAGCCAAAAGTAGCGGCCCATGAAGGCCAGCGACTGGATAAACAGCTTGCGCGGCTTGGCCGTGGTGTCCAGGATTTTCGGCAGGTCGTGCTCTTGCATGCTGTCCAGCGTGGCTTGCAGCACCGGCTGGTATTCGGCGGGCACGCCTTTGGGCAGTGCCAGCCGCACGGCTGTGTTGCTCTTATCACCTTCAGCGCGTTTGCGCAGCTGGGTGACCACGGTTTCAAACTGCGCCCAGTTGGGCATCAGGCTGCGGCCTGCGGCAGCGCACAGCAGGGCGGTGCGGATGACAGCTTCGCTGTCGGTATCGGCGGCGTGCAATTCGCGCCGGGCCACGCCGAGCTTTTGGGCACACCAGAGGGCGGCTTCGATGCGGGTTTCGATGTCCGTCCGCTTGGCCAGTTCGAGCTGGATTTCGGGCAGTGGCTTGAGCGCCCATTTGGCCAGCACCGGGATCAGCTCGTCGCGGAAATCGCCGCTGTCTTGCATGCTGAAGTGGGTGTTGTCGGGCAGCGTCAGCAGGGCTTTGAGCATGTCCGAGCCGGCCTTGGAGCGCGACAGGAACGAGTTGTCGCGCAGCAGCGTGGCGGCGGCGTGCAGGTCGCCGTCGCTGGTGTATTCCAGGTGCAGGCTGACCAGGTTGACCATGCGCTCGCGGGCTTTTTCCAGCTCGGGGCGCAAAAACTCGGTGCCAAAGTAGCGCGCAATTTGCACCATGCCCTTGGGCGCGTCGTTGCGGATGGACTCCAGCTTGGCCGCGTCGATCAGGCCGTGTTGCAGGCCAAAGTGCAGCGCTTTTTCAAAGAAAGGCCGGTGGTCGTAGACGGCGATGCCGGTGTCTTGCATGGTGGGGGAACTCGCAATGTGTGAAACGGAACGGCATCTTTCGCGGAACACCGTGGAACTGGCTTTGCCAGGCCACTGGTGTTGCCCCCTGCAAGGGAGTTGGCGAAGACACGCAGTGCGTAGCCTGGGGGTGAGCCTAAATAGCCGATTCTTCGTCGGGGTCGATAGCGCGTTTTTGCGAGCCTTCGCCTTCGCCGTGGGTTTCGCGGAACGGGGTGTGGCCGCCCTGGTGGTGGCCGTCTTCTTCGTCCTCGGCTTCTTCTTCAAAAGCCTTGACGCGGGCGCGCAGGATCACCATGACTTCGATCAGGATGTCGGGGCAGTGGGTGCGCAACAGCCAGGTGAATTCCATCCAGTCGTGGTCGGCAACTTCGTCCTGGTCTACCTTGAAGTCGTTGTACATCTGGGGCACCAGCTCGGCCTCGGACAGCACCACGCCGGTGTCTTCCGATGGCTCGAAGCTGCCGCAGCGCAAAAAGCTTTCGACCCGGCCCCAGTGGTCGGCCAGGTAGTCGGCCAAGGCATCGCAGCCGCCTTCGCGTTCGCCGATGGCGCGCAAAAACTCTACGGGGTCGTTGTCGTCCCGAAAGATCACCGAGTTCATCATGCCGCGCAGGTGGCTGTGGGTCAGGTCTTTGTATTGCTTTTCGATAACCACAGCGCGCGAGAACTGCTCGGACGTGACCAGCAGGTTGATGACCGAGTCTTTCGACGGGTCGTACTCGCGGATCACCGCCAGCAGGTCTTTGGGGGGCAACTGGTCCAGCGCCAGCACCAGGGCGTGGTCGCCCTCTTCGTCGGCCAGGGTGACCAGGGCGGCCTCGGCACCGACGATGTCGCCGGCGAGGATCAGGCTTTGGGCTTTGATGATGGCGGGGTAGTGCATGGTGTAACCTTTTTAAGCTATTTAACCTTTGGGTGGCTTGTGGTCGAAGCCTTGTTCTTCCATCCACGTAGCGCCCGCGTCTTCGCGGTCGCGGGCTTCTTGCTCTTCGGGGTCGATCTCTTCTTCGTCTTCGTCATCCCCTTCCACCGGTGCGCCCCGGTCGTCGGCGCGGGTGTACAGGTATTCCAGGCAGGCGGCCACCACCATGAAGATCTCGCCGGTGGGCTCGCGCAGCACGCGGGCGGCCAGGGGCACAGCCCAGGGCGCCAAGGTGATGGTGGCGGCCAGCGCGTCCCAGTCGGGGAATTCCTCGGGCTCCAGCGCCACCAGCAGGTCCATCGCCTTGGCGCTGGGGAAGCGAAAGCCCTGGTGGAAGACGGCGGCCAGCATTTCCGGGCTGTCATCCATCATCACCACCAAAAAGTCGAGCTGGCTGCGCTTTTCTTTCAGGCGGCGTTCGAGCACGTTTTTGCCTTCGGAGTCGGACACCAGGTCGTCCATCTCCGCATCGTAGGCGCGGGCGTGGTTGGCAAAGTAGCGGGAAAGTTTCATTTCAGGGCTTCAGTCAGGTAGTTGTGCCAGATTTCGCGGGCGGTCTCTAGCGGGTCGTCCAGCAGACCCCGGCGGCGGTTGTCGTCGTAGGTTTTGCGGCGCTCGTCGTCGCTCAGTACATCGTAGGCGGTTTGCACTGCGCGGAACAGCTGCGGGGCGTCAGTTGCGGTGTTGCGGTCCGGGTGGTACTGCGCGGCACGTTGCCGGTAGGCTTTTTTGATATCGGCCAGCGTCGCGGCAGCGGACAGGCCTAGCGCGGTGTAGTGGTCTTGCATGGGGAGTGTCTTCGCAAAAAAAGACAGCCCGGCAGGCTGCTGTCGGGCTGTGCTTGGTTGGCGACGCGGCATCGTCGGGGGGTGATTTTAACTGCGGACCCCCTGCTGGTTTTTTTTAAAGAAAATCGGCCTCTAGCGCTAGGGGGATATGCGGGAGAAGCTATGTTTTAGATAGCAAGTCAACCGTCCGCTGTCTGGGGCCTGATTCCATGCTTTAGCTGTTCTGGTCTGCTGCATTTTTTGAAAATGGACCCGCACCTGCCTTTTCGATGGTGGCAAGGCCCACTGCGGAAGCAGTTGTGTGGTGATTTGCCGTCGTAAATGGAGCCCAAGTCACGCCGTTATCAATGGAGGCTTCCCAGGGAATGGGCCAATTAAAGTCGCCCACCCCGTAGGGCGCATCCTTTGTTCCACTGGCGACACTGTCCTCACAATCCACCACCGTGCCCGTGATCGTGTGGGTGTGTCCGGTAGGGTGTACGAGCCCGTTCCAGCCACTGAGCCATCCGGTGGCTGTGGCAGGAGCACTTCCCTCGCGGAAAAGAACGTTCGCATACGACACATTGCTAGGTGCAACAGTGATCTTGCCCGTATACCCCACCGACCAGGTGTTGTGGGTATGGGTGATGGGGGTGTGCGGCTTTTGGGACATCGTTGCGCTTGTGGGGGCCACCGTGACCAGTTCAAGTTGCCCCACAACGGGGTACGGGTGGGGGCCGCAGAAGGAGGTTGCGGTCATGCGCACAGTGCCAGGGCTTGCGCCCATCCGCAGTAATGCGTGGCCGTTGCCGTCGTTTGACAGCAAAGTGGCATCGCCGCTTTCTACATACCAAGCTACGTCGCTTACCGGCACGTCTTCCATGCCGCCGCTTACGAAAACCCACACGTCAATTTCTTCGCCAATCCCGAATTGGGTGTAGCTACGCCCGGCAAATTTGTCTCTGGGGCTCACCCGCGTGTCCAAGGACGGCAGTGGCTGCACTGCGGGCTGGCTCTTGGCAACCGTGCTCTTGATGGGGGCCAAAATGTCTGCATGGTGCGCCAGATATCCTTCATGGGTTAAATGCGCGGCAAGCATCTTTTCAAGCGCATCCACATAAAAGCGGGGCCGTGCGTATGCGTTGACAACGTAGCGTTGCAAGCCCGCATACAGCCGGGCTTTGGCTTGCCCTAGCTGGACTTGCTTGCGGTGGTAACCGGCCGCCTGGCGGTTTGCCTCGATCGCCTGCTCGTACTCGGCGCGAAACACAGGGTCGGCAATGGCCTCTGGGGGAATACCGGGTGGAAAACCGGTTTGCGCCGGTGGTGCCACATTCAGCAGCGGGCGATTTTCGGGGGCAAATGCCGGGTCTATGGCCCCGCCCAGCCGACTACATGCCCGCAGCCAGAAGCCCGTGCGCTGCGATAACGCCATATGCGGGCTATCCGTGGCGGCGGGCTCTGTCAAGCGCAGCACAAAGGCGACTTCTTCAATGGGCGACAAACGTTCGCTGCGCGAGAGTGCTGCGACCGCACATTGCTGCACAAGCGCCTCTTGTGCAGGCCAATTTCCCAGGTCAAAACTTGCCAGCTGGGTACAAATTTCGCCCAGTACGTAGGGGGCTGCGGCATCCGCGCCATCCGCGCCATACCAATCTGCGATTGCTGCTGAGGCCATAGCGGCCAGCGCGGGGATGTCTTTGGTGGCCCGCAGCGCTTCGATTTGCGCGGTAGCGGCAGCACAGGCATCGTCTGGCATGGGTTGCCGCTGCCCAGAAAACGGCTCAGATGCGGAGAACAAATCATCCGTCACCGTAAACGTGGTGTTCAGGTGCTTGCTGGTCAGCGTGGCACTCACCCGCGCATCGATGGTTACGCGGACATCGTGGCTGGCAACGGCGGAATCTGTGGACACCTTGATTTGCGTGTTCGGCTTGAGTACGTGGCGCTGAATGGCATGCGTACCCTGCGGCAGTACATGGAATTCAACGGTCTTGCTACTTTTGTTGATGAGTGAAATACCCGTGGTGGTCATGGAAATACTCCTATCGTCTTTAAGCTTGGTTGGCTCTGTGCCCACCCCGTGCTGCGCCCGGGGGGTTGCCGGAATGTCAGTGTGAGAGGGGTAGCGCACCTTCTTGGCGGGCAAAAAGGTGCGCAGGGTGTATGCCTTACACCGCCGTGAATACGTCGGCGCCTAAGCCGTTGTCGCTACGGGTCCAGTCAATCGTGACAGCCGAGGTGCCTGCGATGAGCTGGTAGGCGGTCATTGCCGAATAGTCTTGCAAGGTGAAGTTGGTCCCCACCAAAGTGGGGTCGGCGGCCATGAAGTACAGCGTAGGCTCCAGCTCCAAGGTGACGGTTTTCCCGTTGTTCACAATATCGTTGGCCGAGACGCCCACCACCACAATGGACTGCCCTTTGTTCGACCAGGCCACGGACAGGCTCGTGATGGGCGTTGTGCACAGGTTAATTACACCGGCTTGCGCGTCTGTGATGCTGCCTTGGTTGATATTGGTCGTGGACAGAATGGGGCCTTGGCTGTTGGGATTGGTCGCTGCAAAAAGTTGCCCCGGATTGATGGCGTACAGCGGCGAATTAGGCCCGGGAGGATTGCCACTGGCCGCGTCTGAGATTTGCACACCCAGGTCGATCTCGTAGGTGAATTGCTGGTTTCCATTTTTGGCTGGATTGAGGTCTTGCCAAGCGTAGTATTGGTAATTGCTGGATGCCTTGACGGGTTTCAAAAACACCAATACGTGGTTACTGGTGTTCACGGAAAGCTTGTTGTTGACGGTAAACGTAGTCGTGAATGACATGAAATTCCCCTTAAACGTAAGTTTTCAAAAAATAGGCCAGGTGAACCAAGAGGCGGGTTTGATGGATCAGTCGCTCCAACCGCTGGATTCGATTTGAACGTTAATGCCGTGCTGGGGGATAGATAAGTATCGTTACGGTAAATAATTGGGCTTGTTACCGTAACAATCGGGAATCGCGCAGGGAAATGCTTGTGCGCAGTGGCACTTTTAGGCAGTGGCGGGGGATAAAAAAAGTTTCAATTCTGTGCAGATAGAAAGGGCTAACTCTTCCTGCTGCGTAATAGCGAAGAATATATTTCTATCAAACTGACTTGACCACGCCACATTCCCCCTGGATACATTCACCAAGCGGATCGAGGTTCTAATCCGTTCGTCGTCGATTCTTATGCTACCTTCCAGCCGATGGCTGGTTGCGGTGCTGACCGCCCTGGTGGGCTCCACACGGTCAGTTTCTAAAGCTAGCATTGCGTGTACGGTGACACCGCCACCGAACACCCTGAACAGCTGGTGAATCAGCTCCTCGCGCAGCCCTTGCGAGAAGTGCAAGCCGTTTGCACAATGCGTAAAGCATTTGATTTCATAGACGCTCAATCGGCTTTCAACGCCGCCTCTTGCATCCGTCCACTTCATACGTTGAATTACGGGCACATAGGAGCCCAATGGAATCGAAATCTCAATGTCAGCAGGGGATGGCAGTGCGGCATAGTAGGTCCTAAGCCGTTCGCGCAAGCGCCCAACCTGGACTCTGGCAATCGGGTCCTCACTTGTGTTGTAGTGCTCCGCCTTTCGGTCAAAAACCTCCAAACCAATGGCATATTCACTCACGCCCCGCCGATCGCCAGATATCAATTTTTCTACCAAAAAAATCAATAACCTGCGCATGCGCGGCGACTTACAAAAACTCTCGCTATTCAAAATCAATTCTCGGGCTTCCAGAATGTCGGTGATTGAACTTGAAGCGGAATCTCTGTCCGTGAATTGCATTGCATTCATGAGGTGAGGAACTAATTTGAAAAACACAACGATAGGTTTTTTTAAATCCGAATGGCGGCAGAGGTGAATACCTGAAAATTCCGCAGTGTTTTTGGCGCAGGTTTCAAACGACCGATGGCGTAAATACCAAAAACCCAAGGCTTGAGCATCAACTAACTCTGTAAAGATTTAGAACTTGATGCGGTTCCGTTTGGTACGGAGTTATGCAGAGCGTCCTTAACCCATTTTCCCGGTGGAATTTACAAACCGGCCGCAGCGTGGCGGTGTGGCTATATTCAACAGGCATAGCCCTTTTGGGCGCGCGTACCCAGGCCGGCGAACGCCGTCTGCAAGCGCCCCGCATCCACGGCCAGTCCCTTGCGGCTGATTTTTAAAGAAAATCGGCCCCTAGCGCTAGGGGGATCTGCGGTGGATGCTATGTTTTAGATAGCGAAATAATTTTTACAGCGCATGCGCTACCAGCCGGAAGTCCCGGTCTTCGTCAAAGGGTTTGACGGTAAAGCCCAGGCTCCGCATCAGTTTGAGCATGCCGGGGTTGCTGGCCAGCACCAGGCCTTCGATGTCGCTCAGGCCTTTTTCGCGGGCGACTTCCATGATGCTGAGCATGAGCCGCGTGCCCAGGCCCTGGCCGCTGTAGGCATCGGCTACCACCAGCGAAAACTCGCAGCTGGTGCTGTCGGGGTTGCTGATATAGCGCGACACGCCCAGGATGCGCTCGGTCTCGGTGATGCTGCCGTCGTCTAGCACGCTGCGCTCCTTGAACACTGCCACCAGGGCCATTTCGCGGTCGTAGTCCATCAGGGTGAAGCGCGCCAGCATGCTGGGCGGCAGCTCGGACAGCATGGACACGTAGCGGAAGTAGCGGCTCTCGGCGGACAGGCCGCGCACCAGCTCTTGCAGCATCTGGGCATCGTCTGGGCGGATGGCGCGCACGGTGTACTGGCCGCCCCCGCGCAGCGGCCATACGTGTTCAAAATGGGCGGGGTAGGGCAGGATGGCCAGGTGCGGGTAGCTTTGGCCGCGCCCGCTGTGGGCCAGCGGCGCACTGTCGATGACGATGCGCGCATCCACCGCCACCGCGCCCGAGGCATCCACGATGATGGGGTTGATGTCCATTTCGCGCAGCTGGGGCAGGGCGCAGACCATTTCCGACACGCGCATCAGCAGTTGCTCGATCGCGGCCATGTCCACCGGGCTGGCACCGCGCCATTCGCCCAGCGTTTCGGCCACGCGGGAGCGTTCGATCAGGTTGCGGGCCAAAAACTGGTTCAGCGGCGGTAGCTCCATGGCGCGGTCGTTCAGCAGCTCGATCATGGTGCCGCCCGCGCCAAAGGCGATCACCGGGCCAAACGGGTCGTCGGTGACCAGGCCGATGTAGATTTCGCGGCCGCGCTTGTGGCGGGCCATGTTTTGTACCGTGACACCCTGGATGCGGGCCTGCGGCATCTGCCGGGTTACCAGGGCCACCATGTCGTTGTAGGCATCGCGCACGCCCACCGCGTTGGCGATGTTCAGCACCACGCCGTCCACGTCAGATTTGTGGCTGATGTCGGGCGAGTCGATTTTGAGCGCCACCGGGTAGCCGAGCTGGGTGGCGATCATCATGGCTTCCATCGCGCTGCGGGCCAGCACGGTGTGCGTCACCGGGATGTGGAAGGCGGCCAGCAGGGTTTTGGACTCCATCTCGGTCAGCACCTTGCGGCGCTCGGCCAGCACGCTCTCGATCAGCAGGCGTGCGCCCTCGATGTCGGGTTGGGCCAGGGCCGACAAGGGCGGCGGGGTTTGTTGCAGCAGCTGCTGGTTGAGATAGAAGGAGGCAATGTTGCCAAACGCCCCCACCGCCGCCTCGGGCGTGCGAAAGGTGGGGATGGCGGCGGCGTTCAGCAGCACCCGCGACTCAATCACCGAGGCATCGCCCATCCAGCAGGTCAGCAGCGGCTTGGCCATGTGCGGCATGGCTTCTGCCAGTGCTGTGGCAATCGCGGCGGCATCGCAGCCACCTTTGGGCGAGTGGATCACCAGCACGCCGTCTACCCCGGTGTCGGCGCTGGCGGCCTGCACGGCGGCGCGGTAGTGGGCTGGGGTGGCTTCTTCGGACAAATCGACCAGATCGGTCAACGTGGCCAGCGCCGCCAGTTGGGGCCGCAGGGCGCTGACGCTATTCGGGCTGAGGGTGCCAAGTTGCAGGCCAATTTCGCTGATCCAGTCGGCCGCCAGCACGCCGGGGCCGCCGCCGTTGGTCACGATGGCCAGCCGCTTGCCCACCGCCCGGTAGCGCGACGCCAGGCATTTGGCGGCGGAGAAAAGCTGCACAAAGGAATGCACCCGCACCGCCCCGGCCCGGCGCAGGGCCGAGTCGAACACGTCGTCGCTGCCTACGATGGTGCCCGAATGGGTTTGCGCAGCTTTGTTGCCACCAGCCTTGTGCCCGGCCTTTAGCACCACCACCGGCTTGGCGTTGGCGGCGGCGCGCAGGGCGCTCATGAAGCGGCGTGCGTCGGAGATGCCCTCCATATAGACCACGATGCTGTGGGTTTGCGCATCCACGGCCAAATAGTCCAATACCTGGGCCAGATCGACGGCGGTGTTCGGCCCCAGCGACACCACGCTGGAGAAGCCCACCGCGTTGTGCTGCGCCCAGTCCAGGATGGACGCGGTCAGCGCGCCCGATTGCGATACCAGTGCCAAGTGCCCGGGGGCGGCCAAGCGGCCCGCCACGCTGGCGTTCAGCCCCCGGCGCGGGCTTTGGAAGCCCATGCAGTTGGGGCCCAGCAGGTGCATGCCGTGGCGCTTGGCCAGCCGGTGCAGCTCTGCCGCCTGGGCGGCGCTGGTGCCGCTGGACACGACCAGCGCCGATCGGCATTTGATGCGCCCTGCCACCTCTAGCGCGGCGGCCACGTCTTCCGGCGGCAGGGCGATGATGGCCAGATCGGCCCGGGTCTGCGCCAGGTCGGCCAGCGTGCCGGTGGTGTGGATGTCCAGGAAACTTAAGTGGCCCGCGAAGGTCTGCGCCTTCAGTGCCGCCACCAGCGCCTGGGCCTGCAGTGTGCCGGGCGCGTCTGCCGTGGCGGTGGCCCCGGCGAACACCACGATGGATTCGGGGGCAAAAAGGGAGGTCAGGTAGTGTTGGTCCATCCCGCCATTTAACCCCGAAATGCGGCTTGGCTTAGCCTTCGGCCACCTGCAACACCAGCTTGCCAAAGTTCTCGCCCGCAAACAGCTTTAGCAGCGTGTCGGGGAAGGTGTCCAGGCCGAGCACCACGTCTTCCTTGCTGACCATGCGGCCGTCTTTCAGATAACCGGCCAGCTCGGCCACTGCGACGGGGTAGCGGTCGGCGTAGTCGAACACCACCATGCCCTGCATGCGGGCGCGGTTGACCAGCAGGCTGAGGTAGTTTTTCGGGCCCTGGACGGGCGTGGTGGTGTTGTACTGGCTGACCGCGCCGCAAATTACGATGCGCGCATCGCGTGCCAGCTGGGCCAGCACGTGGTCCAAAATCTCGCCGCCCACGTTGTCAAAGTACACGTCTACCCCGCCGATGCAGTGCTCTTTGAGGCCGGTGCGCACGGCATCCGGCCCGGCTTTGTAGTCGATGCAGGCATCAAAACCCAAGGTCTCGACCACCCAGGCGCACTTGGCCGGGCCACCGGCAATGCCCACCACGTGGCAACCTTTGAGCTTGGCCAACTGGCCCACGGTCTGGCCCACGGCACCGGCAGCGCCCGATACCACCACGGTTTCGCCCGCTTTGGGCTGGCCGATGTCGAGCAGGCCAAAATACCCGGTCATGCCGGGCATGCCCAGCACGTTGAGCCACTGGGTCAGGCTGCCGAGTTGCAGGTCGATCTTGAACAGGCCGTTGCGGCGCAGTTGCTCCTGCGGGATCAGTGTGTATTCCTGCACGCCCAGCGAGCCCGACACATGGTCGCCCACCGCAAATAGCGGGTTGTGGGACTCCACCACCACGCCCACGCCGCCAGCGCGCATTACCTCGCCAATGCCCACGGGCGGGATGTAGCTCCGGCCCTCGTTCATCCAGCCACGCATGGCCGGGTCGAGCGACAGGCTCAGCACCTTTACCAGCACGCCGCCCGCAGCGGGAGACTGCACCTGCTCGGTGGTGGCGCTCCAGTTGGCGCGGGTGGGCAGGCCGACGGGGCGGCTGGCAAGGCGGATCTGGTGGTTGGTGGTCATGGGGTTTGGGGTCCAAAGATGTAAAAACAGATGGTAACCAGACCAAGTTGCTTGACAGATCGCAACCGCGACAAGCGGTTGACTGGTATATCCTTTAGTGCAAACCCCAAGGAGTCCCCATGAAAGCCATTTGGAACGGCGCTGTGATCGCCGAGAGCGACGATATTGCAGTGGTCGAAGGCAACCACTACTTCCCACTGGCCTCGCTGAACCGCGACTTTGTCAGCTTCAGCAACCACAAAACCACCTGCGCCTGGAAGGGCCAGGCCAGCTACTACTCGCTGATGGTTAACGGCGAGATGAACACCGACGCCGCCTGGTACTACGCCAACCCCAAGACCGGGGCCGAAGAAGTGACCGACCGCGTGGCTTTTTGGAAAGGCGTGAAGATCGAAGCATGAGCGCCGTGTTACTTGCCCCCCCCATCACGCCGCCTGCCCAGGCGGTGGACCTGCTGCGCCAACAGGCCTATGCAGCCCTCAGCCCCGAAGGCGTGGCCGCACTGGCCGGTTGCACGGTGACCGATTTGAACGGTTTGGTCCCCAGCTGGGACGACCTGCAACCCGACGAATATCTGAAAGACGGTGGTCGCTACCGGCGCCGTCGCCACTCTTGCTTTGTGCTGCAAGGCGACACGCTGCAGCAGGTGCCGCACCGCCCGCACTGGCAGCCGGTGGAATACAACGCCCTGCACGGCGGCATGGAACGTTGGTTTGCGCCGATGCTGCCCGCCACCGTGGACCAGCCCGCGTGGGCGCAGCTGCTGCTAGCCCTGGGGCAGATGTGTACTGCGCTCAAAGGCAGCGGCACCGCCCCTTGGTACGTGGAAGCGCACCAGTTCCGCATCGACACCACCGACGGCATTGGTCGCCCCACGCCCGAGGGTGCGCACCGTGACGGCGTGGACTTTGTGGCTGTTCTGCTGGTGGCCCGCGTGGGCATCAAGGGCGGCGAAACCCGGGTCTTCGAGGCCGAAGGCCCCCACGGCCAGCGCTTCACCATGACTGCGCCGTGGACACTGCTGCTGCTTGACGATGCCCGCGTGGTGCACGAGTCCACCCCCATCCAGCCGACTGCCGAAGGTGGGCACCGGGATACGCTGGTGTTAACTTTCCGCGCTACACAGTTTCAAAGTAGCTAGCCCATCGCCGTCCACTTGTGGGCGCTTTGGGCGGATTCCAGCACCTTCTCGATAAACCGCACGCCGCGCGCGCCGTCCTCCACGCGGGGGTAGTCGGCATCCATCGCATCGGCTACGCCACCGGCTAACCGGGCGCGGATGTCGGCGGCCACACCTAGGTAGATGTTGGCAAATGCCTCGATGAAGCCTTCTGGGTGGCCTGCGGGTAAGCGCGATGCTTTGGTGGCTGCCTCACACAGGCCGGGGCCGCCACGCGTGAGGGTGCGCGGGGCTGCGTTCAAAGGCGTGTGGACCAGCCTGTTCGGATTTTCCTGGCTCCAGTCCAGCGTGCCGCTGCTGCCAAACACGCGCAGGCGCAGGTCGTTCTCAAGGCCAATGCAGATTTGTGATGCCAGCAGCGCACCCCGCACTCCACCTTTAAGACGCAGCAGGATCTGCGCATCGTCGTCCAGCGTGCGGCCCGCGCCGGTGGCGGCCAGGTCGGCGCAGATGGCTTCCACCTCTAGCCCGGTGACGGTGGTCAGCAAATTTTCGGCATGCGAACCGATGTCGCCCATCGTCCCGGCCAGCCCGCTGAGGGCCGGGTCCATGCGCCAGGCGGCTTGTTTGTTGCCGGTGTCTTCTACGGCGGTGGCCAGCCAGCCCTGGTGGTATTCCACGATCACCTTGCGCACGCTGCCGATTGCGCCGTTGCGCACCATTTCGCGCATTTGCCTTACCAGCGGGTAGCCGGTGTAGTTGTGCGTTACGCCAAAGACTGTGCCCTGGCGCTGCACCGCATCCACCAGCGCCTGCGCCTGCGCGCTGGTGTGCACCAGAGGCTTGTCGCACACCACGTGGAAACCGGCTTCCACAAAGGCCTGGGCCACCGGGAAGTGCAGGTGGTTGGGGGTGACGATGCTGACGAAATCGATGCGCTCATGCGCCGGGCGTTTCAGCTCGTCGGTCAGTAAATATTGCCAGCTACCGTGGTTGCGGTCATCGGCCAAAAACAGGTCGCGGCCCGAGGCGCGGGCTTTGTCGGGGCTGCTGGAGAGCGCTCCGGCCACCAGTTCGATCTGGCCGTCCAGTGCGGCGGCTTTGCGGTGCACTGCGCCAATAAAGGCATCGCGCCCGCCGCCGACCATGGCGTAACGGAGTTTGCGGTTGGATGGCATGATTACTATTATTTTTATAGCTACTAGCGCAGGTGGTATCTACGCTAGCGCCCTATTTTGTTTAAATTTTTAAGCTGTGGATTAGAAGGGTGAATCGGGGAAGTAGAACTGCGGGGCGTTTTCCTTGGTGATCAGCACCGACGGGATGATGTAGGTAGCGGGCAGCTTTTCGCCCTTGAGCCGCGCTTCGGCCGTCAGCTTGATCGCGTCATAGATGAACTTGGGCGAGTACGACACGTTGGCCTGGATGCGCGGGTCTTTGCCGTCCATCAGGGTTTTGATCATGCCTTTGGCACCGGCACCACCGAAGACGATCTTGATGTCGGTGCGCTTGGCCTGGTCGATGGCTTTGAGCACGCCCACGGCCATGTCGTCGTCGGCGGCCCACACCGCGTCGATCTGTTTGAAGCGCGTCAGGTAGTCCTGCATGACCTTGAAGGCATCGTCGCGGTTCCAGTTGGCGTATTTGGCATCCAGCAGCTTGATGTCCGGGCTGCCCTTGATGGCGGCGTTGAAGGCATCCATGCGCTCGTTGTCCAGGGTGGTGGCAATGCCGCGCATGGCGACGATGTTGCCCTTGCCGCCCATGGCTTTCACCAGGTAGTCGCCGGGGATCTTGCCAAAGGCGGTGTTGTCGCCCGAGATGTAGGCATCTTGCGCGCTGGTGTCGGTCAGGCCACGGTCCACCACGGTGACATATACGCCCTTGCTTTTCACCTGCGCCACTGGCTTGGTGAGCGAGGCAGATTCAAACGGAAAGATCACCAGCGCGTTGATCTTGTTCACCGTTTGCAAGTCTTGCAACTGGTTGGCCTGCTCGGGCGCGCCAGAGGCCGTCTTGACGATGACCTGCAGGCCGGGGTGGGCTTTTTCCAGGTCCTTCTTGGCCTGGTTGGCCCAGAACACGATGCCGCCGGTAAAGCCGTGGGTGGCGGCGGGGATGGCTACGCCGAGCACGACTTTTTCTTGCGCAAAACTGGGCGCGGTGGCCAGGGCGGCCAAGGCCACGGCGGTGAGGGCGAGTCTACGGGTCAGTTTTTTCATGGTTGTGTCTCCTACAGGTGGATAAAAAGTAGCTTGTGGCTACCGGTGGCGAAAGCTATCTCTAAAACTAACGTTTGCTGCGCTGCATGAATGCCACGCTGATGATCACAAAGCCCTGCACGGCAGCGTTCAGGTACACGCTGATGATGCTGGTCAGGTTCAGGATGTTGCTGATGACGGACAGCAAAATGGCACCCACCACCGTGCCGGTGATGCTGCCCGCGCCGCCTTTGAGCGCCGTGCCGCCCACGATCACGGCGGCAATGGCCTCCAGCTCCCACAGCAGGCCGGTGGTGGGCGAGGCCGAGCCCAGGCGCGGCACGTAGAGCAGGGTGGCGATGCCCACGCACACGCCCAGCAGCACGTAGGTCAAAATTTTGATCCGGTCCACGTCCACGGCGGCGTAGCGGGCCACCTGCTCATTGGAGCCAATCGCCTGCACGTAGCGGCCAAAGGCGGTGCGGTTCAAAATCACGCCGCCCAGCAGCGCCACCACCAAAAATACCCACACCGGAATCGGCACACCCAGCAGGCTGGCGTAGTAGACGGGGCTGTACACGTCCGATAAATCGTTGTCCAGCGTGATCGCGCCGCCGTTGGCAAAGTAGGTCAGGTAAGCGCGAAAGATGCCCAGCGTGCCCAGCGTCACGATAAAAGGCTCGATGCGGCCCTTGGTGATCAGCAGGCCGTGCGCCAGGCCAAACAGCGCCCCCAGCACCAGCGCCAACGCCATGCCCAGCACCACCACCAGCACGGGCGAGGCCAGCATTGGCCCCAGGGTGTTCATGCATAGGATCACGCTGCCCGCAATCAGCGCCGCCATCGACCCCACCGACAAATCGATGCCGCCCGAGACGATCACAAAACACATGCCCACCGCGATGATGCCGATGAAGGCGGTGCGGGTCAGCACGTTCATGGCGTTATCCAGCGTGGCGAAGTTGCTGTTCAGCAGCGTGCCCGCGATGAGCAGCAGCACCAGGCCGATCACCGGGCCCATGCCGTGCAGGCGGCCCATCCAGTGGGTGGCGGTGCGCGGCGTTTTAGTTTGTTCCGGTGGCATGTGAGATCAGCTCCTGTTCGGTTAATTGGTGTTCTTCGAGTACCGTCTGTAATTTGCCGCCGCGCATCACTGCCACGCGGTGGCACAGGCCGATCAGCTCCATCAGCTCGCTGGAGATGACCACCACGGCCAGCCCCTCACGGGCGAGGCGCTGCACCAGAAAGTAGATGTCGCGCTTGGCCCCCACGTCCACTCCGCGTGTGGGTTCATCCAGCACCACAACCTTGGGGTTCGGATGCAGCACCTTGGCCAGGGCCAGCTTTTGCTGGTTGCCACCGGACAGGCTGGAGGCCTTGCTTTGCAGGTCGCCGGTGCGGATGCCGTAATCCTCCACGGCGGTTTTTAGCGCGGCCATTTCGGCCTGCGGGTCCAAAAACGGGTGGGTGTAGCGCTCTAGCGCCATCAGGGTCAGGTTCTCGCGCAGGCCGAAGTGCACGTGCAGGCCCTTGCCTTTGCGGTCTTCGCTGAGGTAGGTCAGGCCCTGCTTTGCGGCAGCGCGCGGGCTTTGGATGTTGGTGACCCGGCCTTGCAGTTCGATGCGGCCCGCCGTGCGCTGGCGCAGGCCCAGCAGACCTTCAAACAGCTCGGTGCGGCCTGCGCCCACCAGCCCGGCAAAGCCCAGGATCTCGCCGGGGCGGACTTCGAAACTCACGTCGGTGGCCCAGCCGGGCACGGTCAACCCGGTGACTTTGAGCATGGGCGCTGTGGCGGGTGCATGGGGCGCTTTGGGCGGGTACAGATCGGTCAGCTCCCGGCCCACCATCAGGCTGGCCATCTGCTGGCGGGTCAGGTTCTTGGTTTCTTCGCGGGCCACAAAGCGGCCGTCGCGCATCACCACCACCTCGTCGGTCACCTGTTCCACCTCGTCGAGCTTGTGCGAGATGTAGACCAGGGTGACTCCGTCGGCTTTCAGCTGCACCATCAGCGCAAACAGGCGCTTGGTCTCACCCGGGGTGAGGGTGGCGGTGGGTTCGTCCATGATCAGCAGGCGGGCCTTGCGCAGCAGGGCGCGGGCGATTTCCACCAGCTGCTTTTCGGCCACGATCAGGTGCTTCACCCGGGTGTTCACGTCGGCCTGTAGGCCCACCTGGGCGATGGCCTTGGCGGCCTCGGTTTGCATGGCTACGTCATCCAGCAGCCAACCCTTCTTTTTCTCGTGGCCGAGGAACAGGTTTTGCGCAATCGTCAGGTCTTCGGCCAGGCTGAATTCCTGGTGGATCAGCACAATGCCTTGCGCCTCGGCCTGGCGCGAGGTGGTGAAGCTCTGGGGCAGGCCGTTGATGCGCAGCGTGCCGCCGGTGGCCACCTCAAACCCGGCCAGAATCTTCATCAGCGTGGACTTGCCCGCGCCGTTTTCGCCCAGCAGGCCCACGGTGCGGCCTGCCTGGAGCGCAAAGCTGACACCGTGCAGTACGCGCACCGGGCCAAATTCTTTGACCACGTTGTCAAATTCCACGTTCACGCTCATCGGGTGGCCTTTTTGAGGGTTTCTTGCATGGCCAGCACGCCTGCGCCCACCAGCCCAGCCTGCTCGGCCAGCGGGGTGACCTGGATCTCCAGGTGCCGGGTGGACAAGGCCAGCGAGCGCTGGTAGATGCTTTGCCGCACCGAGGCCAAAAACAGCGGCCCGATGCGGGTGATGCCGCCGCCAATGAACACGTGCGAGGGGTTGAAGAAGTTCACCACCGAGGCCAGCATTTGCCCGATCAGGTTGCCGGTGTGCTGGATGATGCGGTTGGCTGCTGCGTCGCCATGGCGGCTGGCGTTGCCCACGTCTTCCGGGGTGATGGTGCCGGTGTTGGCCAAGCAGGCGGCCAGCAGGGCGCTTTCGCCGGATGCGGCGGCCTCCAGTGCCATGCGGGTGATGGCCGGGCCGGCGGCCATGGCCTCCACGCAGCCCAGGTTGCCGCAGTGGCAGCGCGGCCCGGCGGTATCTACGCAGATGTGGCCCACGTCGCCTGCCGAGCCGTTGGCACCCCGGTACACCTCGCCGTGGCAGACGATGCCGCAGCCAATGCCGGTACCCACCTTGATGACCAGAAAGTTTTGCAGGCTGCGCTGTAGCCGCCACAGCTCGCCCAAGGCCATGGTGTTCACGTCGTTGTCTACAAACACCGGCGCGGCAAAGTCTTCGCGCAGCGCGTCGCGGATGGAAAAGCTGTCCCACTGCGGCATCAACGGCGGGTTAACCAGCTGGCCGCTGGCAAAGTCCACCGGGCCGGGCACGCCGATGCCGATGCCAATTACTTGCTGCGGTGTGGCGGCGCACTGGGCCAGCAGCTCGCGCATCAGCACCCGCACCCGGGCCATCACCAGGCCGGGGCCTGCGCGCACGTCGGCGGCTTCGGAGTGGCGGGCCAGCACGGAGAGATCGGGGCGCAGGATGGCGATGTCCAGGCTGGTGGCACCCAGGTCGGCAGCAATCAGTACGCCCAGGCTGGGGTTGATCTGCACCGTCTCCGGACGGCGGCCGCCGCTGGAGGCCTTCAGCCCGGTCTCTAACAGCAGACCTTCATCCAGCAGGGCGGCGACCAGGCTGTTGGTTTTGCTTTTGGAGAAGTCCAGCCGCGCGGCCAGGGCCAGACGCGACGCGCCCACTGACCAAAAAATGGTTTGTAGCAGGGTCGTTTCATCGGCGGATAACTGCATTCCGAGGGGCACAACTGGTCTCCGTTATAAGCCCAACCGTCTGTCGAACGCGGTCGGTAGCGGATGGTAGGCGGCACACTTCTGCCGTACAAGTTTTATCTTCGACCAAATTCAGGTCAAACAAGCGGACACCAATTTGTCATTTTTTTGACATATCGTCACGCTACCGTAACGCCATTTGCAATTGGAGATGCCCTTGAACGCCAACGACGACATGGTGCAACGCATGCACCGCGACCTGATCGACAGCTACGACGAGGAGCTGGAGATGGAGATGGACGACCGCATGCTGAGCGGCGAGGATGGCGAGCCCGCCACCGAAGCCCACAAGGAAGCCCGCCGCCAGTATTTCCGCGAGCTGTTTCGTCTGCAGGCCGAGCTGGTCAAGCTGCAAGACTGGGTGGTTGCCACCGGCCACAAGGTGGTGATCTTGTTTGAAGGCCGCGACGCCGCAGGCAAGGGCGGTGTCATCAAGCGCATCACCCAGCGCCTGAACCCGCGCGTCTGCCGCGTGGCCGCGCTGCCCGCGCCCAACGACCGCGAACGCACCCAGTGGTACTTTCAGCGCTACGTGTCGCACCTGCCCGCCGCAGGCGAAATCGTGCTGTTTGACCGCAGCTGGTACAACCGCGCCGGGGTCGAGCGGGTGATGGGTTTCTGCACCGACGACCAGTACGAAGAGTTCTTCCGCACCGTGCCCGAGTTCGAGCGCATGCTGGTGCGCAGCGGCATCCAGCTGGTGAAATACTGGTTTTCCATCTCCGACCAGGAGCAGCACCTGCGCTTTCTGGGCCGCATCCACGACCCGCTGAAGCAGTGGAAGCTCAGCCCGATGGACCTCGAATCCCGCCGCCGCTGGGAGGAATACACCAAGGCCAAAGAGGTGATGCTGGAGCGCACCCACATCCCCGAAGCCCCCTGGTGGGTGGTGCAGGCCGTGGACAAAAAGAAGGCCCGCCTGAACTGCATCCACCACCTGCTGCAGCAAATGCCCTACCAGGAGACCGAGCACCCCGCTATCGTTCTTCCCGAGCGCGAGCGCCACGAAGACTACATCCGCAACGCCGTGCCGCAGGAAATTGTGGTACCCGAGATTTATTGAACACCCCCAGGCTGCAGCGCTTCGTGTCTTTCGCCAACCCCCTCGCATCGGTTTGAAAAACCGATGCGACACGCAGGGGGCAACAGCAGCGGCCTGGCGGAGCCAGTTCCGCGCTGTTTCACGAAGGGGTGTCTGTGTGATGGGTATATGTGGTTTAGGCTGCTGGCGCCTATGGAATCGGCGTGAGCAGCTCCTAAAACCGTAGCGGGCGGTAGCCAATAGGGGTCGGATCATCCGCGCGCGAAAAGGTTGGATGCCGCCCAGGTCGTCAATCGCGCGTGTGCTCCGACCCCTATTGGCGGTTCAACCTCCCAACGTCACTCCCGAACGTCAGCAACCGCCTCCACCCCAAAATCCCCCCGCCCCAAATAAGCCAACACCCGCGCCGCCGCAACCCCCGGCGACGTCAACTGCCCCAAGCGGTGCAAATCGGCAAACGCCCCCTGGTCCGCAAACGCCCCCGAGTCCGCCCCGCGCAACTGCGCCTGCATGTCGGTATCGATCACCCCCGGCGCCAGCGAACACACTTTCGCCCCATTCACTTGCCCCGCCTCGTCCAAAGCCACGCAACGCGTGAAGTGGTCCATCCCCGCCTTGGCCGCGCAGTAAGCGGCGGATGCCGCCATCGCCCGCCGCCCCAGCCCCGACGAAATATTCAACACCCGCCGCTGCCCCGGCCAGACCCGCGTGGCCCCCAAAAACGCCGCCGTCAACTGCATCGGCGCCTCCAACCCCACCCGCAGCGCCTGCGCCAGGTCCGCCCCGTCGGCATCCCGCAAAGGGGTTAGCTGCGCCAGCGTGCCCGCGTTGTTGATCAGCGTCACGCTGGCCCACCGCGCCGCGTCCTGCTGCGCCAGCCAGGCACCCAGCCGCTGCGCCACCGGCAGGCTGTCCGCCAGATCGGCCTGCCACTGCTCCAGCACGCTGCCCGCCGTGGCGACCAGCTGCGCATTCGTGTGCCGCGAGATGCACACCAGATGCTGGCCCGCTTGCAGCAGTTGCTCGGCCAAGCCCATGCCCATGCCGCGCGATGCGCCGGTGAGGATGGTGAGGTTTTGGGGGGAAGTGTTGTGCATGTAATAAGAATCTAGCGCAGGATGGGTCTGCGTGAGTAGCTATGGAATATGTAGTGAATCGTAGTGGATGGGTCAATCATTGAGACTCACACCCAAGGCATCCAGCTTCTTTGCGTACGAGTCCCTGCGCTTTGCCGCCTTTGCAGCGGCGTCAACGGCGGCTTGGATGGCCTTGGGCCCCTTTTTTCCAGCAGCTTTGATCAATTCAAACTTGTGCGCGGCATCAGACTCCGCCCGCTTGAAAGTGGCGATGATTTCGACATGGGTAACAGATGGCTTCACAGGTTCCCTTAAAGTTTTATGTAAGTCCGAAGCAACGCTGTTCTCAATTCGCGGTTAGCTGGTTTTGAAACATCTACGCCCTGAACCGCCAGGTCGAACTGTGAGCCGGGCCTGATGCTGGTTGGGAGTATTTTTTTTACGGGATTTATGGCGGGGTACTTGCCATCAGCAAGACACATGCGAACGGAAAACCCAAATTCGTCGAGTACACCTTTCGCGTACAACTCCGCCAAATGCTGAAACGACACGAATGTTGCGCATTTCACTTCTTTAACCCCTGGCTCGCGGATGCTACGAACGATCTCAAATTTACCAAGCGTATCCCGTTGTGTATTCGTAAAGGGATGCACAAAAAACGTCCCACGGAGTTCTCCCTTTGGGGACGCCAGCGTGTGCTCGACGGCGATATCAGTTAACAGCATGTTGTTTTCCTTGTGATTCAATAAGCCACAGATGGTCCAGCCCCATTGGCCTCCATCACCCCCCAAAGTTCCCGCTCGCGATTTTCAAACCAGGCCGCTGGGGAGTCGATGCCTCTTGAGATACGAAGTGCTCGATATTGGCAGCGCTTACCTTGCGGGAAGGGACTCTATGGTTCGTATATTACGAATTGCGGCAACGAAACGAAGGGCTGCTTGTGACCGAATTTTGCCATTCAAAGCCCCTCAGCCGCCGCCCAAAGATCGCCACCCCCACCCCCTGCATACCAATCCCCAAACCGCGCCCGATACCCCTGCCAAGGCTCCGCCAGCAGCACGGTGGCTGCGGCCAGTTGGGATACGTCGTCCAGGCAGAGTTGCACGGTGGGGCAGCTCACCCCGGCTAGCGTGGGTGCTACCACCCGTACCGGTTTCACCAGCAACCAGCTGGCCATCGGCACTATCACCAGCAGCAAGAGCGCAAGCCGTTTCAGGGCCGGGAGTTTGAAAACCTGTGGTTGGGGCACATTCGTTTATTTAATGAAAAAATGGCCTCTAGCGAATACCGCGCCTACGCAAGTAGCTATAAAAATTAGAGTAAAAATCCTCCCCACCAACTTACTTTGGCAGGGTGGGCACGCCCACAAAATCATCCAACGACAGCCCCTTCTCCTTCAGCAAAGCTTCCAGCAGCGGCTGCAATTTGCCCAAACTCTCGGCCACGGTTTCGCGTACGGTGTCCACCACCACCTGGGTGCTGCGCTCGATCTCGATGTTGACCGGGTCGCCCGTCTGCTTGTGGCCAAAGGTGGTGGCGCGGCGGGTTTCGGGGATCAGCCAGACCTCGAACCAGCCCTCTGTGCGGTTGACTTCCGAGACGGTGAGGCTGGCACCGTTGATGGCGATGTAGCCTTTGGCGAAGATGTATTTGCGAAACGCTTCTGGAATGGCGAAGCGCAGTTTGCAGTTGGTGTCGGTCAGCAGCACGTCGGTGAGGGTGGTGCAGAAATCGACGTGGCCGGAGAGCGGGTGGCCGCCGATTTCGGCGCCTTCCTTGGCGGCGCGCTCCACGTTGACGACTGTGCCTTGCATGAAACCGCCCAGGGTGGTGATGTTCAGGCTTTGCAAAATCACGTCGAACGCGGCGGCGGTGGGGGACACCAGTTCGGTAACCGTCAGGCACACGCCATCTACCGAGACGCTGGCCCCGATGGCCAAATCTTGGCAAAAACCGGGCGGGAAGGCGAGGGTGAAGCTGCGCATGCCGTCCTGGTCGTGGAGGGCTGCAATGGTGGCGGTGGCCTGGACGATGCCTGTGAACATGGTGTGCTGCGGTGGGTAAAACCGCCATTGTCCGTCAGCCCGGGGCGACACTTATACTGGATAGCCATGCGCGATGGGGACTGGTGCTGGGTCGCCATGCCTTTGGGCACCTACCGCGTGCAGACATTTCTATTTTCTGTTTTCAAGCCGTCCGCCATGCCTACTACCCTGACCGTACCCTCCGAAGCCGCAGAATCCTCGCCAGCCGATGCCATTGCCGGCGCGCTGCAAAAGCACAAACAGGTTGCCGAAGAAATCAAAGAGGTAGCCGAGGAGCTGGGCGTGTTGCACGCGGTGCTTGACACGCAAATTCCGGGCGATGTGCACCACGAAGACGTGGACGAGGCCGTGGCCCGCACCGATGCGCTGGAAAAGCGCTTGAACGAATCGGCCAAGGTGCTGGAAGACGCTACCGAAGCCTTGGAGCAAGAGGTCAAGGCCCTGCAGGCAGGCCAAGACTCTTAGCGTGAAACAACTTTCATGGCTCGGGGTGCGCTGCACCCGAGTCCATGAAAGTTAGGTTTGCAGCAAATAGGCTGGCAATAGCTGGGCGGCCTGCTGCAGCAGCTCAAATTCCGCATCGGACAAGGTCAACTCCTGTACATCGAAGTGGCACAGGGTGCCCCAGAGTTCGCCACGGGTGCTGAGCAGTGGCACACCGTGGTAGCAGACCATCACGCCCTGATAGGGGTGGCCGTCCAGACGGGAATCGGTGGCGGAGTTGGTGGTTTGGAAAACCCCGTCGCGCAACACAAACTGGCAAAAACTGGTGGCCAAGGGCGCTTCGGCCAGAAACGCGGGGCAGATTTCGCCCAGCTTATCGTTCAGCAGCAGGTTGCGCAGGATGTCGCCGTCTAACCGGTACACCGCCGTGAAGCGGTGCGCCACGCCCGCGTTCAGGTACTCGATGGCGGCTTGTGCGCCATGGGTTTCCAGCGTGGCGGACAGGGCAGCGAGGCTTCGGGTGGTGTGCATGGTGGTCCGTAGAAAACTGCGTATAGATGGCAGAAAAGGCGAAGTATGGCTATCAAAAGCACAGTCTATGCCAGTTGTGCAAAGCAAGGTGAATTTTAGGCATTAAAAATGCCTTCACCGCCTATCCCCTCTGCGTTATAAGCTATCTATTAAATAGCAAATTGGTATGGCGGCTAAAACGCGGCTGCGCAGTCCCAGCGCAGTGCCACGCCAGTGGCCGGGTGCTGCAAGGCCAGGCTGCTGGCATGCAGCAGCAAGCGGCCTGCCATGGCCTGCACAGCGGGCGGGGCGTACAGCGCGTCGCCCAGCATGGGGTGGCCGATGGCGGCCAGGTGCACGCGTAACTGGTGCGACCGTCCTGTGACGGGCTCCAGTTCTAGCCGGGTGCGGTCGTTCAACCTCTCCAGTACCCGCCAGCGGGTGCAACTGGGTTTGCCGTTCTCCCAGTCGATCTTGCGCAGCGGGCGGTTGGGCCAGTCCACCAGAATGGGCAGGTCGATCTGGCCTTGTGCCTCAGTGGGGTGGCCTGCCACCACGGCGGTGTAGCGCTTGTCGACTTCGCGGTTGGCAAAGGCGGCGTTGAGCAGGCGCTGCATGTCGATGCCGCGCGCCATCACCAGCAGGCCAGAGGTGGACATGTCCAGGCGGTGCACCACCAGTGCATCGGGGTAGGCCTGCTGGGCGCGGGCGCTTAAGGCATCTTGCTTGTCTTCACCCCGGCCCGGCACGGAGAGCAGGCCGCTGGGTTTGTTGAAAACGAGGAGCTGGTCGTCGGCGTAGACGGTGTCCAGGAGCAACGGTTCAGAGGTTTCCACGGCGTTGTTCGCGCTGCATGAAGAGGAATAGGCCCTCGACCTTTTCGCGCGCCCAAGGGGTTTTGCGCAGGAATTTCAGGCTGGAGGCGATGCTGGGGTCGCTGGTGAAGCAGCGGATGTCGATCTGCTGGCCCAGGTTTTCCCAGCCGTAGACGCTGACCAGCTCGGTCAGGATGGCCTCCAGGGTCAGTCCGTGCAGGGGGTTGCGGGCTTGTTTGGCGGGCGGTGGGGTATCAGGGGTATCAGCGGTCATGCGGCGGGGTTGTCCAGAATCAGGCGCTGCACGGTAGCACAGAGTTCTTCGACGTCGTTGGGTTTGTGGATCAGGGCTTTGACGCCTTCGGCGATGGCGCTTTGCTCGATCTCGGCGGTGATGTAGCCCGAGGCCAGAGCCACCGGCAGGTCGGGGCGGATGCGCTGGGCTTCGCGCACCAGGTCTACGCCGCAGTAGCCGGGCATGTTGAAGTCGGTGACCAGCAGGTCGTAGGCGGCGGCGTTGGCGCGCAGCTCGGCGGCGGCCTTGTTGGGGTCGGAGAAGCCGCTGACCCGAAAGCCGCGCCGGCGCAGCAGCCGCTCGACCAAAAACACCAGGGCGTGGTCGTCGTCTACATACATCACGTGCTTGCCCAGCACCTGTTCGCTGGCGGCTGGGGCCGGTTCAGCGATGGGCGCGGGCGCAGCCAGCGGCGTATCCGGGCCGGTGGCGGGGAAGTACAGGGTGAAACGGCTGCCCAGGGCGGGGGCGCTTTGCACATCGACCGCACCGGCGTGGCTGCGCATCACGCCGTGCACCACGGCCAGGCCCAGGCCGGTGCCCTGGCCGACTTCTTTGGTGGTGAAGAAAGGCTCGAAGATGCGCAGCAAGGTGGTGTCGTCCATGCCTTTGCCGCTGTCCAGCACGGTGAGCATGGCGTAGCGCCCTGGTGCAATGCCGAGGCGGTCGCACAGGCGCAGATCGGGTTCGACCCCGCTGAGTTCGATGGTGACGGCCCCGCGCTGGTCGCCGTTGGCCTGGATGGCGTTGGTACACAGGTTGAGCACGGCTTGCTGGACCTGTACCGCGTCGGCCATCACCACCGGGGTGTCGGGGTGGATGTGCAGGTGCAGCTCCACGGCCGGGGGCAGGGTCACGCGCAGCAGTCGCTCGGTTTCCACCACCAGTTCGGCCAGGGCGACCGGGGCGCGGCGCGGCGCTTCGTTGCGGCTGAAGGTCAGAATCTGGCGCACCAAATCACGGGCGCGGCGACCGGCTTTGTCGATTTCGTGCAGGCTGACCTGGGCGGGCGAGTTGGGGCCTGCGTCTTCCTTGGCCAGCTCCACGTTGCCCAGAATGGCGCTGAGGATGTTGTTGAAGTCGTGTGCAATGCCGCCCGCCATCGTGCCCACGGCCTGCATTTTTTGCGATTCGCGCAGCTGGGCTTCGAGCACGCTGCGCTGCACTTCGGCGCGCTTGCGGCTGGTCAGGTCGCGGGCAAAGACGGTGGTGGTCTCGCCACTGGGGTGGCGTTCAAACGATACGCTGACTTCGACGGACAAGCGTTTGCCATCGGCGGTGAGTGCCGTCATTTCGCCCAGAAACGCCTGGGTGGATATTTGGTTCAAGGCCAGTGCGTGCCCGGCCTCGGGGAAGAAGCGCGTCAGCAGGCTGCCCAGCGCCTGCGAGGGCGGGCATTGGAACAGCACCGCCGCCGTGGGGTTGAAGACGGTGATGCGCTGGTCTTTATCGACGCAGATGATGGCATCCAGCGCCGAGTTGATGATGGCTTCCAAGCGGCTTTCGCTAGAGCGCAGTTGTTCGTTGCGCTGGCGCAGGGCGGATGCGCTGAGTTGCAGGGCGCGGCGTTCGGCCAGCAGCGGGCCCTGGTCCACCACGGCGCAGATGTATTGGGCGATGGCGTCGGACGCGCTGTCGAGCCGGGCGATGTGCAGGTCGCCCGACATGGCGCCGTCCAGGCCAATGGTGAACACCACCTCGGTGGCTTCACAGTGGCCGTCTACCCGCGCTTCGCGAAAGGCTTGGCGGACCTGCTCGGTGCAGCCCGGGCTGACGAAGGGCATCAGGAAGTGCAGCGGCCGGTCTTGCTCGGTGGGCTGGAACAGGCGTTGCGCCATGGCATTGCTTTGCACCACCAGGTCGTGGTCGTCCACCACCATCAGCGCCAGCGGCACGCCTGAAAACAAGGTTTCAAACCGTTCGGATGCCGCCTCTGACGCGGCCTGGCTGTAGCGCAGTACTTTGCTCTGATTTTCCAACTCCACCAGGCGGTTGCGCAGATCCTGGATCAACGCGTGTGCCGGGGGGGGCGGTGGCAGGTTGTCTTGCGGCGCGGTGGGCACCAATGCGGGTGGAGGGGGCAGGCGCATGAGGGGACTGGTGGCGGCTTTGGCGGGCGGATGTGTTGGTAAACAGACGTAACAGTTTACGGGCTAGATGTGTCTCTGTTGTCGCTTGTCTGTCAATTATCCCCATTGGATTCCAGTGCGTTTACAGGCGATTGGCGTACAAATTTAGGATCTGCACATTTTCAGAAATGTATTGTGAACGGGTTAGGATGGCCTCTTTAATCTGCATACACACCATTTTTATTTTTAATGGACTCCGCATTCAGCAGTGCTCTTTATTACTCGCTCTACGCCAATGCTGTGGTGGGTTTGATCATGGGCGGGGCTTTGCTGTGGGTCTGGCACCAGCACCGGGGGCAGTTGTTTACCCGGGACCTGGGCGCGGCGCAGTTGGTACAGGCGATGGTGCCGCTAGGGTATTTGTTGAACCAGGCCCCTGGTTCTCGCTGGGTTGTGCCGGGAATGGCGCTGGCCATTGCGAGCCAAATCGGCAGCACGGCGTTGATGCTGCGGGGCAGCAGCCGGTTTTCGGGCAGGGTGGTGTCGCGGTTGGAGTGGGGGGTATTGTGGGGTTTTCTGCTGCTGGCCGGGCTGTGGGGGGTGGTGTTTAGCGACCCCTTGATTGCCGTCTGGGTGGCTCCGATTTTGATGACCCTGGCTGGCGTGGCCGTCACCCGTGGCTTGCGTCGCAGTGTGGCTGCTGACCGCTTCGCCGGGCCTTTGCTGGTGCTGTTGGGGTGCAACCAGCTCGGGTTTGCGCTGTGGGGGCGTGCCGCGTTGGTTTTCCAGGCTAATGCCGGTGCGGTGTTGTGTCTGGCTTTGGGCTTAGCCCTGGTGTATGCCGCGATGGAGCGGGTTATGGCCGAGTCACGTTCCCTGCGAGAACGCTTCCAACAACTGGTGGAGCGCTCCCACCAGGGCATTCTGGTGCTGGTGGAGCAGCGTGTGCGCTACGCCAATCCGGCGTTGCTTTCCATGTACGGCTTTGCCCACTTTGCCGAATTGAGCGAGGTCGGTCTGCAGCAAGAAGAGATTGACCATCTGCAGGTGCGTTGTCGGCAAATTGAAAGCGGCGAGGTGGACGACCTGCACTGGGAGGGTTTGCGGCAGCGCCAGGATGGATCGTCGGTATGGCTGCGCTTCTCGGCCTGGCGCACGCTGTGGGGCGATACGCAGGGGATCCAGATTTTGGTGACCGACCAGACCGACCGCCGCGATGCCACCCAGGCCTTGCTCTACCAGGCCACCCACGACGAACTGACCGGCCTGCCCAACCGCAGTGCCTTGTTGCAAAGTCTGCGCCAGCGTTGCATGTCCTTCCCCGAGCTGCCCGGCTTTGGGCTGGTGCTATTGGGGGTAGACCGCTTCAAACTATTCAACGAAGCCCACGGCCATTCGCTGGGCGACGACGTGCTCAAAGCGCTGGCATTGGCGGTGCAGCACGCGGTGGGTGAGGGCTGCCAGCTGATGCGCCTGGGCGCCGATGAGTTTGCTTTTTTGGTCCAGCCTTGCCTGGACAGCGAAAGCGCAGCATTGGTAGCGCACCGGGTGCAGCAATTGTTGTTGCGGCCACTGGCGCTGCCGCAGCGCAATTTTTTTATCGACGTGTCGATGGGGATTGCGTTGTACCCGCAACATGCCCAGGATGCCGAGGCCTTGCTGCGCGCTGCCAACGCGGCCATGCACGCCTCCAAGCGGACCCCTGGCACCTCGGTGGCGTTGGCGGAGGCGCGGTTTGCGCGTGGCTCCAGTGATGTTCTGGAGCAAGAGCAGGCGCTACGGATCGGTATCGAACAGCGGGAATTCAGCCTGCACTACCAGCCCAAGGTGGACGCACACACCGGCCACCTGACCAGTTTTGAAGCCCTGGCCCGATGGCACCGGCCCGGGGTGGGGTGGGTTAGTCCGGTGGAGTTCATTGCGGTGGCCGAACGTACCGGGCTGATTGCCGAACTTGGTTTGTTGCTGCTGACGCTGGCCTGCGAGCAGGTTGCGCTGTGGCGACAACAGTTTCCATCGGTGGTGCCGGTGGCCGTTAACGTGTCGCCATTGCAGATGCTGGACGGGGGCTTTCCTGCCTTGGTCGAACAATTGCTGCGCCGGTATGGGGTGCCTGCGCGCAGCATCACACTGGAGATAACCGAGAGCGCCGCCGTGGCCGATATCGACCAGGTGCGCTTGCAAATGCAGCAGCTGCGGGCGATGGGGGTGGTGGTCGCACTAGACGACTTTGGCACCGGTTTTTCGTCGCTCTACACGCTGCGCAGCCTGCCTTTGCAGTCGGTCAAGATCGACAGGGGTCTGATCGAGCCGTTGCCGGCGCCGGATGCCGCTGCCGTGGTGCGGGCCATTTGCCAGCTTGCGGTGGCATTGCGGCTGGATGTGGTGGCCGAGGGCATTGAGACACCGGTACAGGCTGAAATTGCCCGTATGTCCGGCTGCCATGAACTGCAAGGCAATTTGTTTGCGCATCCGCTCAAGCCTAGCGAGGCGGCACAGTGGATAGAGGATGCCCCCATGTCGGTGTGGGTCTGACGCGGGCATAAAAAAAGCCGCATCGGATGCGGCTTTTCGGGCGTAAGGAGTGTTACTTCTTCAGCTTGCCGCGTACCGGTACCACGGTGGTGATGGTCGGGCGCACTGCATCGGTAGAAATGGGCTTGGGAGGCGAAGTGTCCTTCTTGGGCTTCTTCGATTCCTTGTTGGTTTTTTGCTCGCCTTTGGCCATGATTTTCTCCAGTCAATTAAGAGGGTTTCTATGGGCCTGAGCTTATCAGTTCAAAGCCGGTTTTGAGCCCCATGGATGCAAAGTTTGTAGTGCTTTTTACACCAGTGTGTCTAGCAAGGCCTGCGCCGCCGCAGCAGACGAGGCGGGGTTTTGCCCGGTGACCAGCAGGCCATCGGTCACCACATATGACTGCCAGTCCGGGCCCTTGGAGTAGACGCCACCGTTGGCGATCAGCATGTCTTCGACCAGGAAGGGCACGATATCGGTCAGACCCACAGCAGCTTCTTCGCTGTTGGTGAAGCCGGTAACCGACTTGCCGTGCACGATGGACTGGCCATCGACTGCCTTGGCGTGGCGCAGCACGCCGGGGGCGTGGCACACGGTGGCGACTGGCTTGCCAGCGGCCATGAAGGTTTCCACCAACGCAATCGAGTAAGCATCTTCGGCCAGGTCCCACAACGGGCCGTGGCCACCGGGGTAGAACACCGCATCGAAATCGCCTATGGACACGCCTGCCAGCACGCGGGTGTCGGCCAGCAGCGCCTGGGTTGCAGGGTCGGCCTTGAAGCGCAGGGTAGCCTCGGTTTGCGAGCCTGGATCGTCGCTCTTGGGGTCCAGCGGCGGCTGGCCGCCTTTAGGCGAGACCAGTGTGATGCTGGCACCGGCATCTTTGAAGACGTAGTAGGGCGCGGCGAATTCCTCCAGCCAGAAGCCGGTTTTGGCGCCGGTGTTGCCGAGTTGGTCGTGCGATGTGAGCACCATGAGGATTTTGGACATGGGGGTTTCCTGGTGGGTTGAAAAAAAATTACAGAGCGGCTTGCAGCACGCGGCGACTGACTTCAGGGGTCACGTCGCCGTGTTCGCCCAGGCGCGTCATTCCGTGTTCGGTGAGCTTGGCTACCAACACGTCAATGGTCTCCGCGCCCAGCCCGTAGGCTGACAAGCGGGTGGGGATGCCCATGCGCTCAAAGAAGTCGCGGGTGGAGGCGATGGTGGCGGTGATGCGTTCTTCTTCACTGCCGCTGCGGATGTCCCAGACGCGCTCGCCGTATTGCAGCAGTTTGGCGTGTTTGGGCACCCGGCGCTCTTCCAGCATGGCGGGCAGCACGATGGCCAGCGTGCGGGCGTGGTCGATGTTGTGCAGGGCGGTAAGTTCATGGCCGACCATGTGGGTAGACCAGTCTTGCGGCACGCCCGCGCCTATCAGTCCGTTCAGCGCCAGCGTGGCGGCCCAGACCAGGTTGGCGCGGTCGGCATATACCGGCTCGGGGGCTTCCAGCAGGCGCGGGCCTATGTCTATCAGGGTTTGCAGAATACCTTCGGCAAAGCGGTCTTGCAGCGGCGCGTTGACCGGGTAGGTGAGGTACTGCTCCACGGTGTGCACGAATGCGTCCACCACGCCGTTGGCCAGTTGCTGCGGCGGCAAGGTGTAGGTTTTGGTGGGGTCGAGCACCGAGAACTGCGGATACACATGCTGGCTGCGGAAGGGCAGCTTGGCACCGAGGTCGCGCCGGGTGATCACGCCGCCCTTGTTCATTTCCGAGCCGGTGGCGGGCAGGGTCAGCACCGTGCCAAAGGGCAGGGCGCGGCTGATGCTGGCACCGCTTTTGAGCAGAATATCCCAGGCATCGCCTTCAAACAAGGCGGCTGCGGCGATGAACTTGGCTGCGTCGATCACCGAGCCGCCCCCCACCGCCAGCAAAAAGTCAAAGCCACCTTCGCGCACCTGTTGCACTGCCTGCATGGCGGTGTCGAAGCTGGGGTTGGGCTCAATCCCGGTAAAGGTGGCGTGGGCCCGGCTGCCCAGGGCCTGGCGCACTTCGGCCAAGGTACCGGTTTTTTCGGCGCTGGAGCCACCCACCAGGATCAACACCTTGGCGGTGGCGGGCACCAGCGTGGCGAGGTCGGCGATGCGGTCTTTGCCAAAGACGATGTGGGTGGGGTTGTGGAAGTCAAAGTTATTCATGGAGTCCTTGGTGTGGTTTAAAGTAGACCGGTCGGCTAGTAAGATGGTAAAAATAATAGCTGCTTGTGCAGATCAGACGGGCGTTAGGCCCAGTATTTGCTCTGTATTTCGCATAGCGTTGTCAAACGGCGAGTTGTCGCGGCGCAGCTTGGACAGCAGACTGGCACCCAGCCAGAGCTGGTACAAACCGAGCGCAGTGGCATCTGCATCCAGGTGCTGGGGCAGCGAACCATCGGCAATCGCGTCTTTGATGCATCCGGCAATGCGCCGCACGATCTGATCGGTGCCGTCGCGCAAAGTCAGGCGCATGGCTTCAGACATGTCGGCCACTTCGGCGCTGAGCTTGACCACCAGGCATTTGGTGCTGGTCTCGCTGTCTGTGTCGCAACTTGTACCGCATTGGGTGCTGTTCCAGAACTGCCAGTAACGCATCAAGCGCACCCGGCCGGTCGTACCGTCGGGCTGAAACATAGCCTCCAACCCCTGCAAATAGCGCTCCATATAGCGCACCAGCAGCGCCTCGCCAAAGCGTTCTTTCGAGCTGAAGTAGTGGTAGAAGGAACCCTTGGGCACACCCGCCACGGTCAAAATTTCGGCCAGGCCCACGCCGACAAAACCCTTGCGAGCGATCAGGCGCTCGCCACAGTCCAGGATGTGGTGTTTGGCGGAAGGAGTTTCGGTGGGCATGAACGTATTCTAAGTGCAGTAGACCAGTCGTCTAGTAATATGCAGCATAAACCCCTTAGATGTACTGGGTATTTTTTAGTAGTGCGGCGGCAGGTCGTCTGTGGGGCTGCGCGGGCTATCCAGGCCGTCGGTGTTGCGCTGCTGCAAGCGGCTTACTTCGCGCACCAGTAGGTCAATTTGCTGCTGCTGGCGGATGACCACGAGGTCGAGTTGCTCCAGCAAGTCTTCGGTAAAGCTGGCTTTGATTTCCAGATTGGTCAGGCGTTGGTCGATGGTGTCTTGGGTATCGGTAGAGTGCATGCCCCGTATTGGACACTACAGAACAGCGTACCGCCCGGGCTTGTGGTTGATCCAGATAAACAAGTTCATTACCACCGCGCCGAGCACCGAATAGCCCACGCGGGCGGGTTCTATCACCGTCAGCGCCAGCAGCACGATGGTGCAGTCAATCGCCATCTGCACCTTGCCTGCGCGCCAGCCATAGGTTTTTTGCAGATACAGCGTAACGATGGTGGCACCGCCCAAACTGGCGCGGTGGCGGGCCAGAAATAGGCAGCCCGAGCCCAGCAGCAACCCACCCAGCACGGCCGCATAGGCCGGGTGCAGGCGCTCAATGGCAAACAACCGGGGCGACCACTCCATCATCGCCGCCAGCATGCTAATGGCGATGAAGGTTTTGAGGGTGAACTCGCGGCCCATGCGGGTCCAGGCAAACCAGTAAAACGGCAGGTTGATGGCAAAAAACAGCTTGCCCAGCGTGATGCCGGTGGCGTAGTGCAGCAAAAACGCCACCCCCGCTGTGCCGCCCGTCAGCATGCCCACCTGGCCAAACAAAATCAGCGCCAGCGACACAAACAGCGTACCGGCAAAGATGGCTTGCACGTCTTCAAATAATGTGTGGACTTGGACGGAGGATGGTGTGGACATGGCAAGGTATTTAGCAGGAACTGTGCCGCGCTAAAGCCACTTTTGCAAACACACCGCATGCCCATTCGCCGGGTCTAGTTGATAGTCCACAAAGCCAAAGCGGGTGTAGCTGGCCTGCGCTGTGGCGTTGCCCGTCAGCACTTCCAGCGTCAGTTTGCAGCAGCCTCGCTCCAGTGCATACCGCTCCACTGCTGCCAGCAGCGCCTGCCCCACGCCCTGGCCTCTGTGCAAGGGATGTACCGCCAGGTCGTGGATGTTCAGTAGCGGTTGGGCCTTAAAGGTGGAGTAATTCTCGAAGCAGTTGGCTAGGCCGATGGCATCCTCGCCCAGCCAGGCGATGAAGCTGGCCGCATGCGGGCGCTGCGCCAAATCGGCACACAGGCGCCGGCGGGTGTCGTCACTAAGCGGTGTGTTACCGCCCATCGGATCCTGGGCGTACAGGTCCAGCAGGTGCACGAGCGCGGCTGCGTCAATAGGGTCAAGGTAGTCCACGCGGCGGACTTGGTAGAGGATGGTCATTCAGGGTTATTTCGAGCAGCCCGAGACGGGCTTTGCCAGGCCGCTGCGCACATGGGGCCGTATGCCCCTACGCTCTCGTCAGGCGAAAAGTGTCAACTATGGCTGTAAGCCGCGTGGCCTGTTCTTTGAGGCTTTGCGCGGCAGCTGCGCTTTGTTCAACCAGGGCTGCGTTTTGTTGCGTCATGTGGTCCAACTCGGCTACGGCACCCCCCACTTCGTTGATGCCCTGGCTTTGGCTTTCGGTGGAGGCGGCGATCTCGCCAATGATGCCCGAGACGCTTTGCACAGAATCCACAATTTCGGCCATGGTGGCCCCGGCGCTGCCTACCAATTGGGCCCCGGCACCGACCCGTTCCACACTGGTCGCAATCAGTATTTTGATCTCGCGGGCGGCGGCGGCGGAGCGGCCTGCCAGGCTACGGACTTCCGATGCCACGACGGCAAAACCCCGGCCTTGCTCGCCTGCACGGGCCGCTTCCACGGCCGCATTGAGCGCCAAAATATTGGTCTGAAACGCAATGCCGTCAATCACGCCAATGATGTCGGCGATCTTGTTGGAGCTACGGCTGATTTCATCCATCGTTGTCACCACCTGTCCGACCACCGCCCCACCGCGAACGGCCACCGAGGCAGCCGATACCGCCATGTGGGTGGCTTGCCGCGCCGACTGGGAGGATTGGTCGAGGGTTGCAGTCAGTAGCCCCATCGATGTGGAGGTGGCTTGCAGGCGCGAAGCCGACTGCTCGGTGCGCTCACTCAGGTCGAGATTGCCGCTGGCCACCTCTTCGCTGGCGGTCCGAATCGAGTGGGCAACTTCGCTGATCTCGCCCACCAAAGTCCGCAGCCGGGTTTGCATGGCGGCAATGGCTTCGAGTAGGCGGCCGGTTTCGTCATGCACGCGCACCTCTACCTGCGAAGTCAAGTCGCCCTGGGCGACGCGCTCGGCCACCACCATCGCCCGCCCAATGGGTTGGATGACACTTGCCGTGATGCGCCAGGCGGTGGCAAAACCGGTAATCAGCGCCACCAGCACCACCAGTCCGCCAGCGGTCATGGCGTTCAGATTGGCGCTACGGGCCTCGTTGACCGCTGCGGCACTCAGTTCGTTTTGCAGGGCGACAAAGGTACCGACGCGGTCGCGCCAAATGACTTCATTGGGGCGCACATTCTCGGTAACGGTGGCGCTGGCGGCCACATTGTCACTGTTCGCACCTTGTTTGGCGGCCAGCTGGATGAAGGGCAGAGTTTGTTTGCCCGCCGCAACAATTGCATCTAAAAGTTGGCGCTCTGCATCACTGGCATCGCTGGTGGACAGAATTTTGGTCAGGGCTGCCAGGCTTTCGTTGTAGGCAGCTTCTGTCGCTTGCGCGGCCTTGAGCTCATCGCCAATCATCTTGGCATCGTATAGCAGCGCCACGGTGCGCGTTTGGATACCCAGCAGGCTGATGCTGTTGAGCATGCTGTTGGCCATTTGGCTCTTGGCGTTGTTGACTTCGGCAATTTTCTGGATATGCCCGGTGACCCGGTTCAACGCCAGGCCACCAATGCCCGCCACCAGTACCAGCAATGCCAAGACCAGGGAGAACCCCGTCATCATGCGGCGTGAGAGCGACAAAGGTTTGCGAAAAATGGAGGCCATGTAAGTTCCTGCGGGTCAGTTTTGAATGCAATTTTGTACACATTTTAGTAAGCCGTGTTGTGCACACGTCGTCCGTGAAGCTTACAGGGTAAAAATGACGGACGATGGACTCTGAACACGTTCTTTCAATACCACGCTCTATGCCCGGGCGGTTAAGCGTAATCCGCCACCGGTACGCAGCTGCAAAACAGATTCCGGTCGCCAAACACGTTGTCCACCCGGCCCACTGGCGGCCAGTATTTGGACTGTTTCAGGCTGGCCAGCGGAAACGCGCCAATCTCGCGTGCATACGGGCGGTCCCACTCGGCGCCCAGCAGGCTGGCGGCGGTGTGGGGGGCGTGCTTCAGCGGGTTGTTGTCTTGCGGCCAGGTGCCGTTCTCAACCTGGCGGATCTCGTTGCGGATGGCGACCATCGCGAAGATGAAGCGGTCCAGCTCGGCCAGGGTTTCGCTCTCGGTGGGCTCCACCATCAGCGTGCCGGGCACGGGGAAGCTCAGCGTGGGGGCGTGGAAGCCGTAGTCGGCCAGGCGCTTGGCGACATCTTCGGCAGTCACGCCGCAGCTGTCTTTGATGGGGCGCAGGTCCAGGATGCATTCGTGCGCCACATGGCCGTTGGCGCTGGCGTACAGGGTGGGGTAGTGCGGCGCCAGCTTGGTACTGACGTAGTTGGCGGCCAGGATGGCGGCTTCGGTGGCGTGTTGCAGGCCGTCGGCACCCATCATGCGGCAGTACATCCAGCTGATCGGCAGCACCGACGCATTGCCCAAGGGCGCCGCGCTGATGGCCCCGATGCCGTGCTGGGTGTCACCCGCCGTGGCGTGGCCGGGCAGGTAGGGAATCAAATCCGCCACCACGCAGACCGGGCCCACACCGGGGCCGCCGCCGCCGTGCGGGATGCAGAAGGTCTTGTGCAGATTCAGGTGGCTCACGTCGCCGCCAAATTCGCCGGGTGCAGCCACGCCGACCAGGGCGTTCATGTTGGCACCGTCCACGTAGACGCGGCCACCATGGCTGTGTACCAGGGCGCAGAGCTCTTTCACCTGGGTTTCGAACACGCCGTGGGTGCTGGGGTAGGTGATCATCACCACCGCCAGCTTGTCACTGTGTTGTTCGCACTTGGCCTGCAGGTCGGCCATGTCCACGTTGCCTTGTGTATCGCAGGCGGTGACCACCACCGTCAGGCCGGCCATCTGGGCGCTGGCGGGGTTGGTGCCGTGCGCGCTGCTGGGGATTAGGCAGATGTTGCGTTGGCTTTGGCCGTGGTCGTCAAAGTAGGCCTTGATGGCCAGCAGACCGGCGTATTCGCCCTGGCTGCCCGCATTGGGCTGCAGGCTGATGCCTGCGTAGCCCGTGGCCTGGCACAGCCATTCGCGCAACTGTGCGTCCAGCTCGGTGTAGCCCAGGCGCTGGTCGGCGGGGGCGAAGGGGTGGATGTTGGCAAATTCGGGCCAGGTGACCGGGGCCATTTCGCTGGTGGCGTTGAGCTTCATGGTGCAGCTGCCCAGCGGAATCATGCTGCGGTCCAGTGCCAAATCTTTGTCGCTCAAGGCGCGGATGTAGCGCAGCATGCTGGTCTCGGAATGGTGGGTGTTGAACACCGGGTGCGTCAAGAAGGCGCTGCTGCGGCGCAGCTCGGCGGGAATCAACGAGTCCACGCTGTCTTCCAGCGCGCCCAGGCGCGGCATGGGCTCGCCCGGCTTGACGAAGAACGACCACAGCATTTCGATGTCGCCCCGTGTGGTGGTTTCGTCCAACGAGACACCCAGGTGGTTATTTAAGCGAAAACGCAGGTTTGCGCAGGCGTTATGTGCGCGGGAAGCTATCAAATCGCTAGCATCGTCGGTTTTGACGGTGATCGAATCGAAGGCATGCGCGTTGGTAATTTCATAGCCCATCTGTTGCAAACCGCGCGCCAGGATGGCCGTAAAGCGGGCCACGCGCTGGGCGATGCGGGTCAGCCCCTGGGGGCCGTGGTAGACCGCGTACATGCTGGCCAGCACGGCGGGCAGCACCTGGGCGGTGCAGATGTTGGAGGTGGCTTTTTCGCGGCGGATGTGCTGCTCGCGGGTTTGCAGGGCCAGGCGGTAGGCCGGGTTGCCATGGGCATCTACGCTCACCCCCACCAAGCGGCCGGGCATGGAGCGTTTGAAGGCATCGCGGCAGGCCATGTAGGCGGCGTGCGGACCACCGTTGCCCATCGCCACGCCAAAGCGCTGGGTGTTGCCGATGACGATGTCGGCATCCCATTCGCCGGGCGGCACCAGCAGGGTCAGCGCCAGCAGGTCGGCGGCCACGCATACTGCCGCACCGCAGGCGTGGGCCACGCCCACCAGCGGGCGCAGGTCGTGCAGCATGCCGTTGGTGGCCGGGTATTGGGCCAGCACGCCGAAGAAGTCGCCGCTGGCCATCAGCTGGGGCAGGGTTTCCAGCGCGGTGCTAACTTTGATGTCGATGCCCAGCGGCTTGGCGCGGGTTTGCACCACTTCGATGGTTTGCGGATGGCAGTCGCCTGCCACGAGGAAGACATTGCTCTTGCTTTTCACGCTGCGCTTGGCCAGCGTCATGGCCTCGGCGGCGGCGGTGGCTTCGTCCAGCATGGAGGCGTTGGCGATGGGCATACCGGTCAAGTCACAGACCATGGTCTGGAAGTTGATCAGCGCTTCCATGCGGCCCTGCGAGATTTCGGCCTGGTAAGGCGTGTAGGCGGTGTACCAGGCGGGGTTTTCCAGGATGTTGCGCAGAATCACGCCGGGCGTGTGGGTGCCGTAGTAGCCCTGGCCGATAAAGCTTTTGAAGACTTTGTTCTTGGCCGCAATAGCCTTGAGCTCGGCCAGCGCTGCGGCTTCGGTGATGGGCGCGGGCAGCACCATGGGCGTGCTGCGCGCAATCGAGCGTGGCACGATGCCGTCAATCAGGTCCCGGCGCGAACTGGAGCCGATCACTTCCAACATCAGGGTTTCATCGGCGGCATCGATGCCGATGTGGCGGGCGATGAATTCGGCGGAGTTTTCGAGTTCGAGCAGGGAGGTCGTCATAGCAAGGCAGTGGTTTTACCCACTCTCCCATTCGTGTGAGACGGGCGGGAGAGGGTTGGGGTGAGGGGGAATTTAGGCGCTGAAGGCGGTATAGGCCGCTTCGTCGAGCAGCGCCGCAATTTGCGATGCGTCCGACAGCTTGACCTTGAAGAACCAGCCCGCACCCAGTGGGTCGGTGTTGGCCAGAGCCGGGTCGGCGCGCAGGGCTTCATTCACCTCGGTGATTTCGCCGGACACAGGCATGTAGACATCGGCAGCGGCCTTGACCGACTCGACCACGCCGGCCACGTCTTTTTGGGCAAAAGTAGCACCGACTTCGGGCAGGTCGACAAACACCACGTCACCCAGTGCGTCTTGTGCGTGGTGGGTGATACCGACGGTGGCGGTGTCGCCCTCGATGTTCAGCCATTCGTGGTCTTCGGTGTATTTGATCGTCATGGGGTTGCTCCTGTAAAAAATTGAAATCAGCCGCGAAAGTAGCGGTTGGGGGTGAACGGCATGGATACGACTTCCATCGGCACGATTTTGCCTCGCACGATGGCGTTCACGCGGGTGCCAATGGCGCTGCATTCCGGGGTCACATAGCCCATCGCAATAGGTTTATCCACCGTGGGGCCGAGCAGTCCGCTGGTGACTTCGCCGATGGGCTTGCCTGCGGTGTCTTGCAGGGCGGTGTGCTCGCGCACGGGGATGCGTTCCAGGGCTACGAGTCCGACGCGTTTTCGCGTTGTAGCGCTTATTCCACCTGCGATGGTAGCTAGTATTTTGGTAGCGCCCGGGAAACCACCAGCGCGCGTACCACCGGCCCGTCGCACTTTCTGGATGGCCCAGTTCAGACCTGCTTCCACCGGCGTGGTGGTGGTGTCCAGGTCGTTGCCATACAGGCACAGCCCGGCTTCCAGGCGCAGTGAATTGCGGGCGCCCAGGCCGATGGGCTTGACTTCGGGCTGGGCCAGCAGCGCGCGGGCCAGGGCGTCGGCCTGGCTGCTGTGGACGGAGATTTCAAACCCGTCTTCGCCGGTGTAGCCGCTGCGTGTCAAAAAGCAGGGAATGCCCGCCACATCGAAGTGGCCGCCAGTCATGAACACCAGCTTTTCCACACCGGGGGCCAGGCGCGCCAAGGCATCCACGGCCTGTGGGCCTTGCAGCGCCAGCAGTGCCAGCTCCGGCAGGGGGATGACTTCGCAGCGCTGGCCGATTTTTTCCTGGATGTGGGCAATGTCAGCCACTTTGCAGGCCCCGTTGACGATCACGAAGATGTCGGCCTCGCGCTTGAAGAACATCAGGTCGTCGAGGATGCCGCCGTCGTCGCCCAAAAGCAGGCCGTAGCGCTGCTTACCCACGGGCAGGTCGATCACGTCCACGGGGACCAGGGTTTCAAACGCGGCTGCTGCGTCTGCGCCCACCAGTCGCAACTGGCCCATGTGGGATACGTCGAACAGGCCCGCTGCCGTGCGGGTGTGGTGGTGCTCGGCCATCAGGCCAGCGGGGTACTGCACCGGCATGCTGTAGCCCGCGAAGGGCACCATGCGCGCACCGAGTTCCAGGTGCAGGGCGTTGAGCGGCGTGAGACGTAAATCGGACATGGCGGTTCTTTCAGAGGGCACACAGGAAATCATGGTTTTAGAAAAACCATGTGTGGCCCCCTCTGTCCGTTGTACCTGAGCGATTCGCCGGGCGGGCCTTGCGGTGGTGCAGGCCGACTGCGGGTTGCGCCTTCGGTGAACCCGCTCAGGGGCGGGCTTCTCTCCAGGGGGAGACGCTTGTAAAAGCGTTTGTCAGTCCTTTTGCCTGAGCGTTCAGACCCACGTTGCGGGGTCCTGCGCCTTCGGCGGTTTTCTCGGGGAAAACTCTCTCCTGACCCTCTGATTCTAGCCTCAGCCGGCGGCCCGTTTGGCGCATTCTGCCCGGCATAATTGGCCGCTATAAGGAACCACCATGCAACTTGCTGACATCGACCAAGAGCTTGAAACCGAAAGAACCCGGGGTGCTGTGCGCGATATCGTGATTCCTCCCTGCCCGGAGCTGCTGGTAGCCTTGCAACGCGAAGTGCAGGGCGGCGACCCCGACCCCGCCAGCATTGCCCGCATTGCCAGCCAGGACGTAGCGATGGCCGCAGCGCTGATCCGTTACGCCAATAGCCCATTATTTGCCCGCTCCCGTCCCGCAGGCACGGTGGGCGAGGCGATCGCCATGCTGGGAATCCAGCAGACGGTGGCGGTGTTGACCGGGTTTTTTACCCGCAGCGCAATACCGGTCAACTCGGCTTTGCTGGCGCACTTTTGGGAAACATCGACCCGCCGGTCGATGGCGATGGCCTATATCGCCCGCCATCTGTACGGTGTGGACCCCGATATTGCGCAAACCTGCGGCCTGTTTTGCCATGTGGGCATTCCGGTGATGTTGCAGGGCGTAAAGGGCTATGCCGGCACGTTGGCCGAGGCGATGGCCCGGCAAGACCGCAGCTTTACCGCCACCGAAAATGCCGCTCACAAGACCGACCATGCGGTAGTCGGCGCGCTGGTCGCCAAGACCTGGAAGCTCCCCCCGCTGGTCACTGCCGCAGTGCGCTTGCACCACGACTTCAACATTTTGTCCGCTGCCAGTATTCCGGCCGAGGTGCGTAATTTGGTGGCCATGTCTTTGGTGGCCGAGCATTTAGTAACCCTGCACGAGGCCAGTCCAGAGTCGCAGGAGTGGGCACAATTTGGCGAGGCCTGTATGGCGCATCTGCACATTGATGCGGTCGAGCTAGAGGGCTGGCTGGATGCGCTGCACCCCGTGTTTGAGAGTGCTGTATAGCGGTATTAGGACTTACGCAGCATCCAGTCCGTCTCACTTGGTCGTTCTGGTAAGTGCAGCTGTGCGGTCTGGGCCGGGGTTTGTGCCAGCAGTTTGCCGCGCCTGAACACCTGTAGCCGGGTGGCGCGCAGGCGGATGGCTTCCACCGGGTCAAGTGCTTGCAGCAGCACAAAGTCGGCCCAGCAGCCGGGCTCCAGACCATAGCCGTCGAGCTGCATGATCTTGGCCGGGCTGGTGGTCACGGCTGCAAAGCACTGGCGCATGGCGGACTGGCTGGTCATCTGGGCCACGTGCAGACCCATGCTGGCCACTTCCAGCATGTCACTGCTCCCCAGGCTGTACCAGGGGTCCATCACGCAGTCCTGGCCAAAGGCAACGGTCAGGCCGTGGGCCAGCATCTCAGGCACTCGGGTCATGCCCCGGCGCTTGGGGTAGCTGTCGCCCCGGCCTTGCAGGGTGATGTTGATCAGCGGGTTGCTGACTACATGGATCTGCGCCTCGGCCATCAGCGGCAGCAGTTTGCTCACAAAATAGTTGTCCATGCTGTGCATGGAGGTGAGGTGCGAGCCGGTGACGCGGCCGTGCAGGCCCAGGCGCTGGGTCTCAAAGGTCAGGGTTTCAATGTGGCGCGACATCGGGTCGTCGGACTCGTCGCAGTGCATATCGACCAGTAAGCCCCGCTCGGCGGCCAGCTCGCACAGCAGTTTTACGCTCAAGGCACCCTCCGCCATAGTGCGCTCGAAGTGGGGAATGCCGCCGACCACGTCCACACCCATGTCGAGCGCGCGCTTGAGCTTGTCCATGGCCTGTGGGTCGCGCAGAGCACCGTCTTGCGGAAATGCCACCAGCTGCAAATCCAGGTAGGGGGCAACCTGGTGTTTCACCTTCAGCAGCGCCTCTACAGCTAGCAGGCGTGGGTCGCAGATATCAACGTGGCTGCGGATGGCTAGCAGGCCCTTGCCCACCGCCCAGTCGCAGTAGGCCAGGGCACGTTGCACCAGGGCTTCCTGGGTCAGGTCAGGTTTCAGCTCGCCCCAGAGGGCAATGCCTTCCAGCAGGGTGCCGCTCTGGTTGACGCGCGGCAAGCCGTAGCTTAGCGTGGCGTCCATGTGGAAGTGGGCATCGACAAAGGGCGGGCTGACCAGCAAGCCCTGAGCGTCGATGGTTTGGTGGGCTGGGACGCTCAGGCCGGGACTGACTTCGGTGATGCGGCCATTTTGTACAGCGATTGACATGCCGGTACGGCCATCGGGCAGGGTGGCGCGGGTGACGAGGAGGTCGAGCATGGGCAGTATTTCAAATGGATTAATTTTTACATGGCACAGCCTGTTCGGTGTAATGGATTGGTAACATCCAGACACAAGCATGCGACTTGCAGCGACAACCATTTTTATGCCCTCACCTTCAGGGACTTGGGTGCAGAGCCCCCGAGCCATGAAGCTTGCCCCACGTTAAAGGCTTTCGACCATGACCTCCACCACCCATTCCACCACTACGCTGTTGATCGTTGATGACAGCCGGGTTTCACGCATGATGATTCGCACGCTGGTGCTGGCCAAGCGCCCCGATTGGACGCTGGTAGAGGCATCAACCGGCGCCGAAGCGCTGGAGCTGGCGGCGACCCAGTCCTTCACTTACTGCACCATGGACATCAATATGCCTGGCATGCTTGGGACCGATGCCGCTGAACAACTGGTGCGCGACCACCCCCAGCTGCGGTTATCGCTGTTTTCCGCCAATATCCAAGAGAGTCAAAAAACCCGCGCGGCCGAGCTGGGTGTAAAGTTTGTGGCCAAACCGGTGAGCGACAAAAGCGTGACTGAGGCGCTCGCCTTTTTTGAAAGCACTACGTGATTACCCTATCTGAACTGCAACAGGATGCGCTTACCGAGGTCTTCAACGTGGGCGCGGGCCAAGCCGCAGCCAGCCTGAGCGAGATCGTCGGCGACGAGGTGCTGCTGTCGGTTCCACGTATCCAGTTCTATGACCGCCGCGAGGTCAGTGCCGATGTTTTGTCGCTGGATGGTGGGCGTTTGGGTGCGGTGCGGCAGAGTTTCGGAGGCCCCTTCAGTTTGGATGCCACGCTGCTGTTTCGCGAAGAAAAAGCCATGGAGATCGTGCAGGAAATGCTCGGTTCCCAGGTCAGTGTGGAAGACCTGGTGGACTTTGAGCACGAGGCCATGTGCGAGCTGGGCAACGTGATTTTGAATGCCTGCTTGTCGGCCATTGCCGACATGTTGGGTATCGATCTGAGCAGCACCCTGCCCGAATACTCGGTTGACGAGGCCGATTCGGTCATCAGCAAGTTGCTGTCCGATGAAAGCCAGCCGGTGGTACTGGTGCTGCACATCGACCTGACGATTGAGAAGCGAGACACCCAGGGCTACCTGGTGTTTTTGCTCAGCGCCAGTTCGTTAGAGGGCCTGGTCAGCGCCCTGGACGCATTTTTGTCGCGCATTTGAACCCCACTTCCAACGTGTCCACGGCCTGTATGCCTACCAGTCCCATCGAGACGCTGCTGCCTTGGACCCAGATGGTGGACGCCCTGGGCAGCGGGCTGATTGCCATTAACCCGCGTGGTGAAGTGCTGTTGTGGAACGCCTGGGTGGTGCGCCACAGCGGCATCACTGCGCAGGCTGCGCTGGGTTGCACGCTGGAGTCGGTGTTTGCCAATGGCCTGGCGTTGTCCTTCATCAGCGCCCTGAAAAACGTGCTCACCTACAAGCTGCCGGTGGTGTTGTCTAACGTGCTGCACCGCACGCCATTGCCGCTCTACCAACGGCCCGAAGATGCATCCAAAGGCCCGCAGCAGCGCATGCCGCAGTCGCTGACGCTGGTGCCGGTACGCTACGACAACGCGGGCTCGGACGATTTTTTGGTGATGCTCCAGATCACCGACACCAGTAGCTTTGTGAAGCGCGAGCGGGTGCTGCAATCGCTGTCAGAAAAGCTCTCGCGCGAGGCGGTGATTGACGGCCTCACCGGCATCTACAACCGCAAATACTTCGATCAGAAGCTGAGCATTGAACTCAGCCGTGCCCAGCGCCAAAAAAACCCGCTGTCGCTGGTAATGCTGGACGTGGACTATTTCAAAAAATTCAACGACACCTACGGCCACCCGGCGGGCGACCGGGTGCTGCAAGCCATTGTGGGTGCGGTGCAGTCGCAGCTGAACCGGCTCTCCGACGTGTTTGCCCGCTATGGCGGTGAAGAGTTCATCATCATTCTGCCGTCCTGCGACCAGGCCGGGGCCAGCCGCGTCGCCGAGAAAGTGCGCCAGGCCGTGGCTGCCCTGCACCTGGAGCACACCCGCTCGCAGGTGGCCCAGCACATCACCATCAGCCTAGGGGCTGCCACCTGTGCTGGTGGCGTGGTGTGCAGCGAGACGCGGCTGCTGGATACCGTAGACAAAGCCCTCTACGCCGCCAAGCATGGCGGCCGCAACGCCGTGCGTTGGCTCAGCGTGGCCGACACGCATTCGACCGGCGGCCTGGTGGCCGAAGGCAAGGACCCACAGGCATCCAGCTACTATATTTAAGATAGCTGCTGGTGCATATGTAATAAGCGCTAGAAGCTTATTGTGTTCCAAAAATACGGTCGCCCGCGTCCCCTAAGCCCGGCACGATGTAGCCGTGGCTGTTGAGCTGGCGGTCGATGGCGGCGGTATAAATCGCCACATCCGGGTGCGCCGCTTGCAGGGCGGCAATGCCCTCGGGGCAGGTCAGTAGGCACACAAATTTGATCGACTTTGGGTTCAGTTCCTTCAGCCGCTCCACCGCCGCGATGGCCGAGTTGCCGGTGGCCAGCATGGGGTCCACGATCACCACGTCGCGCTCTTGCATGTCCTTGGGCATCTTGAAGTAGTACTCCACCGCCGTAAGCGTCTTGGGGTCGCGGTACAGGCCCACATGGCCGACGCGTGCGCCCGGCACCACGCTGAGCATGCCCTCCAAAATGCCGTTGCCCGCCCGCAGGATGGACACAAACACCAGCTTCTTGCCGTCAATCACCTTGGCGGTCATGGTCTCCAGCGGGGTTTCGATCTCTACGTCCTGCATCGGCATGTCGCGGGTGACCTCGTAGGCCATCAGCGAACTCAGCTCATTGAGCAGGCGGCGGAAGGTGTTGGTGCTGGCATCCTTGCGGCGCATCAGCGTCAGCTTGTGTTGCACCAAAGGGTGGTTGATCAGGTGGACGTTGCTCATGATTTTTTCTTCGATTTGGATTAGAAAACAGTGCCATCGCTGGCGATGTTTAGCGGTGGTGTTCCACCACGCAAGCGCTGGGCCAGTACGCGGCCTGCAGCCCAGGTGCCGCCTTCCAGCACGCAGGCCAGGGGCATTTGTGCAGCAGTCAGGCCCAGCTCGGCGCGGACCAGTGGGGCCAGTTCGTCCAGCAGGGCGACGGTCAGGGCCCGCCATTCGACGATGCACTCATCACCTGCGGTTTGCACCTGGCTGGCCAGCGCCGGGTTTTTGAGCACCAGCACGCCACCATCCAGCAGCAGGCCGCCGTTGCGGTACTCCGGCAGGCCGGTCAGTGCGTCCAGCCCGGTAACGGTTACATCGGCCCATTCCAGCGGCTCCAGCAGCGAGTAGGTGAGCCACTGGGACAGCTTGTGGAAGGGCATCCAGCCCGCAGATGCACCCTCGCCGGGCACGGCGCTGTGCTGCCAGCAGTCGCCCAGTGCGATCTCGGCTCCATCATCAGTTTTAATAGCATTCTGTGCAGGCCAGATGGGCGCTAGCGTGCTTAAAAGTGTAGAAAGAATGTCGTGCGCCGCCACCGTGGGTTCTTCGACGTCGGTAGGCACCAGGTAGTCAAACAAGCGCCCCGGACGGCACAGGCCACCCGCACCGCCAAACACCTCGGGCTGGGCGGCAACCACCTCGCCCAGTCGGCGCAGCAAGGCGGCGCGGCCTTCCAACCCGACCAGCGGGTTCTCCACGCCGACCTGGAAGGCATCGCCCAACTGGCGGGAGGTAAGGGCTTGTAGGCCCAGCGCATCGGCCTGGCAGGGCTGGGTGGGCTTGCTGGAAAACAAGCCCTTGGTGAAGGCGTTGAAGCTGGCTACGCCCAGGCCTTCGGAGCGGCTAAGTTTTTGCCCCGTGCGCGGGTCGGTGTAGCTCCAGTCGGGGCCCGCGCCTGCGTCGAGCAGCACGCTGACGATGGCCAGGTCGATCTGCGCCCGAGCCCGCTTGGCCACGGACACTTTGCCCAGCTCTTCGGTCATTTGGTCGATGCGGTTCACGCCGCCCGCCTCAAAATGCCGCCAGCGGCTGTGGTACGGGATATCCAGGTCGGGATAGTTCTTGCGGGTGACCTCGGCCACCAGCTGTGCGGTGGGGGCCAGCGCCGCATCCACCACGCTGAAGTAGGCCGAGTCGCCCGCCCGGGCACGGGCCAACAGGCCCTGGGCCCGCGCCCGCACGGTTTTTGTAGAGCGTAATAGGGTGCTAGCGCTTACTGCATCTGCGCTAGTAGCTATTAAATTTGTAGTCATTTAGTCAATTCGCGGCCTTTGGCCTTTTTGAGTTCTTCGGCATCCGGCACGGCGCCGGGGGTGAAATAGCCCGCCGCCATTTTCGCGTCCATTTCTACCTGCGCATCGGCGGGGATCATGTGTTCGGGAATATTCACGCGCTCCACCACCTCGATACCGGCGCGGGTGATGGCGTCATATTTCATGTTGCTCATCGACACCAGGCGGTGGATTTTGCGGATGCCCAGCCAGTTGAGCACGTCGGGCATCAGCTCCTGGAAGCGCATGTCTTGCACCCCGGCCACGCATTCGGTGCGGTTGAAATACTGGTCGGCGGTGTCGCCGCCCACCTGGCGCTTGCGGGCGTTGTAGACCAAAAATTTGGTCACTTCGCCTAAAGCCCGGCCTTCCTTGCGAAAGTAGCTCACCAGGCCCACGCCACCGCGCTGCGCGCCCTGGATGCATTCTTCGATGGCGTGCGTCAGATACGGGCGGCAGGTGCAGATGTCGGAGCCGAACACGTCCGAGCCGTTGCACTCGTCGTGCACGCGGGCAGTGAGTTCGACCTCGGGGTTGGCCAGATCGCGGGGGTTGCCAAAGATGTAGGCCGTCAAGCCACCGATGGGCGGTAAAAACACTTCCAGGTCACTGCGGGTGACCAGTTCGGGGTACATGCCACCGGTTTCCTCAAACAGCACGCGGCGCAGATCGGCCTCGGAGCAGCCAAAGCGCTTGGCCACTTCGGGCAGAAACCACACCGGCTCCACTGCCACCTTGGTGACCATCGCCGCGCCACCGGCGGTGAGGAATTTGCCATCGGCCACCAGACGGCCGGATTGCAGCGCCTCGATCACCTCGGGCAGGATCACATGGGCTTGGGTCACGGCGATGGTCGGGCGGATGTCGTAACCCGCTGCCAGCTCCCCTGCAAACACCTCGGCTACCGTGGCACCCCAGGGGTCCATGGCCACGATGCGGCCCGGCTCGCTCCACTGCGGGTAGGGGCCGATGATGTCGGTGGGCATGGTGTTGGTCAGGTCGGCCCTGTGCTGCGGCGACAGGCCACCCGAGGCTACGGCCAGCGCACGGTAGATGCTGTAGCTGCCGCTGTGCGTGCCGATGACGTTGCGGTGGGCGCGCTTGGTGGTAGTGCCGACCACCGGGCCGCGCTCGGCGGCGCTGGCGGCGGCCCAGCGGATGGGTAGTGCGCCGTAGCCGCTGGAGTGGGAGGTGAGGCGGATGTGGCTGGTCTGCGCGGGAGCCAATGGGCCAGTGGCGATATCAGCGGGCATAAAGTGGATCCTCAAAGAATGCAACAAGTTGGGTACACGCTATGCATTTTGCATGCCGAGTCGGCGGTGAATAAGTGCGAATGGGAGGTGTGTCAAAAAACCTTCATTGCGCCGCCCTACATTGGCGCTGACGCGGCGGATATCCCGCAGCGCACGGCCCGCGCATGGGCAAAAGAGAGTCACCGTGAAAAATACAACCTATCTCCAGCTTGCCGCAGTCGGCCTTGTCTCTGGCATGGCCCTGACGGCCTGTGGCAGCACCAACGATGCGCCCGCCGAGTGGCCACCGGTGCCGACGTTGATCGGCCACCGTGGCGCACCCGCATTGCGCCCCGAGCACACCATTGCGTCTTACACCCAGGCGATTGAAGACGGTGCCAACATCATCGAACCCGATCTGGTCAGCACCAAGGACGGCGTGCTGGTGGCCCGCCACGAGAACGCGATTGCTATTTTGAACACCGATGGCTCGGTACGCGAGGCCACCACCGACATCGTGGACCGTCCCGAGTTCGCATCCCGCAAAACCACCAAAACGATTGACGGCAACGCCATTACCGGCTGGTTTACCGAAGACCTGACGCTGGTCGAGTTGAAAACCCTGCGTGCCCGCGAGCGTATTCCGGCCATCCGCCCGGCCAACGTGGCCTACAACGGCCAGTTCCAGGTGCCCACCTTTCAGGAGGTCATTGACCTGGCCAAGTCCAAGTCGATCGAGACAGGCCGCACGATTGGCATCTACCCCGAAACCAAGCACCCCACTTACTTCAAGTCGATTGGTTTGCCGCTGGAGAAGCGCCTGGTGGATGTGCTGGTGGCGAATGGCTGGAACTCGAAAGAGGCACCGGTGTTCATCCAGTCATTCGAGGTGTCCAACCTGAAAGAGATGCGCACCATGACCACGGCGCGCATCGTGCAACTGCTGTCGTCCAGTGGCCGCCCGTATGACTTTGTGGCGGCGGGTGCGGGCGAAACCCGCAGCTATGCGGACGTGATTACCCCGGCAGGTCTGAAGGAGGTGGCCACCTACGCCAACGCCATTGGGCCGAGCAAAGACATGGTGATTCCGCTGGTGAGCGGCAATTTGGGGTTGCCAACGGCATTGGTGGGTAATGCCAAGGCAGCCGGTTTGGCGGTGCACATCTACACCCTGCGGCCAGAAAACAACTTTTTGCCCACCAGCTTGAAGAAGGCCCCGATCACCGACATCACCCTGCGTGGCGACAGCGTCACCGAGATACAGACCTTTTTGCAGGCGGGGATCGACGGCTTCTTTACCGATGACGCAGCCGTGGGCAAAGAGGCGATCCGCACGTTTGTGAAGAAGTAACCGGGTGCGGGGCGAGGCTATGTGCCCAAGCCCCCGCTTTTAGCGCCTGCCGCCAAAGATACCGCCCAGCACGCCGCGCAAAATTTCTTGCCCCACTTTGGTGCCCATTGTGCGCACGGCGGACTTCATCATGGTCTGGGCCAGGCCGTCGCGCTTGCCGCCGCGTGGGCCGGTGGTGCCAAACAGAATGTCGTTCAGCCCGCCCATCAGGCCACCACCTTGCGCCGTAGCGGGTGGGGCCATGCCGGGCAGGGTGGGTGCTTGCGCGGGTGCCGAGGCGTTGGCGGCGGTGGTCTCAGTCCGGCCCTTGAGTTTTTCAAAGGCGGATTCGCGGTCTAGCAGTTTCTCGTACACGCCGGCCACCAGCGAGTTGGCGATCAACGATTGGCGCTGCGCCGGGGTGATAGGGCCGAGCTGGCTGCCGGGCGGCAGCACGAACACGCGTTCGGTGATGCTGGGGCGGCCTTTTTCGTCTAGCAGGCTGACCAGCGCCTCGCCCACGGCCAGCTCGGTGATGGCGGCTTCGATGTCCAGCCCGGGCTTTTGCCGCATGGTTTGCGCCGTAGCCTTAACGGCTTTTTGGTCACGCGGGGTGAAGGCGCGCAGAGCGTGCTGCACCCGGTTGCCCAGCTGGGCTAGCACCGTGTCGGGAATGTCCAGCGGGTTTTGCGTCACAAAGTACACGCCCACGCCCTTGGAGCGCACCAGCCGCACCACCAGTTCGATGCGCTCCACCAGGGCGGCGGGCGCGTCCTTGAACAGCAGATGCGCTTCGTCGAAGAAGAACACCAGTTTGGGCTGCTCGGGGTCGCCGATTTCGGGGAGCTGCTCGAATAGTTCGGACAGCATCCACAGCAAAAAGGTGGCGTACAGGCGGGGGGCGTTCATCAGCTTGTCGGCGGTCAGGATGTTGATGACACCTTGGCCGTCCACGGTCTGCATGAAGTCGCTGATGTTGAGCATCGGCTCACCAAAGAACTTGTCGCCGCCCTGCGATTCAATTTGCAGCAGGCCGCGCTGGATGGCCCCCACGCTGGCGGCCGACACATTGCCGTACTGGGTGGTGAATTCGCTGCTGTTGTCGCCTACGTACTGGAGCATGGCGCGCAGGTCTTTCAGGTCCAGCAGCAGCAGGCCGTGGTCGTCGGCAATCTTGAACACCATGTTGAGCACGCCGCCCTGGGTGTCGTTCAGGTTCAGCATGCGGCCCAGCAGCAGCGGGCCCATGTCGGACACGGTGGCCCGCACCGGGTGGCCTTGCTCGCCAAATACATCCCACAGGGTGGTGGGGCAGGCCAGGGATTTGGGTTGCTCGATGCCGCGCTCTTTCAAAATGCCGGCCAGCTTGTCGCCGATGCGGCCGGCCTGGCTGATGCCGGTGAGGTCGCCTTTGACATCGGCCATGAACACCGGCACACCGATCTTGGAGAAGTTTTCGGCCAGAGTTTGCAGCGTGACGGTTTTGCCAGTGCCGGTGGCCCCGGTAATCAGACCGTGGCGGTTGGCCAACGCAGGGAGCAGCTCGCAGGTGGTGGTGGCATTTTTGGCGATTAAGATGGGTTCGGCCATGGCGAGAGTCCTGACAAGAAATGGTAGTAGCCCTTACGCGGCTTCGTCTGTGTCGCCTTACAGGCGCACAGAGGATTTGCGTAAATTCTGGGTAAGTAAAATCTGGCCTTAGAGTAAATCAATTGACAAGGAATTTTTGTGGCTGGTCACAGTAAATGGGCGAATATTCAGCACCGCAAGGGCCGCCAGGATGAGAAGCGGGGCAAGATCTGGACCCGCGTGATCCGCGAGATCATGGTGGCCGCGCGACTGGGTGGTGGTGACCTGAGCATCAACCCGCGCCTGCGCCTGGCGGTGGAAAAAGCCAAGGCCGCCAATCTGGCCGCCGATACGGTGAAGCGCAACATCGAAAAAGCCACCGGCACGCTGGAAGGCGTGAGCTACGAGGAAATTCGCTACGAAGGCTACGGCATCGGCGGCGCAGCCATCATCGTGGACACCATGACCGACAACCGCGTGCGCACCGTGGCCGAAGTGCGCCACGCATTCAGTAAATACGGCGGCAACATGGGCACCGAAGGCTCGGTGGCGTTCCAGTTCAAGCACTGCGGGCAGCTCATTTTTGCCCCCGGTGCCGACGAAGATAAGCTCATGGAAGTGGCCCTGGAAGCCGGTGCCGAAGATGTCATTACCCTTGATGACGGTGCCATTGAGGTACTGACCGCCTACGCCGACTTTGAAAAAATCAAACTGGCGCTGGAAGCCGCAGGCTTTAAAGCGGACCTGGCCGAAGTGACCATGCGCGCCGACAACACCATCGACCTTAGCGGCATAGATGCCGAAAGAATGCAAAAACTATTGGATGTGCTCGAAGACCTGGACGATGTCCAAGAAGTCTTTCACAACGCTGGATTATGAAAATATTAGTGATTGGCGGCGGTGGCCGCGAACATGCCCTCGCCTGGAAACTGAACACCTCGGCCCGCGTGAGCCAGGTCTACGTGGCCCCCGGCAACGGCGGCACGGCTTTGGACGACCAGTTCATCAACATTCCCATTACCGATGTGCAAGCGTTGCGCCAATGGGCCCAGACCGAAGGCATTGCGCTGACCGTGGTGGGCCCCGAAGGCCCGCTGGCAGCGGGTGTGGTGGATGAATTCCGTGCCCACGGCATGCGGATTTTTGGTGCCACCAAGGCGGCTGCGCAACTGGAAAGCTCGAAAGCGTTTTCCAAGGCATTCATGCAGCGGCATGCGATTCCCACGGCCGAATTCGACACTTTTACCGATCCTGTGGCGGCCCATGCTTATGTGGAGAAGATGGGGGCGCCCATCGTCGTCAAAGCCGATGGCCTGGCCGCTGGCAAGGGTGTGGTGGTGGCACAAACGCTGGCCGAAGCCCACGAGGCCATAGACTTCATGCTGCTGGACAACACCCTGGGTGTGAGCCACAACGAAGGTGGCGCGCGCGTCGTCATTGAAGAGTTTTTGGCAGGTGAAGAGGCCAGCTTCATCGTCATGTGTGATGGCAAAAATGTGATTCCCCTGGCCACCAGCCAGGACCACAAGCGCCTGCTCGACGGTGACTGTGGGCCTAACACCGGTGGCATGGGTGCCTATTCCCCCGCGCCGGTGGTCACGGCCGATGTGCATGCGCGTGCCATGCGCGAAATTATTCTGCCCACCATCAAGGGCATGGAAAAAGACGGCATCACCTACACCGGCTTTTTGTACGCCGGCCTGATGATTGATGCCAAGGGCAAGCCCAAGACGCTGGAATTCAACTGCCGCCTGGGCGACCCCGAAACCCAGCCGCTGATGATGCGGTTGAAATCCGACCTGTTCGAGGTGTTGTGGGCCGCCACCGAGCCAGGACCGCACGGAAAACTAGACCAAGTGACCTTGGATTGGGACCGCCGCATTGCCCTGGGCGTGGTGCTGGCCGCGCACGGCTACCCCATGACCCCGCGCAAGGGCGATGCCATCACAGGGCTGCCTAAAAATGCCGACGATGCAGTGGTGTTCCACGCGGGTACGGTAAAAAATGGCGATGTCGTCTCCACCTCGGGTGGGCGGGTACTGTGCGTAACCGTGCTGGCCGACAACGTCAAGCTGGCGCAGCAGCATGCCTACGAAGTCACCCGTGGCATCCAGTTCGACGGCATGCAGTACCGCCGCGATATTGGCTACAAGGCCATCAAAAGTTGAGCGCTGCTGACGTGATGCGGGCCTATTTGCTGGGCCTGCAATCCAGTATCACCAGCCGCATGGCGGCGTTGGACGGCGGCAGCTTCTTGAGCGACGCGTGGGAAAAGCCACCGGGCGAGAAGCTGCAAGGGCAGGGCATTACCCAGATTCTGGAAAGCGGTGCAGTGCTGGAGCGTGCGGGTTGCGGCTTTTCGCATGTACGCGGACCGCAGCTGCCGCCCAGCGCCACCCAGCACCGGCCGCAATTGGCGGGTGCGCCGTTTGAGGCTATGGGCGTGTCGCTGGTGTTCCATCCGCGCAACCCGTATGCGCCCACGGTACACATGAATGTGCGCATGATCGTTGCCACGCCCGAAGGCGGTGCGCCGGTCTGCTGGTTCGGCGGCGGCATGGACCTGACGCCTATTTACGGTTTTGAAGAAGATGCAGTGCATTTCCACCGCACCTGCCACAGTGCCCTGGCCCCGTTTGGGGACGATAAATACCCGCGCTTCAAGCAGTGGTGCGACGAATATTTCTACCTCAAGCACCGGCAGGAGCCGCGCGGCATTGGTGGCGTGTTTTTTGATGATTTTTCCGAGTTGGGCACCGAGGGCAGTTTGGCAATGGTGCAGGCCGTGGGGTCGGCATTTCTGGAGGCCTACGTGCCGATTTTGCAGCGCCGCCAGGACACGCCCTACGGCGAGCGCGAGCGGGCTTTTCAGCTCTACCGGCGCGGCCGTTATGTGGAATTCAACCTGGTCTGGGACCGGGGTACGCACTTCGGATTGCAATCGGGCGGGCGCACCGAATCCATTCTGCTGTCGATGCCGCCGCTGGCCAGTTGGTCGTACCAGCAGCAGCCAGAAGCAGGCTCTGCGGAGGACGCATTGACCCGCGAGTTTCTGGTTGCCCGTGCATGGATTTAAAACTGCCTTTGCGCCGGATTGGCGTATTCGGCGGCGCGTTTGATCCGCCGCACTGGATGCACGTAGCGTTGGTGCGTACCGCCCTGGCGCAGTTGCAGTTGGATGCGCTGTACGTGTTCCCTACAGGCCATGCTTGGCACAAAAGCCGCACGCTCAGCCCGGCCGCTGACCGGCTGGCGATGGCCCAGTTGGCCTTTGGCGACATCCCCGGCGTGGTGGTGGATCCGCGCGAGATTGACCGCAGTGGCCCCACCTACACCATCGACACTTTGCACGAACTGCAAGCCGAAGAAACCGTGGCGCAGCTCTATCTGGTGATGGGTGAAGACCAGGCGATACGGCTGCCGACGTGGCATGGTTGGGAGGAGATTGTGCGGGCAGCTATAATTTGTGTAGCTTCACGTGCAGATTCAACCAGCGCCAACAGCCCATTTCCCTCTGAATTTTTACCCGCTGGGTCTTTCCAGGCGTTGCAGGTTCTCCCGTCGGAACTCAGCGCCACCGACATCCGCCACCGCGCCGCCACCTCGCAAGGGATCGCCCATCTGGTTCCAGACGGCGTAGCGCGTTATATTGACCAACACCATCTTTACCGAACTGACCGATGACCACCTCTGCCCAAAACGAAACCGTTGCCAAAAAAGACACCCAAAAACTCCAGCGCGCCATTATTGATGGCTTGGAGGATGTCAAAGCGGTAGACATCGTGGTGTTTGACACCGAAGGCCTGTCGGCCCTGTTCGAGCGCGTGATCATCGCCTCGGGTACGTCGAACCGCCAAACCAAGGCCCTGGCCACCAGCGTGCGTGATGCTGTGCGCGATGCCGGTTTTGCCAAACCTCGCATGGAAGGCGAGTCCAACGGTGAATGGATCATTGTGGATTGCGGCCGCGCCGTGGTGCACATCATGCAACCCGCCATCCGCCAGTACTACCACCTGGAAGAGCTGTGGGGTGAAAAGCCCATCCGCCTCAAACTGGGTGCCGCCAAGCCTCTGCCCAAGGCTGAGGTGGCTACGCCCGTTAAGCCAGCAAAGAAAGTGCCGGCCAAAAAGCTGTCGCCCGCTGCCGCCAAACGTGCCGCCAAGATTGCCGACCGCGAATACGCCGAAAGTCTGCTGGCCCCCGAGCGTCCCGTGATGGAAGTAGCACCCAAACGTGCGGCCCGCAAAACGGCCGTGGCTACGCCCGTGCCTTCCAAGACCTCGACTTCGACCCGTGGTCCGGTGAAGACGGCCGCAAAAACGGCAGCTAAGACCGCTGTGAAGGCACCCGCCAAGACAGTGGCCGTTAAAACCGTTGCCAAGACCGTGGTCATCAAAGCCCCGGTCGAGACGGTAAAGAAAGCCGCTGCCGCCAAGCGTGCCGCACCAAAGCCGTCTAAAACACCAAAAGCGCCCGCCAAACGCGCCCCTGGTCGCAAGTAAATGAAGCTGGTGATAGTGGCCGTAGGCCAGCGCATGCCCGATTGGGCGCAAACTGCCTACGACGACTACGCCAAACGCTTTCCGCCCGAGCTTAAAGTGGAGCTCAAGGCCGTGAAGACCGAACCCCGGGGCTCGAAAACCCTGGAGACGATTTACGCCGCTGAGCGCGAACGCATAGAAGCCGCCATCCAGTCCAGCATTGGTCGCAATGCCCGTATCGTCGCCCTGGATGAACGCGGCACCACACTGACGACCAAGGCATTGGCGGTTAAGCTCAATGGCTGGCAGTTGGAGAGCGATGACGTAGCGCTGGTGATTGGTGGCCCGGACGGGCTGGACCCGGCGTTTCGCCAGGCCGCGCACGAGCGCATCCGGCTGTCGGATCTAACCCTGCCGCACGCGTTTGCCCGCGTGCTTTTGATTGAGCAGTTGTACCGGGCGTGGTCGGTCAATGCCAACCACCCCTACCACCGAGAGTGAGCCTATGTTGCGTTGGTTTGAAAATTTGGTCCGCCCCTACCCGGACGACATCCCCCAGCCGCCCCCCAGCGGCTTTTTTCATTTTGTGTGGGCCTGTAGCAAGGGGGTGCGCAAATACATTCTGGCCATGACGCTGCTCACGGCCAGCGTGGGCGTATTCGAGGCCCTGCTGTTCGCCATGCTGGGCCGCGTGGTGGACTGGTTGGGCAAGGTGCCGCCAGCCTTGTTGTGGACGCAAGAAAAGAATCATTTACTGCTCTTGTGCTTGCTGCTACTAGGGAGTCCGCTATTAATTGCATTGCAAACCCTGTTCAAACACCAGACTCTAGCGGCCAACTTCCCCATGCTGTTGCGCTGGAAGTTCCACCGCCTGATGCTGAGCCAGAGCATGGGTTTTTACCAAGATGAGTTTGCCGGTCGCGTGGCCACCAAGGTGATGCAGACCGCACTGGCGGTGCGCGATGTGTGCATAATCCTGGGCGACATTCTGGTGTTTGTGACTATCTATTTCGTCACTATGGTCGCAGTGGTGGGCAGCTTTGATCTGTGGATGCTGTTGCCGTTTTTGGGCTGGGTGGTGCTGTATGGCTTGGCCATCCGCTACTTTGTGCCGCGCCTATCCGGAGTGGCCAAAAAGCAGGCCGATGCCCGGTCGCTGATGACCGGCCGTATCACCGATGCTTATACCAATATCGCTACGGTCAAGCTGTTTTCGCATGCTGGGCGCGAGGCCGGATTTGCCCGCTCTGCGATGCAGGACTTTTTGGTCACCGTGCAACGCCAGATGCGCCTGGTCAGCGGTTTTGAGGTGGTGAACCACATACTGGGCATCCTGCTGATTTTGTCGACCGCTGGGTTAGCGCTGTGGCTGTGGACGCAGGGCGAGTTAGGCGTGGGTGCCGTCGCTGCGGCTACGGCTATGTCATTGCGCCTGAATGGCATTTCGCACTGGGTGATGTGGGAGATGGCTTCGTTGTTTGAGCATGTTGGCACGGTGCAGGACGGCCTGAACACCCTGACGCGCCCGCAAGCCGTGCAAGACGTGGCCCACGCCAAGCCGCTGCAAGTCACCAAGGGCGAGGTGCGGTTTGAAAATGTGGACTTTGCGTATGGCGCCAAGGGCCCGGGAGCCCGCAAAGTGATCGATCAAATGTCGTTGCACATCCGCGCCGGGGAAAAAATTGGCCTAGTGGGCCGCTCGGGTGCGGGTAAATCCACCATCGTCAACCTGCTGCTGCGGTTTTATGACGTGGAGCACGGTCGCATTCTGGTGGATGGGCAGGATATTTCGCAGGTGACCCAAGAGAGCTTGCGCGCGCAGATCGGCATGGTCACGCAAGACACCTCGCTACTGCACCGCTCGGTGCGCGACAACATCCTTTACGGCCGCCCGGATGCCACCGATACCCACATGGAAGCCGCTGCGCGCCGCGCCGAAGCTTTTGACTTCATCCACACACTGAGTGACCCGACAGGCCGCACCGGCTTTGATGCGCATGTGGGTGAGCGCGGTGTGAAGCTGTCAGGCGGCCAGCGCCAGCGCATCGCGATTGCAAGGGTGATGCTGAAAGACGCGCCGATTCTGCTGCTGGACGAGGCTACCAGTGCCCTCGACTCCGAGGTCGAGGCGGCCATCCAGTCCAGCCTGTACCGGCTGATGGAAGGCAAAACCGTGGTCGCCATCGCCCACCGCTTGTCCACCATCGCGGCGATGGACCGACTGGTGGTGCTCGACAAGGGCTGCATCGTGGAGGTGGGTGACCACCGTAGTCTGCTGGCCTCGGGGGGGCTGTATGCGCGGCTGTGGGCGCACCAGAGCGGTGGATTTTTGGGTGAAGAAGACGGCGAATTAGCCGGTGTCGCCACGGCTTGAAGACCGGATGGTTCAAAAAAATAGAACCAACCCTACGAATTGAGTGAACTTTTTCCCAAAGGCAGTTTCTACACTAGCCAATTAGTTCACATATGGGCGGCATGCCACCCCTTCAGCATCTATGGCTCTTTCCCCGTCTGTTGTCGCCCAACCCGCTGGTTATACCGCCACTGCCAAGCTCTTGCACTGGGTTTTGGCCTTGGCCTTGGGCGGCATTTTTTGCGTGGGTCTGTACATGACCGACCTGCCTTTTTCACCGCTGCGACTCAAACTGTATAACTGGCACAAATGGGCCGGCATCACGATTTTGGCGCTGTCGGTGTTGCGCTTACTGTGGCGGTTTACCCACCGCCCGCCCGCTCTGCCAGCGGCCGTTGCGCGCACCATGCCTGCATGGCAGCATTGGGCACACGAGGGCACCCACTATGCGCTATATGCTCTGTTTTTTATAGTGCCACTGGTGGGTTGGGCCTACAGCTCGGCAATGGGTTTTCCGATCATGCTGTTTGGCACCATTCCTTTACCCGACCTGCTGGTGGTGGACAAAGAGTTGGCTGAGGTCATCAAGCCCTTGCACGGCTTGGCCGCGTGGACGTTGTGTGGGCTGGTGGTGTTGCATGTGGCTGCTGCGCTGAAGCACCAACTCATTGACCGCGATGGCCTGATCGGCCGCATGCTGCCTTAAATCATTTATTTTTGCGAAAGTCATCCATGTCTTCTTTGTTGAAATTGTCTGTGGCCTTGCTGGTCTCTGGTGTGGCGGTAACTGCGTTTGCCCAGCAAAAGCTAGTCCCTGCCCAAAGCGAAATCGTGTTTATCAGCAAACAAATGGGCGTAGCCGTCGATGGGCGCTTCAAAAAGTTTGATGCCCAACTGGCTTTTGACCCCGCCAAGCTAGACACCAGCAAGATCAGTTTTACCGTAGACATGGGGAGCGCCACGTTGGGCGTGCCCGAGTCCGATGCCGAGCTGCCCAAGCCCACATGGTTCAGCACGCTGAAGTTTCCGCAGGCTACGTTTGTGTCCAGTAGCATCAAAGCGTTGGGTGGGGCTAAGTTTGATGTGGCAGGCAAGCTCAGCATCAAGGGCCAGGTCCGCGATGTGGTCGTGCCCGTGGCGATGGTGCAGACCGGGGCCACCACCGTCGCAACAGGGCAGTTACCTATCAAACGTCTGGCCTTCAAGATTGGTGAAGGCGAGTGGGCCGATACCTCGATGGTGGCCGATGACGTGCAAGTCAAATTCAAATTCAGCCTGACGGGTGTCGGCAAGCTGTAACCCATTCCCCAGTAAGCCTTTTCCCTTAACCCTTTCATTGAAAGAGAACCCATGCGCCACACCTTGCTAGCCCTTGCCGCCATTGCCACCCTGACTGTGGGCACCGCCCATGCGCAGTCTGCAACCTACGCCATTGACCCGAGCCACACTTTTGTGACGTTTGAGATCGGCCACATGGGCACCTCGACCAACCGGGGCCGTTTCGACAAGAAGGAAGGCACTGTGCAGTTCGACCGTGCGGGCAAAACCGGCAAAGTAGATCTGACGATTGATGCAACTTCTTTGTCCACCGGCACGCCCAACTTCGACAAGCATTTGCAAAGTGCAGATTTCTTCAATGCCGCGCAATTCCCCACCATCAAGTTCAGTGCCGACAAGTTTGTTTTCACTGGCGACAAGGTGTCCGAAGTGGTGGGTACGTTGACGCTGTTGGGTAAGACCAATCCCGTCACGCTCAAAGCAAGTACCTTCAATTGCTACCAGAGCATGCAAAAGCGCGAGGTGTGCGGTGGCGACTTCGACACCACCATCCAGCGTAGCCAATGGGGCATGACCTGGGGTGCCAACTTTGGCTTTCCTGACGCTGTGCGCCTGATCGTTCAGGTCGAAGCCGTCAAGCAGTAATCTGCGGTAGCAGACCCGCCAGCCCGCCCATCGTTGTGATGGGCGGGCTGTTTTTTTGGGGCCAGGCAAGCCCGATAATTCCACCATGATTGACCATATTTATCTTGCCTCCCAAAGCCCGCGCCGCAGCCAGCTGCTAGACCAACTAGGCGTCCGCCATGAACTGCTCTTGCCTGGGGCTGATGAAGACAGTGAGGGTTTGGAGGTTGCTATTAAAAACGAAGCACCTTCTGCATATGTAAAGCGCGTTACAGGGCTAAAACTTGATGCGGCTGTGGCGCGTAGGGCGCAACGTGGCTTGCTGCCTGCGGCGATTCTTTGCTCTGACACCACGGTAGCGATGGGCCGCAAAATTTACGGCAAACCCGAAAACACCCAAGATGCCATCCGCATGTTGACCGAACTCGCCGGCAGCCAGCACCGAGTGCTGACGGCGGTGGCGGTGCAACATGGCCATATACGCTTGGAGATCTTGAGCGATTCGCGCGTACGCTTTGCGCCCTTGACTGCGGCGCAGATCCTAGATTACGTTGCTTCGGGCGAACCGCTTGGCAAAGCCGGTGCCTATGCGGTGCAGGGCAGGGCGGCAGGGTTTATCTCGCAGATCAGCGGCAGTTATTCGGGCATCATGGGCTTGCCTTTGTATGAGACGGCGCAACTCCTGCGCGCACTGGGCTTCAAGCTTTGACAACACCCTCCATGCAACAAGACATTCTCATCAATTGGTCGCCCCAGGAAACCCGCGTGGCGGTGGTAGAGCACGGTTCGGTGCAGGAGCTGCATGTGGAGCGCACCCTGGAGCGCGGCATGGTGGGCAACGTGTACCTCGGCAAGGTGGTTCGGGTGTTGCCGGGCATGCAGTCCACCTTCATCGACATCGGCCTGGAGCGGGCGGCGTTTTTGCATGTGGCGGACCTGGCCAATGGTTTTGTGGGCCACAAGGCAGCAGATGCCGATGCCAAGGCCGTCCCTGTCGTGCCGATTGAGCGCCAGGTGTTCGAGGGCCAAGCCTTGATGGTGCAGGTCATCAAGGACCCCATCGGCACCAAGGGCGCACGCCTGTCGGCCCAGATCAGCATTGCTGGCCGCCTGCTGGTTTTTTTACCGCAAGATGACCATGTGGGCGTGTCGCAAAAAATCCCTCTGGCCCAGCGCGAAGACCTGCGCAAGCGTTTGCAAACCCTGGTGGGGGATGCATCGACCGGCGGCGGCGGTGGCTTCATTCTGCGTACCAATGGCGAAGACGCAACCGATACGGAGTTGGCCGAGGACATTGCGTATCTGCGCAAAGCCTGGGCGCGCATCAAAAGCGCTTCGGTGCGCCTGCCACCCACATCTTTGCTGCACCAGGACCTGAACCTGTTGCAGCGCGTGCTGCGCGACCTGGTGAGCGAACAAACCCAGACCATCCGGCTGGATTCACGCGAGCAGTTTGAAGCGCTACAGGTGTTTGGCAAAGAGTTCATGCCTGCGGCGGTTGAAAAACTACAGCATTACAAAGGCGAGCGGCCCATTTTTGACCTATTCTCTATCGACGAAGAGGTGGCCAAGGCGCTGGGGCGGCGGGTGGAGTTGAAATCTGGCGGCTACCTGATCGTGGACCAGACCGAGGCGCTGACCACGGTGGACGTGAATACGGGCGCATTCGTTGGGGCCCGCAACTTCGATGACACCATTTTCAAAACCAACCTGGAAGCCACCCAGGCCATCGCACGGCAACTGCGTTTGCGCAACCTGGGCGGCATTGTCATCGTGGACTTCATCGACATGGTGCGCGAGGACCACCGCGACACGGTACTAGCCGAGTTCCGCAAGCAGTTGGCCCGTGACCGGGTTAAAACCACCGCAGGCGGCTTTTCAGCACTGGGCTTGGTGGAGATGACCCGCAAGCGCACCCGTGAGTCGCTGGCCCACATGCTGTGCGAGCCCTGCGCGGTGTGCAGCGGAAAAGGTACGGTTAAAACTGCCCGCAGCGTGACTTACGACATCCTGCGTGAGATCCTGCGCGAAGCCCGCCAGTTCAACCCCCGCGAGTTTCGCATCGTTGCCTCACCCAAAGTGATCGAGCTCTTTTTGGATGAAGAAAGCCAGCATTTGGCCGGCTTGAGTGACTTCATCGGCAAGCCGATTTCACTGCAAAGCGAAGGTGCAATGGGGCAGGAGCAATACGATATCGTGTTGCTCTGATTCGCAGCTAAATCCAGCGGAACTGGCCGTTTTCACGCAGACCATGCATGGTCATGTCGTGGGCTGCCAGTTCTTGCTGCTGCCATACTTTTTGTTGTGCAACCCGGCGTGACTTGGCGATTTTTCGGCTGAGCCAGCTCTGGTTTAGTAACTTGTAGTTGTAGCGGTAACCCAGCCCATCTTGTTCTGATAAGCCCCGCTCTTGTTTCATGGCAGATTGGGTAACCGAACCGTAGTGGTGCAGCCAAGAGGCTCCCGTCATGCCGATAGGAATACCTGCTTTTTCTAATGCATGGAAAAACAAGGTGTCTTCGTAGCCAAGCAACTTCGGTACGGGCTGAAAGTAACCAATGTCCATCCACACAGATTGGTGTACTGCCAAACAAACCGCATGGCGACCACCGATCCGGATGGTGTCGGCCAATTTCTGTGATGCCATAGGGGCGAAGGTTTCAAAATCGTAGTCCAACGGACCTTCCACCAAGGCCGGGGAAATGACTTTCAGGCCACGCTGCTCGGCCGATCCGATCAACGACTCGATCCACTGTGGGCTCACGAGTACATCGTTGTTCATCACGATGGTCCATTCGGCTTGTAAAGCCAGTGCACCTTGATTCCAAGCTACGCCGCAACCAAAATTAGCGTGGTTATATATGCGCCCACCGACAGGGACCGTGAGCAGATAGTCGCGGGTTTCGTCTTTTGATCCGTTATCTACGACGATGAGTCGCGACAAATCTAAACCGTGTCGAACCATACTATCTATACATTGGCGAGTGTATTCAACTTGGTTGTAGCAAGCAAAAGTTAGAGCGTAGCGAGTGGACTTCATATTAGACAGTTTGTGGGCGCAGCACTTGCGCCGCCAATGTGGACACCATTAATGCATAAAAAGAAATGGTGTATTTCAGATTGAATGTTTCGGTGCTCAGACTAAAGAAAAATACTGACACGATATAGCAAAGGCCTATGAGGCCCGCTGCCCTGACGCTGGGTATTCTTGAATTGCTACCTCGGTAGAAAACTATCGCAGGAACAGAGAACATTAATAAGCTGGAAATTATTCCAAAAATCCCAGAGCGCAAAGCATTTTGCATAATTTCATTGTGTACTCCATTTTGGATTATGGTTAGTTCCAGGGTCTCGGTATTGAACGATTCGGCGCCAAATATACTTGATAATTTTGGATAGTTTTCATCTCCATAGCCTGCTATAGGATTTTCCAAAAACAATAAAACAGCTGCCCGCAACAAAGATAATCGCAAGCCTGCTGAAGTATCGCGATTGCTATTTTTTATATATGCCGAATATTCAGTGTATGTTAGATTAATTCTATTATTAACTAACGGGGATATTTCATAAATTAAAAAACCTGTTGCTATTATAGCTATAGACACAATGAGGATTTTTTTTGGTTGGCGTATTTTCAATCCGTGTATAATCCATAACGTTATTAAAAATGGAATGGCAACCCATGCGCTACGTGATCCTGCGCCAACGCTAATCCATAGACCGATTGCAAAGCCCATTAGCTTTAGCGTTTTTAGAAATCCCCCGTCTTCCCCATATAGGTTTAAAGTAAATAGGCAAATAAATGCCAATAGTGTTGAGTATTGCCCTAGGGTAAGTGGATCAACTGCCGTTGTACCAAATCTTTCACTTGTCATGTTTGCCCACTCATAGGGGTGCACCAGTAATAGACCACCCAATATAAATAATGATAAAGGGATGCACCACTCTAGTAGCTTAACGAAGTCAATGGATTTATGCAGAAGATAAACAAATATAAATATACTTAATAGTGGGCGAGTGGGGCCATCCATGAGCCTTGTCTGCCAATCGCCTCTAAATACTTGTCCCATCGTTATTGCAATAATTGGAGATGCAAGTGTGGAAATTATAAAATATATGGATGCTCGATTCCCTTGAGGGATAAGGTTCGTTCGTATATCTGACAGTTTCCATGCGGAAATTAAGATAATTAAAAATGTGAAAAAAATTGTCCAACTGCGCACACTAAGAAAACAGAGTGGTGCTAACCCTAAAAATAAAAGTAGAAGAAAATCTGAATAGATTAGAGAGCGATTATTTGAGTTGTATATTTTATATGTACTCAGAAATCTTGATAATCGTAGTAAATCTGATGATTTTTCCAGCATGAATTTTTTATTTCAATGAAAATATGGTGTTGAATTTACTTGATCATCAATGATTTCTTCGTACATTTTCAGTAAATTGTTTGCCATATGGTCATATGTGTAGTTTTCAAGTACATGCTTGTAACCAGCCCAGCGAATGCTATCCCGTAATGAAGCGTCTTCAAGAAGATTTTCAAGTTGAGTTTTTAAATCTTTAAGATCATTAAATACACAGAGCTGTTTTCCAGTTATGAAATGATCTTTAAGTTCTTCGGCCTCATCGGTGAGGTAGCAAGTTGCTGTGGCGGGAACTTCAAAAAATCGCATATTCAAACCATTACCATCTGTAATTCTTTGAGCATTTAATACAATTTTTGAAGAATTGAACAAATCATTGAGTTCTGCTCCAATGATTTGTTCATCTTTGTAAATTTTTAAAAAATCTTTTTTTGGGATCGAGCATTTTCTTCTCCACATTGGCCCGTAGAGCGCTATTTTTGTAGTTGTTTTTAGTACTTGCTCAATAACTTTTTCTCGCCAAGGACTCCAATTTCCCACGAATGTTACATCATATATTTTTTGTATTTCTGATTTCGGATAAAAAGATCTTGGATTTACGGCGTGATGTAGGTAAGTTGTTTTCCTGCCGAATAAGGAAATTTCCGCTATAGATTTTTTATTGTACGAAGCGTATATATCGAATGGTTTTGAATATTCTTTTAATTCATCTGGATTTGTATGCGGTTCTACCCACCATGCAATCTTGGGAATGGTTATTTTTTCTAGAAATCTATTTCCATAAGGTTGCCCATGAATAAAGAGTACTAAATCTGGTTTAATTTCTTCAAATTTTTTTTGAAAATTTGACTCGAGATAGTTGACTTTGTTTAGATGGTTTCGCTCGAATAAATCAACTCCTTTTTTTATTATTCTTAGGTTCCTTGCTATTTTATTAATTTTTTTTATTATTTTTTTATGAAACCAATGCTCGTAATTCGATGTTATGAATAATTTGGCTTGAATTCCTTTTCGTTCGAATGCTTCAGCTAGGTCATCTGCAATTGGTGGGAATGCATGGTAGCTAATTAATATTTTTTCAAGTTGCCGGGCTGGAGCGCTATGGAGATGCTTGTTAAGCGCTATTTTTTTAAAAAAAATTTTTGGCCATTGTATTCTTGAATAAATTTCTTGCGCGATCTGGAATACTCTATCCGGCAGCATGCCTGCTAGGCAATCGCTGCGGCTCTGAGTGCGATTTTCACACCCCGCTTTACTGCATGGCACGCAGGGTATTTCCCCTTGCAATAGGGTGATGTTATGTACTGTTTGCTCTAACGCGTGTTGAACATAGACTTGTTGCACGCTTTCTGTGCTCGGCCATGGCCCCCAGCGCAAAGGATTTGTTGGACCAAAGAGCGCGAGTACGGGAATACCGCTGGCTGCCGCCAGATGGGTGACGGATGTGTCTGGACCAATATACAAACGGGTTCGCCCAAACAAGTTAACTAGCTGGTTGAAATTCAACTGCCCGCTGGAATCAATCAATTGTGGAGACGGTGCAATATCAGTTAGCTGCTTGATGCTGTTCTGGTCCGCTGGGCTGGCGCTGCCGGTCAATACGATCTGGTGCCCGGCCTGGAGCAATTGCTGTAGCAATTGTCGAAAATGCGTTAGCGGCCATTGCTTGTAGGGCCACATGGATGGCGCATGGACAACGATAGCATTGGGTGTAATTAAGGAGTCTAGTGTGGGTGGTAGCGACTGTGGCGGCGGTGCTTGAACTTGCGCATTTGCCATTTTCGGCATACTCCAGGGTGCTAGTAGGGCAAGTTTTTCCATGACCACATGGGTCGTACCTTCATCGCCATCACTAACCACTACGTAGTTCAGGATGCGCTTTTTCCACCAGTTGCTACTGTTTTTTTGGGGAATGATGCCGCTGCGGTAGCGGCTACTTGCAGCCCAGCCAATAAGATGTGCCCGGTCGCTAGGCTGCGTTACTAGCGCTAAATCATAATTTTTCCAGACGGCACGCAATACCTTTAGCGTATCGCGCCAGCCTTTGTCGGGATGGGTAGAAATCAGCGAGTGAACATCTGGATTGCCTTTGAGCATGCCCATTGTTCCCGCCAAACCGATGACATCAATTTCTGCTTTGGGCCATTTCTGGCGTGCAGCGTGAATCAATGGTGTTGTGAGCAACACGTCGCCTATCTGACGGGTCGCGATTACCAGTATTTTTTGCACTTTATTGGCTCTGCTTCTATGCTGTCAGTGCCTGTTGCGTACCAAATTGCAATGCATGTAAACGAGCGTAAAGGCCAGCCTGTGCAATCAGTTCAGTATGGGTGCCAATCTCAATGATTTCACCTTGGTCGAGTACGGCAACCCGGTTGGCATGTTCAATAGTTGACAGGCGGTGGGCGATTATTAAGGTGGTGCGTCCAGTCATCAGGCGTTGTAGGGCTTCTTGTACCAATCGCTCCGATTCCGTGTCCAGTGCCGATGTTGCTTCATCCAGAATCAAAATGGGTGCGTCTTTGTAGAGTGCACGGGCAATCGCGAGGCGTTGGCGCTGCCCGCCGGATAGTTCCATCGCGTTATGGCCTGCCATTGTGTCAATGCCCTGCGGGGCTTCGTCTAGAAACCCCCCCAGATTGGCTGCCCGTAAACAGGCCTCGACCCTTTCCCGATTAGGCGTTTCCCCCAGTGCGACATTGGCAGCCAGGGTGTCGTTGAACATGATTACATCTTGGTTGACGATGGCAAACTGGTTACGCAGAGCTTTGAGTTGCCAATCGGCGATGTCGTGGCCATCCAGCAAAACATGCCCGGCAGTAGCCGTCACAAATCGCGGCAACAAATTGACCAGCGAGGTTTTCCCCGAGCCTGAAGGCCCTACGAGTGCAACCACCTCACCGGGCATCACATTGAGTGAAACCTGGTTCAAGGCTGAACGGGTTTCGTCGTCCCGGTAGCGTACGGTGACTGACTGGAACTCAATGTGACCTTGTGCGCGTTCCAGCACAAAGTCGCCGCTGGGTTCGATCGGTGTTTTTTCAATCAGGTCTAGTGCGCGCTCCATTGCGGCGAGCCCACGGGTGACGGGGCTGGCCACATCGGATAGCCGCTTAACTGGGGCAATCAACATCAACATGGCGGTAATGTAAGACGCAAATTCGCCTGCACTGACTTCACTGGAGCCCTGGAGCAATGCCACGCAAATCACGCTGGATAGCGCAATGGCTGAAATCATGTGGGTCATGGGGGTCACAGCCGCAGAAGCGGTTGCGGACTTCATATTCAACCGACGCAAGCCTTCGCTGAGTAACTGAAACCGCTTGCTCTGCGCCCCCTGCGCTGCATGCAAACGCACAACCCGTTGTGCCAGCACGTTTTCTTCCACCACGTAGGCTAGGCCATCCGTGGCACCCTGGCTGCTTTTGGCAATTTGGTAGAGCCTGCGGGATAGCGTGCGGGTGACAAAAGCCACTGCGGGAAACAGTACGACCAGGATCAACGTCAGCTCCCAGTTCAGATACAGCAGGTAGGCGACCAGGGCCACAAGAACCATGCTGTCTTTTGCCAGGCCCATGACGGAGGTGACCAGAAGGACGGCACCGTTTTGTACTTCGTAGACGATGGTGTTGGACAGCGAACTGGCTGTTCGTTGGCTAAATAGTGCACTTTTTGCATCCAGCAGGCGGCTAAACATAGCCGTACGCAATGTGTCCAAACCGTCTTGGGTAATCTTTGCCATCGCGACATCGCCTAGAAAACTACTCAGGCCGCGCAGGCCAAAGACAGCAATCAAGGTCAACGGGACAAGCCAAGGATTCAATGCACCTTTTTGAAAACCATTGTCCAGCAAGGGTTTGAGCATGGCGGGCACCAAGGGCTCGGTTGCGGCCCCAATGATGGTGGCCAAAATAACCATGAGCCATGCCGAGCGGCGACCCTTAAAAAAATAGGGTGATAGCCGGGTGATGCTCTGTCGCAGCAGGTTCACCAGGCTAGGGGGAGTCTCGGTTTTCATGGTACGACTGCCAAGGTAAATGGATAGAGAAAGGGGTGGCAGCTTGGGTTAACAGTCACAGTACGGGCTAACAAAAAATTCCTGAAAACCTTTCAAAGAGTGAAGATTATCCAGCTTTTCATGGGCACAACCTCCTGGTGCCAAGTGCGGAAATAGTCGCCTTGCACTTGCCCTCATAATCCCCAGCCTATGTTCAAGCACCTTTTGGTTACTTCACACTCTGGCGGCCTCTTCTGATGGGGCTATCTGTTGTCGTCATCACCAAGAACGAGTCGCTCAATTTAACGCAGTGCCTTGCGTCTGTTACCTTTGCCGATGAGTTGGTGCTGGTGGACAGCGGCAGCACAGACAATACTTTACAGATTGCCCAGTCTTTTGGTGCCCGCATACTGCAAACCGCAGACTGGCCAGGATTTGGCGTTCAAAAAAACCGGGCTGTAGATTTTTCCACCCATGAGTGGATATTGTCTATTGATGCCGACGAACGCATCGGTGCCGACTTGCGCGAAGAGATTTTGCAAGCAATAGCCACTTCCTCGCACACAGTTTATGCATTGAATCGTCGCTCCAGCTACTGTGGTCAAACCATGAACCATTCAGGCTGGTACCCAGATCCCGTAGTGCGCTTGTTTAAACGTGGCGCAGCCCGGTTTTCTGATGATTTGGTGCACGAATCATTGCGGACCAACGCCCCCATTGGCATGTTGCGTGGGGTTATGGCACACCTGAGTTTTAGAGATATGGAGTCGGTACTCGACAAAGTGAACCGTTACTCAACTGCTGGCGCGCAGTCTTTGGCTCTGAAGGGTAAGCAAGCCTCGCTTAGCAAGGCGTTGCTGCATGGATTTTGGGCCTTTTTCCGCACATACATTGTTCGCCGTGGCTTTTTAGACGGTCGTATGGGCTTGGTGCTGGCTATTTCTAATGCAGAGGGAACCTACTATCGGTATTTAAAACTCTGGCTGATGCAGCATCCCCCTTGCAAGAAAGAGCCTAGCTGATGGCTTTGAAAATCGGCTTGGTGGTACTGACTTACAACCGCGCCCCTGCTTTACTGGCCGTCTTGCGTTCTTTGGCTACACAGTGTGATTCTGATGTTTCGGTATGGATTGCGGATGATGGTTCCCGTCCAGACCAGGTTGAAATCATGCGCCAAGGGATGCCTTCGTTCACCAGCCCAGTGCACCACGTGTGGCACCCAGACATTGGTTTTACCGCTGCCCGTGCACGCAATTTGGCAGCAGCCCAAGCCGATGCCGACTATCTTATTTTTCTGGACGGAGATTGTGTTCCCAATGCGGCGTTTATTGAACAGCATCGTCGGATGGCCCAAGCTGGGTATTTCGTGAACGGCAGCCGCGTCCTGTTAAGTGAAAAAGTCAGTCGTCTCGTGGAACAAAGTGCCGTCAACCTACTCCAACTGAGCGCGTCAGACTGGGTGCGTATGTGGTGTCAAGGTGATAGCAATAAGTTGCTGCATCTATTGCATTGGCCTGCTGCACCATTCAGAAAGTCAGCCCAGTTCCGCTGGAAAGGCATCCGTAGCTGCAACTTTGGTGTTTGGAGCCAAGATTTTCGTGCTGTCAACGGATTTGATGAAAGCTTCAGCGGCTGGGGCCATGAGGATGCAGACTTAGTGCTGCGCCTGCACCACCACGGCATACAACGCAAAAATGGATTTTTTGCGACCGAGGTCTACCATTTGTGGCACCGTGAATACGCAAGAGACCAAGAGAGTGTTAACCGCCAACGTGTATTGGCGCGCATGCAAAGCATGCAAATAAAGGCCGATGTGGGTCTGGAACAGATAACCAACCGTCAGGCTGTGCAAATCACCCGCATCAACTGACAGAATCAAGGGGAGAAAATTTGTGATTACTTTGGACTCGCACTGGCATAGACGCCGGGTTATCGGCTTAGGCGGATTGCTGGTTGTCGCGGCTGCGGCACCCGCCTTTGCCCAGTTTCGCGTAGAAGTCTCCGGCATCGGGTTGACCCAGCTACCTATCGCTGTGGTCAGCTTCCGGGGCGAGGAGCAGGCGCCCCAAAAAATCGCAGCTATTGTGCAAGCCGATTTGGAGCGCAGCGGGCAATTTCGGGCTGTGGATGCCAGTGGTGTGATTTTGGATGAAGCATCTCGGCCAGATGTTGCGTTGTGGCGGCAAAAGGCGGCGGACTCACTGGTAACGGGCAGCGTCACCCGTTTGGCCGATGGCCGCTATGACGTGCGCTTTCGCCTGTGGGACGTGGTGCGTGGACAGGATTTGGGGGGGCAAAGCTACACCGTCCCACAGGGCGATTTGCGTTTGTCGGCCCACCGGATTGCCGACTTCATTTACGAAAAATTGACCGGCGACCGGGGTATTTTCTCTACCCGTATCGCGTACGTCACCAAAGCAGGAACCCGGCACACTTTGTGGGTTGCGGATGCCGATGGTGAAAACAGCCAGACTGCTCTGGCCAGCCCTGAATCCATTATTTCTCCTGCTTGGTCGCCGAATGGTCAGCAATTGGCCTACGTGTCTTTTGAAGCCCGTAAACCCGTTATTTACGTGCATGACGTGTCAACTGGGAAGCGGCGTTTGGTGGCCAACTTCAAAGGCTCCAACAGTGCCCCTGCGTGGGCACCGGACGGGCGCTCTTTAGCGGTAACACTCAGCCGCGATGGTGGCTCTCAAATTTATAGCATTGATGCCAATGGTGGTGAGCCCAGGCGGCTCACCCAGTCCAGCGGTATTGACACCGAGCCCAAGTTTTCTACGGACGGTAAAAGCATCTATTTCGTCAGTGACCGGGGCGGCGCACCGCAGATTTACCGTATGCCCAGCAGTGGAGGTAATGCCGAGCGCGTTACATTCTCGGGTAACTACAATATTTCGCCATGCATCAGCCCAGATGGGCGCTGGCTAGCCTACATATCGCGCATCGGCGGGGCTTTTAAATTACAGGTTATGGAGCTCAACAGCGCCAGCGTCACCAGTATTACCGACAGCAGCGCCGATGAAAGCCCCAGCTTTGCACCCAATAGCCGATTGATTGTGTATGCCACGCAAATTCAAGGCCGCGAAGCCCTGATGACCACCACGCTGGATGGAAAAATCAAAGCCCGTTTGGCGGGTCAAGCGGGCGATATTCGAGAGCCCGACTGGGGTCCCTTTCTGAAACCCTGATTTTTAACCATTGCGAACAACACCTTTTCTGTTTAACTAGGAGATATAAATGAAAAATTTAATGTGGGCCATTTCATTGACCGCCGTTTTGGCCGGTTGTGCATCCGGTGTGAAGCTGGACGATGTACCTGTCGTTGATAAAAGCAATGCTGGTGTGACCCAGGCAGGCAGCATGGATGGCGGCAACACGGCCGACGTGACCAAAAGTGTTGTGACACCTGTGGAATTACTGGTCTCTAACTCGGTGGCCACTGGTCCACGCGATGGCCGTATGGTGTACTTTGACTACGATAGTTACGCCGTCAAATCCAATGACCAAACAGTCATCGATGCCAATGCCCGCTACCTCAAGGCAGATAAGGCCCGTCATGCCGTAGTCGAAGGCCATACCGATGACCGTGGTGGTCGTGAGTACAACTTGGCTTTGGGGCAAAAACGCGCTGAATCTGTGCGCCGTGCCTTGGGCCTGCTGGGGGTCGCTGATGCCCAGCTCGAAGCGGTAAGTTTTGGTAAAGAGAAGCCCGCAGTGCAAGGTGGTGACGAAGCTGCCTTGGCGAAAAACCGTCGCGCCGAGATCAGCTACCGATGAGCCGATTCACCCTGCGCCCGGTCGCTCTGGCGTTGTGTTGCTGGATGCTCTTGGCAACCAGCGCCCAGGCCGGGGTGTTCGATGACGACGAAGCCCGCAAAGCCATTCTGGACCTCCGCCAACGTGTCGATAGCAGCCGCGTTGCGGCTGAATCCGCCAACCAAAAGTTGGCAGAAGACCTCCGTCGCTCGACCGACGAGAACGGCCAGCTGCGTCGCAGCTTGCTCGACTTGCAAAGCCAAATCGACAATTTGCGAGCCGACCTGGCCAAGCTACGCGGGTTGGACGAACAACTCGCACGAGATCTGGCCGACGTGCAGCGCCGCCTGAAAGACCAAGCGCAAGGTGTAGACGAGCGTTTGCGCAAGTTTGAACCCACCAAGGTGGCGGTGGATGGCAGCGAGTTCACTGCCGACCCTGCCGAGGTGCGTGATTTTGATACCGCTTTGGCGGTGCTGCGAACTGGAGATTTTGCGGCTGCACAAACGGGCTTTATGGGCTTTGTGAAGCGTTATCCACAAAGCGGCTACGGCCCCTCCGCTTTATTTTGGTTGGGCAATGCCCAGTATGCCAATAAAGACTACAAAAACGCAGTGTCCAACTTTCGTGCCATGCTTGCGACAACACCAGAGCATGCCCGCGCCCCTGAAGCTGCGCTGTCTATTGCCAATTGCCAAATGGAGCTAAAAGACAGCCGCGCCGCGCGCAAAACACTGGAAGATCTAGTCAAAGCCTACCCGCAGTCAGAAGCCGCATCAGCAGCCAAAGACCGACTGGCCAAGCTTAAATAATATCTTTTTCAATAGCATATATTTGCTACATATTTAATAGCTATCTACGCTTATTAAATATGCGCTAAGAGGATATTTCTTGCATAATTTCTCTACCGATGAAGTGCCACAGGCTGCCGATCTGACGCGACGTTTTGGTGGCCTGGAGCGCTTGTACGGCATGACAGGTGCAGCACGTATACGAGCGGCCCACGTGGCGGTGGTTGGTATAGGCGGGGTGGGCTCTTGGACTGTAGAAGCCCTGGCCCGCAGCGGGGTAGGGCGCTTGACCCTGATTGACCTTGATCACGTATCTGAATCCAATATCAACCGCCAAATTCATGCCCTTGAAACCACCGTGGGCCAATCCAAGGTGCTGGCCATGCGGGATCGCATAGCCAACATCAACCCGGCCTGTGTGGTGTATTGCATCGAAGACTTCGTGGAGCCGGCCAACTGGCCTCAATTACTGCCTTTCGATGTGGATGCGGTGGTGGATGCCTGCGATCAGGTAAAAGCCAAAACCGCGATGGCTGCTTGGGCGCTTCAGACGCACACCTGTTTCATCTCTGTAGGTGCCGCAGGCGGCAAACGCCACGCACACAAAGTCGATATAGACGACTTGTCGCTGACCACCCATGATCCGTTGCTTGCCCAGCTACGTTACCGTTTGCGAAAAGAACATGCAGCACCACGGGAAGGTAAAAAAATCGGCGTGGCCTGCGTATTCAGCCGAGAAGCGGTCATGCCACCCGATGTTTCCTGCGCCATCGAAGGCGACGGCAGCTTGAATTGTCATGGCTACGGTTCCGTTGTTAGCGTGACGGCAACTTTCGGTCAATGCGCAGCCGGATGGATTTTTGATCAATTAGCATCGAAGATTGAAAAGAGGTAAAAATACACGCTATAATTTGAGGCTGCGCTACAGTGTTAAATCACAAAGCCGGGACGTTAGCTCAGTTGGTAGAGCAGCGGACTTTTAATCCGTTTGTCGTGGGTTCGACCCCCGCACGTCCCACCAGGATTTTCAAGACGCAAGTACTTGATTTCAAAGGCCTCCTACCCGGAGGCCTTTGTCATTTCTGGGTTGAAATGTCGTAACCAGGGCTTAAGAGACGCTAGTGATAGCGCAATTGATAGCGATGGAAAGTTCGAGAGGGCTGGTCTAGCCTGCATTCGCAACGGTGTTCTACAAGGGGGGCAATGCGCCGTGTGCCGGCCTGTGCCGTTCAATAGGCTTGCATCGCTCCATCATTTCGCTCGCCGGCGGTTGTTTGTGGCCAAAAGGGCTAAACATCGGTTAATAGACCTTATTCCAACAACTCTGGAGTAAGAAATGAACCATGAAATTTTCCCGTGCGACACCGCAGTGCGCACACCGTCCGCAATCCTCTTGACCCAAGGAGGTGTCGAGTTCCGTGCGATTATGTACCCCGTCGCAGCTGGCCGCTCTTTAGGGCGCGGGAGCTGATGCATGGCGTGATAGCCTCATACAAGCACAAGGAACCCAGCCCGTGAGTCAAGTCCATCCCCTGGCCCGAACGACACCCCGTGTTCGCGCTGAAATCAGGAACTCCAATGCGGGAGTGACGGCACTGGCCGAGCTCTACAACATCAGCGTTGCCACCGCCCGTAAGTGGAAGGGGCGCGAGGATGTGCTGGATCGTTCGCACCGAGCACATGATCTTGGTACCACTTTGAGCTTAGCCCAGGAGGCCGTGGTGGTGGAGATTCGTCGCCTGTGCCTGCTGCCTCTGGATGACCTGGTCAGCATCACGCGTCGGTTCATCAACCCCGATGTATCCCGCTCGGGTATCAGTCGCCTGCTGCGCCGTGCGGGTGTTGCCAAGCTGGCGGACTTACAAATCAAAGAAGAAGGCGAAGACACGCCAAAGAAGACCTTCAAAGACTACGTTCCGGGCTTCGTGCACATCGACATCAAGTACCTGCCGCAGATGCCCGACGAGGACAGTCGGCGCTACCTGTTCGTCGCCATAGACCGGGCTACGCGCTGGGTTTACCTGCGTGTGTATGACGACCAAACCGAGGCCAGCAGCACCGACTTTTTGCGGCGCTTACGCCAAGTTTCCGCCTTCAAGATCACCAAGATATTGACCGACAACGGCACGCAGTTCACGGACCGTTTTACCAGCAAAGAAAAGCAGCCCACAGGCAAACATCTGTTTGACCAGCAATGCATCGCGCAGGGGATTGAGCACCGTTTGATTCCGCCCCGATACCCCCAAACCAATGGCATGGTGGAGCGCTTCAATGGGCGTATCAGCGAGATCGCCCGGCAAACCCGGTTTGCCTCAGCCGCTGAACTGGAGGCCACGCTAACGAACTACCTCAACACGTACAACCACCATATTCCGCAGCGGGCGCTGAACCACATCTCGCCTATCGAAGCTCTTCAGGCTTGGCGCAAGAAGTCTCCTGAATTGTTCGTGAAGCGGGTATATAAACAGGCGGAACTTGACATGCCGGCCTGTGCCGTTCAATAGGCTTGCATCGCTCCATCACTTCGCTCGCCGACGGTTGTTTGTGCCCGAAAGGCTAAACACAGAACGGTATCGACGATGAGCTTTCATGCATCAATCGCTAAACAGGTGGTGTCAAAGCAGCTTACCCGGGTCGGCAAAGCCTGCTGAGCCAACGCAGCATTTGACGCATTGGCAGTCGAGACATGCCGTAGCCTGTCGAAAGTCGATGTGAACGAGTTTCGGGAATAAGGCCAAATAAGGGGGCAGCATAAATTATTATTTATGTACTGGCGTACTAGATGTATATTAACATAATATACATCGTATGAAGTAATGCGCAGGCGCAAGCACTGCCGAAAAGACACCGAAGCCCGCGTGGAATTGGCCTCGCGTACCAAAGGTCCCAATCCAGTAGCTTGGTGAGTGCAAAAGTTGGCTGGAACCATAGTCGGCAGCATTTCGCTCGCTACGCCGCAACACGAGCAGCTGCTTGCGAACGGTTGTAGTTGGGACTTCTGGCCTCATGTGCAATTGAATCCAAATAAGTCCGCTAGTCTTTAGTGGCAAGACTATAGTTATGCCAAAAAAAGTTGACACACTTGAATGAAAATTGAATTCATCGTTCCATGACCCGCATGCACCACAGGCGCATTCCTCGCCTCATTCATACGTGGGTGGTGGCTGGCATTGTTTTTATGGCAGCAGCCTGCGGGTCTGTTTTGTTGGTGTGGAATATGGAGCAACGGCGGTTGCAAAGCGAACGCGCACGCGTAGGTGGCATCGTCGCAGACCGGGTGTACGCCATCCAAAGCACGATTGAACGGGCGCTATCCAGCACTTACGCGTTGTCGGCGCTGGTACACCAGGCTGGAGGTGAGTTCTCTAATTTTGAAGGTGTGGCCGGGGAAATGCTGCGCTTGTATCCGGGGGTTACTGTGCTGGGTTTATCACCGGGTGGCGTGATTCGCCAAGTCGCCCCCTTGGTGGGTAATGAGCGCAGTCTTGGCTTTAACCAACTGGAAGATCCAGTGCAAGGGGAAGAAGCCTCGCGGGCAAAAAAAACCGGTAAATTGACCCTCGCCGGGCCGATGAATTTGGTGCAAGGTGGCTTGGGGCTGGTGGGGCGGTTACCGGTATATTTGTCGGCGCTGCCGGAGCTCCCATCGCAAGACAATGCCCCCCAGTTCTGGGGCTTTGTGTACGTGGTGATACGGCTTCCTCAGGCTATGGCTGGCAGCGGTATGGCGCAACTCGCCGAACAAGGCATTGCGTTTGAATTGTGGCGCGACCACCCTGTGACCCATGTGCGGCAATCCATCCATGCGTCCGGCCTGCACGCGCTGGTAGAGCCCGTAGAGCGCAATGTGAGTGTGCCTAATGGAAGCTGGATTTTAAGTGCTGCCCCGGTCAATGGGTGGGGCGATCCAGCCGGACTGTCCTTGAAAGCTGCCCTCGGCTTTTTGTTCAGTGCGACCTTGGCTGGGGCCGCCCAGTTACTCATGCAACTCAAACGCCAGGAACGGCGGTTGGAGTCCCTTGTGGGTGAGCGGACCCGCGAAATTTACGCAACCCAAAACAAACTACAAGCGACTCTGGATGCCATCCCCGATCTGATGTTTGAGTTGGGCTTGGATGGCACGGTGTATGACTGCCGCACGCCCCCTGCCCTGCACGTGGACATCCAACCCCATCAATACATCGGTCGTAAAGCAGTGGATGTATTGCCACCAGATGCAGCTTTCACGGTGGATGCCGCTTTGGCCGAGGCGCAACAGACCGGGCGCTCGGAAGGCGGCGCGCTGGCGCTGCCATTTCCCAAGGGCGAACAGTGGTTTGAAATTTCCGTGGCACGCAAAACACACACGGGCGAATTACTGCATAAAGGTGAATCGCGCTTCATTCTGTTGGCCCGCAACATCTCCCAGCGGGTGCAGGCGGAACTCGACTTGCGCATTGCCGCCACCGCCTTTAACGCACAGGATGGTATGGCGATTACCAATGCCCAGCGTCGTCTCTTGCGTTGCAACTCGGCGTTTACCCAGATCACCGGCTACACCGAAGCCGATCTCAAGGGGCTGAGTCTGAATATCCTCAATTCTGACCGCCATAACCGAGATTTTTACCAGGCCATGTGGGACCGCGTGGATGCCACCGGCACCTGGAGTGGTGAGGTTTGGAATCGGCGGAAAAATGGCGAAATCTATCCTGACGCGCGCACCACTACCGTCGTCAAAGATGCCCATGGGCGGGTCACGCATTACGTCAACACCTTCCATGACATCACCCAACGCAAGGCGGCCGAAGACGAGATCAACCAACTGGCCTTTTACGACCCGCTGACCCGCCTCCCCAACCGCCGCCTGCTGATGGACCGCTTGCGCCAAGCCCTGGCGCTGGGCGCACGCAGCCACGACTTTGGCGCGTTGCAGTTCATTGACCTGGATAACTTCAAAGCCCTCAACGACAGCCTCGGCCACGACATGGGCGACCTGTTACTGCAACAGGTCGCCGGGCGGCTAACCGAATGCGTGCGTGCTACCGACACGGTGGCACGTCTGGGTGGGGATGAGTTTGTGGTGCTACTGACCCAACTCAGCACCCACCGCGAAGAGGCTGCCGCCCATGCCGAGGCCGTGGGCGAAAAAATGCGCCATGCCATCACCCAGCCCTATTTACTGGAAACGCACGAACACCAGCTCTCAGCCAGCCTAGGCATCACTCTGTACCAGGGCGTGGATTCCAGCATTGACGAACTACTCAAACAGGCCGATCTGGCCATGTACCAGGCCAAAGCCGCCGGGCGCAACACGCTGAGCTTTTATGATCCACAGATGCAGGCGGTGGTCAACACCCGCGTGGCACTAGAGGCCGACATCCGCCGCGCCTTGTTGCTGCAACAGTTCCAGCTCTACTACCAGGTGCAGGTGGATGCACAAGGTCTGCCCGCAGGGGCCGAGGCACTGCTGCGCTGGCCGCACCCGCTGCGCGGCATGGTGCCACCCAACGACTTCATCCCGCTGGCCGAAGACACCGGCTTAATCTTGCCGCTGGGCCACTGGGTGTTGCAACAGGCCTGCACCCAGCTCCAAGCCTGGAGCCAGCAGGCCCACACCCGGCATTTGACGCTGGCCGTGAACGTCAGCGCGCGGCAGTTTCGCCAGCCCGACTTTGTGGCATCGGTGCTACAGGTGCTGGACAGCACCCAAGCCCCGGCGCGTCTGCTGAAACTGGAGCTGACCGAAAGCCTGCTGGTCAATGACGTAGAAGACACCATCGCCAAGATGCACGCGCTTAAGGCCCGTGGCGTAGGTTTTTCATTGGATGACTTCGGCACAGGCTATTCATCGCTGTCCTATCTGAAGCGCCTGCCACTGGACCAATTGAAGATCGACCAGTCCTTCGTGCGTGACTTGCTCACCGATGCCAACGATGCCGCCATCGCACGCACGGTCATTGCACTCGGCCACAGCCTGGGCCTGGCCGTGATTGCAGAAGGCGTTGAAACCGCAGAGCACCAGACGTTTTTAGCCTTGGCAGGCTGCGATGCCTACCAAGGCTACTTTTTTGGTCGACCTGTGCCGCATGCCCTATTCGAGCAAACCCTGCAAAAAAAAGAGGTGCTACAGATTAAGTAGCACCTCGCGAATATTCCATATGCGCTAGTAGCCTAAAAGGCATACCCCGCATCTAGAGATTCCACGGCATAGGCTCCGCCAGACTGCGGGAATCGCCCGTTGCGTGCTTCTATTTCAAAGCCTTGAAACGCATCCGTTTTGGCTTGGCACCCTCTTCGCCCAAACGCTTCTTCTTGTCGGCTTCGTACTCTTGGTAATTGCCGTCAAAGAAGGTCCACTGGCTATCGCCTTCGCAGGCCAGGATGTGGGTGGCGATACGGTCCAGGAACCAGCGGTCATGGCTAATCACCATCAGCGAACCGGCGAATTCCAGCAGTGCGTCTTCCAGTGCTCGTAAGGTTTCCACGTCCAAGTCGTTGGATGGCTCATCCAGCATCAGCACGTTGCCGCCGGCAATCAGGGTCTTGGCCAGGTGCAAACGGCCACGCTCACCACCGGACAGCGAACCGACCCGCTTTTGCTGGTCGCCGCCGTTGAAGTTAAAGCGGCCACAGTAGGCGCGGCTGGCCATCTGGAACTTGCCTACGTTCAGAATGTCGAGTCCGCCGGACACGTCTTCCCACACGGTTTTTTCATTCGCCAAGTCGTCGCGGTTCTGGTCTACAAAGGCCATCTTGACGGTCTGGCCGATTTTCACCGTACCGCTGTCGGGCTGCTGCTGCCCGGCGATCATGCGGAACAGCGTGGATTTACCCGCACCATTGGGGCCGATGATGCCGACAATGGCACCAGGCGGCACTTTGAAGCTCAGGTTGTCGATCAGCACGCGGTCGCCAAAGGACTTGGTGACATTGACGAATTCGATCACTTCTTGGCCCAGGCGGTCGGCCACGGGGATGAAGATTTCGTTGGTTTCGTTGCGCCGTTGGTATTCAAAGTCGCTCAGTTCTTCAAAGCGGGCCAAACGGGCCTTGCTCTTGGCCTGGCGGGCCTTGGGGTTCTGGCGTGACCATTCCAATTCCTTCTTCAAGGCCTTGGCTCGCGACTCTTCGCCCTTTTGCTCTTGCTCCAGGCGAGCGCCCTTTTGCGTCAGCCAGTCAGAGTAGTTGCCCTTGTATGGAATGCCGGAGCCCCGGTCCAGCTCCAAAATCCATTCGGCAGCGTTGTCCAAAAAGTAACGGTCGTGGGTAATGGCCACCACGGTGCCCGAGTAGCGTTGCAAAAATTGCTCCAGCCAGTCCACCGATTCAGCGTCCAAGTGATTCGTTGGCTCGTCGAGCAGCAGCATGTCGGGCTTGCTTAGCAGCAGGCGGCACAGCGCCACACGGCGCTTTTCACCACCAGACAACACACCTACCACAGCATCCCACGGGGGCAAGCGCAGTGCGTCGGCGGCGATTTCCAGCTGGTGCTCGGAGTCGGTGCCGGCGGTGGCGATGATGGCTTCCAGCTCGGCCTGTTCGGCGGCCAGTGCATCGAAGTCGGCATCTTCTTCGCCGTAGGCGGTGTAGACCTCTTCCAGGCGGGCCTTGGCGGTAAAAACCTTGCCCATGGCGGACTCGACGCTTTCACGCACGGTTTGCGTAGGGTCCAGCTGGGGTTCCTGCGGCAGATAGCCAATGTTCAGGCCAGCCATGGGTTGGGCCTCACCTTCAATTTCCTTGTCCAGGCCCGCCATGATCTTGAGCAAGGTGGACTTGCCCGAGCCATTGGTACCCAGCACGCCGATCTTGGCGCCAGGGAAGAAGCTGAGCGAAATATCTTTAAGAATATGGCGTTTGGGCGGCACGATCTTGCCGACGCGGTTCATGGTAAATACGTACTGTGCCATCTTGTGTGCGAGGTTCTGGTTGCTAAAAAATCTGCCGAAACGGGTCGGGCGAACCCTGATTATCCCAGCATGCGACAATCCACAGGTTGCGGCATTCCAATTGGCTGCAACGCCAGCACTTCGCTGGGGGCCAAAACCAAGCCAACCCCGCTTGTTTTGCGTCCATTTTTAAAAATGCTTGCCTTTGATTGGTGCCCGCTTTCAACCTGCGGGCGAAAAGGTCTGGCTTCCCAAGCGCCCAGGACGGGCGCACAAAAATGAACTTTGAAGAACTGAATTTGGCCCCGGCCATTCTGAAGGCCGTGCAAGAGCAAGGCTATACCGAGCCCACCCCTATCCAAGCACAGGCCATTCCGGTCGTCTTGGCTGGGCACGATCTGCTGGGCGGTGCGCAAACCGGCACCGGCAAAACGGCAGCCTTCACCCTGCCCCTGTTGCAGCGCCTGTCCGAAAGCGCTCCGGCAACCAACAAATTTGGTGGCAAGGGCATCCGCGCCCTGGTGCTCACCCCCACCCGCGAACTCGCCGCCCAGGTGGAAGAGTCGGTGCAAACCTACGGTAAATACCTGGAGCTGACCTCCACCGTGATCTTTGGTGGCGTGGGTATGAACCCGCAAATCACCAAGGTCAAAAAAGGCGTGGACGTGTTGGTCGCCACCCCTGGCCGCCTGCTCGATCTGATGCAACAAGGCGTATTGGACCTGGGCCAGGTGCAGATGCTGGTGCTGGACGAAGCCGACCGCATGCTCGACATGGGCTTCATCCATGACGTGAAAAAAGTGCTGGCCGCCGTGCCCAAAGACAAGCAAAGCCTGTTGTTCTCGGCCACTTTCAGCGATGAAATCCGCGACCTGGCAGCCACCCTGCTGAAGAACCCGCAAAGCGTGCAAGTCACGCCGCGCAACACCACCGTGCAACGCATCACCCAGGTGATCCATCCGGTCGGTCGCGGCAAGAAAAAGGCCTTGCTGGCCCACATCATCCAGGAACACAACTGGAGCCAGGTGCTGGTGTTCACCCGCACCAAGTTCGGCGCCAACAACGTTGCAGAATTCTTGGAAAAGAACGGCATCAGCGCCATGGCGCTGCACGGCAACAAGAGCCAGTCTGCCCGCACGCAAGCCCTGCAAGGCTTCAAGAGCGGTGATGTGCGCGCTCTGGTCGCCACCGACATCGCGGCACGCGGCATCGACATCGACGACCTGCCCCACGTCGTCAACTATGAAATCCCGAACGTCTGCGAAGACTACGTGCACCGCATCGGCCGCACCGGTCGCGCCGGTGCCGAAGGCGCTGCCGTTAACTTGGTGTGTCTGGACGAAGAAGGCTTCATGCAAGACATCGAGCGCTTCACCAAGCAAGAAATTGCCGTGCAAGTGATCGAAGGCTTTATGCCCGAACCCGGCGAGCGTGCCGAACCCATCGCCATGGGTCGCCAGACGATCTGGGGCGGTGCAGGCAAGCCACCTAGCCGTGACGTGATGCAGGCTGCTGCCAAAACGGCCCGCACCGAAATGCTGCAACGCGTGCGTGACAGCAAGGGTGCGAATGGCGGCGACGGCGCTGGCCGTGGTAACAACGGTGGCGGCAATGGCGGCCCCCGTAGCAGCGCTCCCCGTGGCGGCCCCCGTGCCCCACAGGGCGACGGCATGGCGCCACGCCCCCAAGGCGCACGCCCACCCCAGGGTGGACGTGGCGGCCGTCCTAGCGGCCCCGGCGGTGCACGCACCGGTGGCGGCGGCTACGGTGGTGGCAATGCAGGTGGTGGTTATGGCGGCGGCAATGGCGGCGGCAACAGCTACGGCGGTGGTGGTAACGGAAATGGTGGCGGCTACGGCGGTGCCCAACCCGACCACACCCGCTCTGCGTCCATGGGTGGCCAGGGCCCCGCGCCCCGCCCCGCTCAAGGTGGCCAGCCTGACCCAATGCGCACCAGCGTAGACAGCATGCTCGACCGGGGTCGCCGTGGCGGCTTCGGCGGCGGCAACCGTAACAGCGGTGGTGGCGGCGGCTACGGTGGTGGCAATGGCGGCGGGAATGGTGGTAACGGCGGCGGTGGCGGCTTTGGCGGCGGCCGCAGCGGTGGCGGCGGTTCCCGGGGCCCCGGCGGCCCACGCGGCTCGTTTGGCCGTTAACCCCTTTTATCAAGAGGCTTTTAGGCCTCTAGCGCATGTGTAGTATGCACGTGTAGCTATCAAATAAAGAGTATTGGTACTCTGCATACAAGGCGCATGGCATTCGGCATGCGCCTTTTTTCATGCCTGAAACACTTTCTGACAGTTTGCTGTAAGCCGACGCAGATAGAAGCATCTCGGTTCCTAAAATAACGAACGAGACAAGCGCATGATTTTCAAAACCGTGTTTTCACCGGGCCTATGGCTTATGCGGCGCTTGCGCCTAGGGGGCAAGATCCTGCTGCTGGCAGCGGTGCTGTTGGCGACACCGATCGGGGTGCTGCTGCAATCTGTGTTGTCGGACAGCCGCAGCATGGGACTGGTCTGGCTCAGCGGCATCTGCGTGCTGGTATCGGCCTACCTGCTACAGGCTTTCTACTCCAGTTTTACCCAGGATCTGGCCCAAGTGCGCGAGGCGATGGGTCAATTGGTCAAAGGCGATTTGCGCTTGCGCTTGGTGCAACGTGGATCGGACGAGCTGGCCGCGCTCGCCACGGCCACCCAGCAGATCGGGGCCACGGTTTCCGCTATGGTGGCCAACGTACGCAGCAACGCGGCGTTTGTCGCACATTCGGGTAAAAGCCTGGCCAACGGCAACCGGGCCCTGTCCGACCGCACCGAGCAACAGGCCGCCAACCTGGAACAAACGGCGGCCAGCGTTGAGCAACTCTCCAGTACCGTACAAGATACCGCGCACACGGCCAGTCAGGCCAATACCCAGGCGGCCCGCGTGCGCGATGCCGCCGACCAGGGCGCGGCTACCATGGCCGAAGCCATTGCCGCAGTGGAGGCCATCCAGGGCAGCGCCAAGCGCATGGACGAGATCGTTGGTGTGATCGATGGGCTGGCCTTTCAGACCAACATCCTGGCGCTGAATGCGGCTGTGGAAGCGGCCCGCGCGGGTGAGTCGGGCCGGGGCTTTGCGGTGGTGGCCAGCGAGGTGCGTTCGCTGGCGCAGCGCTCGGCTGAAGCAGCCAAAGAAATCCGCCAGCTCATCAGTACCTCCAGCACCCAGGTGGGCAGCAGCGTACACAAGATCCGCACCGCCGGCAGCAGCCTTGGCGCCATCGTCACCGGCATCCGCGATGTGGCGGCCAACATGGCGCAAATCTCCACCTCCAGCGCCGAGCAAAGCACGGGCCTGAGCGAGATCACCTCTGCGGTGCAGCAGCTGGACGAAATCACCCAGCAAAACGCCAAAATGGTCGAGCACGCCGTCACCCAGGCCTCTACCTTGGAAAGCCGTGCCTCCACCTTGGTTGAAGCCGTGGCCATGTTCAAGCTACAGCAGGGGTCAGCCGAAGAGGCCATCGCCTTGGTGGAGCGCGCCCTGCTCCACCGCCGCCGGAGCGCCTCGTCGTCGTCACGCGACAGCTTTCTGCGCGACCTGACCCACCCCAGCCAAGGCTTTTTTGACCGCGACATGTACGTGTTTGTATTGGACCGCAGCGGCAGCTACCAGGCCTTTGGCGGCAATCCTGCCAAGGTGGGAACCCGGGTGCAAGACATTGCAGGCATTGACGGCGCAGGCCTGCTGCAGGCCATCTACGCCCAGGCCGAACGCGAGCCCGGTTGGGTGGAATACGACATCACCAACCCCAGCACCGGCCGGGTGCAGACCAAGATGTCGTTTGTGCAGTTGGTGGACGACTTGGCGGTGGGGTGTGGGGTCTACAAAAACCTGGTGGTGGCTTAGAACGTATTCAGGCATTGCAGTCGCAGCAGTCCATCCACTGGGCTACAAAGTTATGCTTTGTGCATTCTTTGGAACACACCATGCATACATTTGAAATCACAGGCATGACCTGTGGCGGCTGCGTCAAGCGCGTACAAGCCGCATTGGAAGCCGTCGCCCCGGGCGTGCAAGTTCAGCTGAAACCGCCGCAGGCCAGCGTGCCGGGCACATCGAATGTGACGACTCTGCAAGCCGCGCTGGCGGGCAGCCACTACGGCATCAAGGCCCTCGCCGTGGTGGAGCCACCCGTTGTCGCGCCCGGTTGGTTCGCCACCTACCGCCCGCTGCTACTCATCCTGGCCTACATCCTGGGTGCCAGCCTGCTGGTGCAGGGCGCACAGGTCACCGGCATGGACACCATGCGTTATTTCATGGCCGGATTTTTTTTGGTTTTTTCGTTCTTCAAGCTGCTGGACGTGGCCGCGTTTGCCGACGCCTATGCGGGCTACGACCTGCTGGCGCGGCGCTGGCGGCCCTGGGGGTTTGTCTACCCATTTGTGGAATTGGTGCTGGGCGTGGCCTATTTGTCGAACTTTGAGCCGATGCTGACCAACGCAGTGACCCTGGTGGTGATGGGCTTTTCGGCCATTGGCGTGATGGGTGCGGTGCTGGACAAGCGCAGCATCCGCTGTGCCTGTCTGGGCACGGTGTTTCAGCTGCCCATGTCCACCGTGACCATCATCGAAGACGTAGGCATGGTGTTGATGGCGGCTATGGCGCTGGCGATGTAGTTACCACGTCCCTTTGGGTTTACGCGCCCGCACGGCGGCGGTGACCATCTCCACCGTGGCCGGGCGGCTGGCTTTTTGCGCAAATTCAATGGCACCCAGGCCCAGCTGGTTCTTCAGCAGCGGGTCGGCGCCTTCTTCCAGCAGCAGTTGGACGGCATCGTCGCTGCCGTATTGCGCGGCCATCATCAGCGGCGTGCTGCCATTGGGCGAGGCTGCGTCGATGTAGGCATGGTGCTCCAGCAGCAGGCGGATCACGTCCAGGTGGCCGTGGGTGGCGGCGTAGTGCAGCGGGGTCCAGCCGGTTTTGTTGACATCTGCCTCCTTGGCGATGAGCTGGGCGCACAGAGCCAACTGGCCTTGCAGCGCGGCCAGCATCAAGGGGCTTTCGTCCTGGGCCGTGCGGGTCTCGGCCTTGATCTGCGGCCAGGACAGCAAGGCGTTAGCGGCTTTGTAGTTCTCGCCCTTCAAGGCCAGGTACAGGCCCGAGCGGCCCTCTGTATCGGTGGTGTTGCCGTCAAAACCGCGTTGCAGCAGCGTTTGGATGTTGCCCGCGTTGTCGCGCTGCACGGCGATGAAGAAGTCGTCAAACGAACCGGCTTGGGCAGTCCCCAGGGCCAGCATCAAGGCCAAGCTGAGCGCCTTTTTCATGCCAACACCCCGCTGAACAGGCGGTCAAAATTGGCGCTGGTGGTGTGCGCGACTTGCTCCACCGACAGATTCTTAATCTGCGCCACCTGCTGCGCCACATACGGCACGTAGGCGGGGGTGTTGGTCTTGCCACGGAACGGCATGGGCGCGAGATAGGGACTGTCGGTCTCGATTAGCAGGCGGTCCATGGGCACAAAGGCGGCCACGTCGCGGATGTCCTGGGCGGTCTTGAAGGTCAGGATGCCCGAGAAGGAGATGTAAAAACCCAGGTCCAGCGCGGCCCGGGCCACGGCCTGGGTTTCGGTGAAGCAGTGGAACACGCCGCCCGCGCTGCCCGGGGAGCCGTCCTCGCCCTCCTCGCGCAGGATGGCGAGGGTGTCGTCAGAGGCACTGCGGGTGTGGATCACCAGCGGCTTGGCCACCTGGCGGGCGGCGCGGATGTGGGTGCGAAAGCGGCTGCGCTGCCACTCCATATCGGCCACGGTGCGCTCGCCCAGGCGGTAGTAGTCCAGCCCGGTTTCGCCGATGCCGACCACACGGGGCAAGGCAGAGCGCTGCACCAGATCCATCAGGGTGGGCTCTTGTACGTCGTCGTTGTCGGGGTGCACGCCCACGGTGGCCCAGAAGTTGTCATACCCCGTGGCCAGGGCATGCACGTCGGCAAATTCTTCCAGCGTGGTGCAAATGCACAGGGCACGGGTGACCTGGGCCTCGGCCATGGCGGCGCGGATGGCGGGGAGCTGCACGACCAAATTGGGCATGCTGAGATGGCAGTGGGAGTCGGTGAACATGGCAGCCGCTGGGTAGCGGAGAAAAAACTAGATGGTTTGCGTGGGGCGGTCGGATGCCAGGTGCGGCCCGAGGATTTCTTCAATCTTGTTTTTCAGCACGCGGGCTTTTTCCTCTTTGGGAAATTGGATGCCGACACCTTGGGTGCGGTTGCCTGCGGCGCGGGCCGGCGTGACCCAGGCCACGCGCCCGGCGATGGGGTAGCGCTGCGGGTCGTCCGGCAGGGACAGTAGCACATACACGTCGTCGCCCAGCTGGTAGTCGCGGGCGGTGGCAATGAACAGGCCGCCCTCAGAAAACATCGGGATATAGGCCGCGTGCAGCGCGCCTTTTTCCTTGATGGACAGTTGGATGACGCTGGGGCGGGGCGAGGAATTGTTACTGCTCATGGCCGCGAGTTTAGGACGTTTTGGGCCCGGCCCACCAGGGATTCCAGCAGCAAGCCTGCATTGAACGGGTGCTCCACCACGCGGGCGGTGGCGTTCAGATCTTTCGACCACTGGGTCAGTGCGGCCAGCGGTGGCGGTTTGGGCAAATCGTTGGGGGCAAAAAACCGGGGTGCTGCGCCTACGCGGGCCAGCAGCAGGTCGTGGCAAAGCTTTTGCAGCGCGTCTACCACCTGGGCCGGAGCCCAGTCGGCAAACACGGTCAACACGCCTTGCCCCACGGCGCGGGGAATCGCCGACCAGCTCTGCGCGGTGCGCCCGGCGCGGGCCCATTGCAATGCGTCTTCCGGGCGGCTACCGGCGGCGGCCAGCAGCACCGGGGCATCGGCAGCGGGCACGCCCTGGGTTTGCAGCCAGGCGGTGGATACGTCCTGTTCGGGCCAGACCATGTTGTGGCCCATGCAGCGGCTGCGGATGGTGGGCAGCAACTGGTGGGCGGCCCCCGTGGCCAGTACAAATTTCACATCACCCGGCGGTTCTTCCAATGTTTTGAGCAAGGCGTTGGCGGTAATGTGGTTCATGCGCTCGGCCGGGTAGACCAGCACCGCCTTGCCCCGGCCCCGGCCACTGGTGCGCTGCGAGAATTCGACCGCATCGCGCATGGCATCCACGCGGATTTCCTTGCTGGGCTTGCGCTTTTTGTCGTCGATGTCGGACTGGGCCTTTTCGCTCAGCGGCCAGCCCAGCTCGAGCATCATGGCCTCTGGCATCAGCAGGCACAGGTCGGCGTGGGCGTGTACGTCGATGGCGTGGCAGCTAGGGCACTGGCCGCAGGCACCTTGGGCCGTGGGCGCATCGCACAGCCATGCCCGCACCAGCTCCATCGCCAGCGTGTACTGGCCCAGGCCGCTGGGGCCTTGCAGCAGCCAGGCGTGGCCGCGCTGGGCCAGCAGGCTGTCGCGCTGCTGCGCCACCCACGGGGGCAAGAGGGGGTTGCTCATGCTGGCTCCAACCAGCCACGGCCCACCAGCACGGCGTGGATTTGTTGCCACACCGCGTCGCGCGCCACGTCGGCGGCGATGCGTGCAAACCGGGCCGGGGCCTGGGCGGCGCGCTGGGCGTAACCGTCGGCCACGCGGGCAAAGAAGGCGGCGGGTTGGGACTCAAACCGGTCGGGCACGCGGGCCCCGGCCAACCGTTCGGCGGCCACACCGGGTGGCAGGTCGAACCACAGCGTGAGATCTGGATTACGAATGAAATCGGCACCTAGCGCAGGTACTGATTGCACATATAGCTCTAAATTTGATAGCACACCAAGATCAAAGCCCCGGCCACCGCCCTGGTAGGCAAAGGTGGCATCGGTGAAGCGGTCGCAGACCAGTACCTCGCCCCGCGCCAAGGCTGGCTCGATCACGTTCTGTAAATGGTCGCGCCGGGCGGCGAAGACCAGCAGGGCCTCGGTCAGCGGGTCCATCGCGTCGTTGAGCACCAGGGTGCGCAGCTTTTCGGCCAGCGGCGTGCCACCGGGTTCGCGGGTCAGCGTGACCACCCTGCCCTGCGCCTGGAACGCAGCGGCCACAGCGGCGATGTGGCTGGACTTGCCCGCGCCGTCAATGCCTTCAAAGCTGATAAAGATGCCGGGTGGGTTCATTTGTTGCGTTGAAATTTATTGACGGCGTTGTTGTGCTCGTCCAGGGTGCTGCTGAACTGGCTGGTGCCGTCGCCGCGCGCCACAAAGTACAGGGCAGTGGTGGGTGCGGGCTGCACTGCGGCCAGCAGCGATTGCGTGCCGGGCATGGCAATCGGCGTGGGCGGCAGGCCCCGGCGCAGGTAGGTGTTGTAGGGCGAGTCGGTTTGCAGATCGCGTTTGCGCAGATTGCCGTCAAAGTCGGCACCCAGGCCGTAGATCACGGTGGGGTCGGTTTGCAGCGGCATGCCGATGCGCAGCCGGTTGTTGAACACGCCGGCCACCAGGGTGCGGTCGCCCGACTGGCCGGTTTCTTTTTCGATGATGCTGGCCAGGGTCAGTGCCTGCTCGGGCGTTTGTGCCTGGGTGGTGGATTGGCGCAGCGCCCAGATGGCGGCCAGCTTTTTGTCCATCGCGTGCATGGCGCGTTTGAGCACCGCAAAGTCGCTGCTGCCCTTGGAATAGGTGTAGGTGTCGGGGAAGAAGCGGCCTTCTGGATGGGTGCCGGGGCGGCCCAACGCGGCCATGATGGATGCATTGCCCAGCGCTTGGCTGTCGGGCCGGAGCTGCTCTGCTTTGGCTAGCGCTGCACGCACCTGCACAAAGTTCCAGCCCTCCACCAGTGTCACCGTGCGCAGCGCCTCGTCACCGCGCACCAGCTTGCCCAGCAGGCTGATGGGCGTGGTGCCGCTGCCAATTTCATAGCTGCCCGCCTTGATCTGGCGGTCGCTGCCCGAGATGCGGAACCAGGCGTAGAGCAACACCGGTGAGGTTTTTACGCCCGCGTCCACCACCGCCTGGGCCACGCCGCGCGCGCCCTTACCGGGCTCAATCGACAGGTCCAGCGACGGCGCAGCCAGCGCCAGCGGCTGGTGCAACCACCACCATCCAGCGCCGCCACCCACACCCGCCACCAACAGCAAAATCAAGATCAGACGACGCACAGCCTTACAAGCCTTATAGATAACAAGCGGCGATGATAATTCACGCTATGACCTATCTTCTGAACGGCTCCGCCCCCCTCCCCCACCTTGGCATCATCCGCGCCGAAGGTGCCGATGCCGCCAAATTCCTGCACGGCCAGCTGACGCAAGACTTCGCGCTGTTGGGCCTGGATAGCGCCCGTCTGGCCGCGTTTTGCAACGCCAAGGGCCGCATGCAGGCCAGCTTCATCGGCTTCAAACGCAGCCCGACCGAGATTTTGCTGGTCTGCCACCGCGACCTGCTGGCCGCCACGCTCAAGCGCCTGGGCATGTTTGTGATGCGCGCCCAAGCCAAATTGACGGACGCAACGGCGGACTTTGCGCTGTACGGCGTGGTCGGAGGCCCGGCCCAACCCGCCTGGAGCACCGCCACGGTGGACGGCACCACCACCATTGCCCTCTACCCTGCCGACGGCCAGCCCCGCGCGATGGTGATTGCCCCCGCCGGTTTCCCCGCGCCCGCAGGCCCGGCGCTGAGCACCGCTGTATGGCTGTGGAGCGAGGTGCGCAGCGGTATCGCCACCGTGTCCACACCGATTTTTGAGGCCCTGGTGCCGCAGATGCTGAACTACGAGTCGGTCGGCGGCGTGAACTTCAAAAAAGGCTGCTACCCCGGCCAGGAAATCGTCGCCCGCAGCCAGTTTCGCGGCACCCTGAAGCGCCGCGCCGCCATCGTGCATAGCGAGGTGGCGATGGCCGCTGGGCAGGAAGTCTTTCATTCGTCGGATGCCGAACAGCCCTGCGGCGTGGTGGTGCAGGCCGCGCAGGCCCCCGAGGGCGGATGGGACGCGATTGTGTCTTTGCAGATTGCGGCGATGCAGGACGGGACGTTGACGGTGGATGGAGCGGCTTTGACCCTGCTGCCCCTGCCCTACGAGTTACTGGCGGATATTTAGCCTGGTGGGGTCAGATCCCAATTGCGCGCCAGATGGTAAAGGGATGAGAGCAGTCAAAACCCGCATTTGGGCTCTGACCCCTCCTGGCGGTTCTCCGTGACGGGCGATGCAGGCCGGTTGCGTTCCCTGGTGGCCGCAGCTCCGCTTCCGCTAGCCCGCCAATAGGGGTCAGAGCCTCATGCCACTAGGATAAGCCCCGTCGCATGCGAATCGCAGCCCTGGCTGCTGTGCGAGGCGTGTTCAGTAGTGGCAAAGGCTTCGGTCTTCGCTTCTTTGCCCTGGGCTCAATGC
>NZ_JBWMAU010000039.1:0-1526 GCF_056521445.1 Rhodoferax sp. LB1P47 | reverse complement strand
GAGCCACTTGCACAATTCTGCGGATGACCAAGCGGCCAATGTGCCAGCGACAAAAATCAAGACGAAGCGAAGGGATTTAGCGGGTTGCGTGGTTGAGGTGCATCGAAAGCCATGTATCTGGGCGAGTTCGCCCCTTGCGCTCCTGCTTTTGAAGCGCAAACCCGCATCGGTCCATTATTTTTAAGCGGCTACTGTGCCGGTACCTGCAAGGGCTTGTCATAGAGCATCAGCCGCATCAACGCATCCACACTCACGGCCAGTACCGCAAATGTGGTGTGGCACAACACCTTGGCGTGCCCCTTGACCCACATGCTGGCGCAGCCAAAGCTGTCCTTTAGTCGGCTATTGATGCGCTCCACAACCGTACGCTCACCAAAGCGCTTTTTCTCTGCCGCATCCAGTGTTGGCGGATTGCTGCGCCCACGCGAGTTGATGGCCACGATCGGTATATGCCCGAGTTCACGCTCCAGTTGGCGCAGTGGCTCGCTGTCGTAGGCTGCATCCATCAGTGTGTACAGGCTGGTGACGCGCTGGGCTGACAGGCGCGCCAGCGGGACGCTGACCTGGTTGTCATAGACGCTGGCCGAGGTCAAGGCTGCCGTGATGGGTACACCGCAGCAGGCCACATCCAGATGCAGCTTGTAGCCCACCCAGGTGTTGAAGTGGCCCTGGGCATTGCGCTTCTTTCCCTTGTTGCACAGCTGGGGCAGCTCGGCCAGCGCTTGGGAGGGTGTTTGCAGTAGCTGCGCAGGAATGCGGCTGCGCGGGGCTGGCTTGTTGGCCTTGTCCGCTGCCACGGTGCCTGCGGGCGGTCTGCCACGCCGCTTGGGCACACTATCTGTCTTTACGGCTTTTGCCGCCTTTGCTGCTTTCGCCTCGTTCAGTGCGGCTGTTTGCTCCGCGCTGTACTGCGCGCGCTCACGCGCATGAATGGCGGTGGAGTCGCGGGCAATATGGCCTATGACCGTCTCCCCCAGGTGTTGGCGTATCAGCGCTTCGTGGGCCTTGGCTGGTAAACCCATCTCGGCAAATTCAGCAAAGGCCCGGCTAAATGTGGCTTCACTGGGCAACCTGCGGTGGGACTCAAAGCCCAGCAAGCGCACAAGCACGGTATCCACAGCTAATCGGCTGCGCAGCTGCGAGGTTTGCTCAAAGCCCAAAATAGCTTTGGCAACAAATGCCTGGGCTAGCGCCAGGCGACTACGCTCGGGCGGGCCTGCGCGTTTGCCTGCATAACCTATCAGGCCCTCCAGGTTCAGCCAGTCCAGGGTGTGCACGATGCGTTGGTGCATCGGTGTCAATGTCAATTCGAGACCGCCAGCCCATTGGCCCAGTTCGCGCTGCAACAGCGCGTAGTGTTGGCGGTAGCCTTGTCTTGTCGTACAGTCCATCGGTGGGCGCTTTCATCTTGTCTTGGTAAACCAGATGATGTCACTTCCCAGTGGCTGCGCCTACACCTTCACCCTCAAAAATTCGACTCCCAATCGACAGGAAATTACATCTTTGAGTGGTTGTGCAAGTGGCTC
>NZ_JBWMAU010000038.1:0-1741 GCF_056521445.1 Rhodoferax sp. LB1P47 | reverse complement strand
TTGAGCCCAGGGCAAAGAAGCGAAGACCGAAGCCTTTGCCACTACTGAACACGCCTCGCACAGCAGCCAGGGCTGCGATTCGCATGCGACGGGGCTTATCCTAGTGGCATGAGGGTCGGGGCACGAATGCGGGCTAGGGCTATGCGGGTTCTGTCGGCATCTAGCGCGCAATCGTGATCCGACCCCCATTGACTAGTCTGCCTCCCGGCAGTTCTCTGCTATAGGTGGTCAAGGTCAACCCGTTTCCACGGCAGTCCGCATTAACAGTGGACGGCATTTTTACCTGTGTAGACAAAAGTGGCCCTGACGTTTACTCCACTTGCAGTGATAGCTATAAAAAAGTGAGCGATTCACATCTCTACCTTTTGAAGGGGAGATGCCGGTGCGTGGGGAGTTTTAAATTTTCTCTGGGCTATAGTGGGACAGTTTTTGGCTGCTGGGGGGCGTAACTTTTATACCTACGTACACCCGGTTTCCCTTGGGGAAACTCAGTTTGCAAGCCACTTTCGGGAGATTTCGATGGATGACTTAAATCTCAGCAGCAGATTTAAACCGCTAAGTTTGTGGTGTACATCACGTTGGCCCCCTGAAGTGCTCATAGCTTCGTCACAACGTAATTGGTTCGACTACGTGTCGGCATTGACTCCAAGCGTCATTGCATTGGTTGTTGCCTACATCGCTTATCGCCAGTGGCGAATCGCGCGGCAGAAACTTCGACTCGACTTGTACGCCAAGCGCTTCGCAGCGTTTGAAGCAACGCTCTACTTTTGTCAAGAACTTCTTGCAGGCGCGGAAACGGATAAGGATCAACTTGCTTTGCTGCATCGGCGGTACATCACGGCGATGACTGAATCTCGCTTCTTATTCGCTTCAAGCTCTGGGGTACGCGCTCTCATGGAAAACTTCAATAAGTCCGCATTTGTCATTAAAGGAAGCCATGAAATTTTGAGAACTCAAGGCATCCCGCCTGAGTATTTTGTCGAGACAAGGGTTCGCCTGAATTCAGAGCAGGCCTCGCTCGACTCAAAGCTCCAAGCCATCGAGGACGCGATGGCACCATACCTGTCCTTCCGGGGTCTAGTCGATTGACGCTCACAAGACAGGCCAAGTCGCTATCGTGTTTTACTTTGCGCGGTATTTGCGCAAAGAGGTAATGAGAAGTAGCAATTTTGTCCAGCCTGCCTTCGACCCGCCATTCGCCTAAAAACGACCTTAAAGCGCACACAAGCCTGCGGCGAACCGGTGAGCGACAGGGTGAAGGTCTGCCGGGGCTGCACTTCGACGGTTTCGTGCTGCTGGTGCACCGTAAGATCGCAATCACCGCTCTCGTTCAACTAGGAGATCACCGCATCATTGCGATAGCCCGCATCGGCCAGGACTCGTCCTGCCTGTAACCCGGTGTAGGTGTGCACCGGGACCAACACCATGAATATGCGGCGAGAATCCAGAGTGAAAATCACTTTCAGGAGATTTTCATGGGTGACTTAAGCATCAGAAGCGTTTGCAAGTCGCAGGACTTGCGTTGCCCATCACGTTAGGTCGCATTTGCAACCGCCATGTCTCCCTATCAGCCATTTAATACAAAGACCCATATGGATACACGCGTCGGTCACCTAGATGTGAGGTAAGCGGATGGGCAACCCATGTTGACGCTGCGTGTGCCTCCATGGCACGAGATCGCAGTTAAATCTGGGAGGGCTGCCAGCGATGCGGCAGCAATTCTTGGATCTGGCTGTTCTTG
>NZ_JBWMAU010000037.1:0-2178 GCF_056521445.1 Rhodoferax sp. LB1P47 | reverse complement strand
CATCCGCATCGACATCCAGCACGCCAGAGGTGCCATGCAAATCCACTGGCCCATAGCCGCATCCAGCCAATGCGCCCAGTGGTTGCGCGAGGTGCTGGCATGATCCGCATGGATGCCGTGTGGCTGGCCACCCAGCCCTTGGACATGCGTTCTGGCATCGATTCCACCCTGGCACGGGTTGTCCAAGTCTTCGGTGCCGCCCACCCGCACACCGCCTACCTCTTTGCCAACCAGCGCGCCAACCGCATGAAGGTCCTGGTGCACGATGGCATCGGCTTCTGGCTGGCCGCCAGGCGACTGCACCAAGGCCACTTTGTCTGGCCCAACTCGGCGGGGCAAACGCAGGTGACCTTGAGCCGCCAACAACTCGACGCGCTGGTTCTGGGTTTACCCTGGAGCCGCATTGGCGAAGGCGGAATTATCACGGTTGTGTGAGATTTTGTTTGCGTCTGAATCAGTCGCAAGCGGCCATTGCACAGTGTTGAGCCGCTATACTTTTTGAGTCAATTGGGGCATGCGTCAATAGCAAAAAATTGTTCTCACGGGCACACTACCGTGCATGGTCGTGGCCCTTGAATCTCTCCCCAGTTTGAACGCCGAACAACTGCGCGAACTCATCCCGGAGTTGGTCGCCCGAATCGCCCAGCAAAGCCAGCTCATCACCGAGCGCGACAACGACATCCTGTACCGCCAGGCCAAGATCGACAAACTCACCCACGAGCTGGCCACGCTCAAACGCTGGAAGTTCGGACGTAGCAGCGAACTGCTTAATGCGAGCCAAATCAGTCTGCTGGACGAGACGATTGACGCCGACATTGCCGCCATCGAGCAAGAGCTCACAGCGCTGACTCCGGCTGCAAAGCCCCCCACCCAAGCCCGCCAGCAACCCAAACGGGCCGCCCTGCCCGCAGGCCTTGCCCGCGTGGACATCCACCACGAACCCGACTCCACCACCTGCGGCTGTGGTTGCCAGTTAAAGCGCATCGGCCAAGATGTCTCAGAGAAGCTGGACTACACCCCTGGCGTGTTCACCGTGGAGCAGCACATTCGTGGCAAGTGGGCCTGTGCCCAATGCGAAACCCTGATCCAGGCACCGGTGCCCGCCCAAATCATTGACAAAGGCATCCCCACTGCAGGCCTGCTGGCTCAGGTACTGGTGGCCAAATACAGCGACCACTTGCCGCTGTACCGCCAGGAACACATCTTTGGCCGTGCCGGTGTGGCGCTGCCGCGCTCGACCCTGGCGCAATGGGTGGGCATTTGTGGGGTGCAATTGCAGCCTTTGGTCGATGCACTCAAAGGAGAAATTCTCAGCCGCCCAGTCCTGCATGCCGACGAGACGCCGGTGCAGATGCTCAAACCCGGAACCAAGAAAACACACCGGGCTTATCTGTGGGCGTATGCGCCAGGCGCGTTCGAAGACTTGAAAGCAGTGGTTTACGACTTCTGCGAATCTCGTGCTGGCGAACATTGCAGAACATTCCTTGGCGAATGGAAGGGGAGTCTGGTGTGTGACGATTACGCGGGCTACAAGGCGGGGTTTGTCAGCGGCATCACGGAGGCTGGGTGCATGGCGCATTCGCGGCGCAAGTTCTTTGATCTGCATGTCAGCAGCAAGAGCCAGATTGCAGGGCAGGCGTGCATCTATATCAGTCAACTCTATGACGTGGAGCGTGACGCCCGCCACCTCAGTGCTGATGAGCGCCTGCAAGTCCGCCAAACCAAATCCAAACCGCTTGCCTGTGCGTTTCACCAGTGGATGCTGTTGCAGCGCCAAAAGATCACGGACGGCTCGGCTACCGCCAAGGCGCTCGATTACAGCCTCAAGCGCTGGGGGGCACTCATGCGCTTTCTGGATGACGGGCGACTGCCGATCGACAACAACTGGATCGAGAACCAGATTCGACCGATTGCCATCGGCCGCAATAATTGGTTGTTCGCGGGCTCCTTGCGGGCGGGGCAGCGTGCGGCGGCGGTGATGAGCTTGATTCAGAGCGCCAAGCTCAATGGGCATGATCCTTATGCCTACCTCAAAGATGTGCTGGCTCGCCTGCCCACGCACAAGAACAGCCAGATCCAAGAATTGCTGCCGCATCGCTGGCAGCCCTCCCAGATTTAACTGCGATCTCGTGCCATGGAGGCACACGCAGCGTCAACATGGGTTGCCCATCCGCTTAC
>NZ_JBWMAU010000036.1:0-2277 GCF_056521445.1 Rhodoferax sp. LB1P47 | reverse complement strand
ACACCTCACGGCGGCCCCCGGCAATCTACGGACCCCTGCTGGCCAGGCGCTGGTAGCGAGGGCTGCCCTTTGAGTACCGCCGTAACGTGCAACTGCCCCCGTTTGCAGCACGGACACAGCAACACATCCATGCGGCCCACCCGCGCCATGAAGTCCCGCGCCGACTCCTGCGCTTGCGGGTTGCACGCAGGCATTTGCAGCGCCAGCCGTGCCGCCTCCAACTTGACCCCCTTGCAGCTAGAGGCCAGCACCCCGTAATGGCGAATCCGCTTGACCCCGGTGGGCAGCACATGCAGCAAGAAACGGCGCACAAACTCCGTACCCGGCAGGCGGCATAGGCATTTCCCACCGGAGTCGTCGGCACGCACCGTAAACGCCACCGCGTCGGGGGTCACACTGCGGATGCGGTGGTTACCAATCGCCGTGCGGTGGGTGTAGCGGCCCAGGTACTCCAGCACCTGGGCCGGGCCGCCCAGCGGGGCCTTGGCGTACACCACCCACGGGTGACGGTAGAGCTGCTGCTGGCGGGCACTCCAGTGGGCAGCCGTGCCTTGCGGGTCATGCTCCAGCGTGTTGTCTCGGTGCGCGGCTGCCAACGCCGCCATGAACTTACCTCTGAACACGCTGGACAGCGCATGCACCGGGAACAGGAAGTCCGGCTGGCGTGCGGGGACATGCCACTGCCCATCACCATCCCCATCACCTTCCTTTGCCAACACCCCGCAAGCCATCACCGCATGCACATGGAGGTGGCGGCGCAGGTCCTGCGTCCAGGTATGCAGCACCAGACTAAAGGCGGGCGTGCCGCCCGTTACGCCCATCCAGCGCGGGTTGGCGGCGAAATCACCCAGGGTCTGCGCGGTGCAGCGAAACAGCATGTCGATCACCCAACGCGGATGGGCACCGTACAAACCATTGAGGCTGTGCGGCAAGGTAAACACCAGATGCACATACGGCACAGGCAGCACCTCGGCCAGCCGCCCCTGCAGCCAGGCATCCTTGGCCCGTGCTCCACACTGCGGGCAGTGGCGGTTCCTGCACGAGTGGTATTGCCAGTGGCGGTGGCCGCAGGCATCGCAGCCCAGTTGCTGGCCGCCCAAGGCCTGCGTACGGCAGGCCACGATGGCCCGCCAGGCCTTGGCCTGGGGCGTGTTCAGTGCGTGGCTTGCCAGATACGCCGCGCCATGCTGGCGCAGCACTTCTGCCACGCTATGGGCCACAGTGGCCATGCGGGTGTCTACAACAAAAGCATTCGGCGCTTACAGGTGCGGCAGCCCGGCCAGCAAGTCCAGCGGATCCATATCTTTGGGTGGTTGAAACTGCGGGCTGATGAGATGCAGATAGCGAGCCGTGGTGCTGATGTGTCCGTGGCCCAGCAGCTTTTGGATGGTGAAGAGGTCTATGCCGCCTTCGAGCAAATGGGTGGCAAAGCAGTGGCGCAGGGTGTGCGGGCCACCGCTCTTCATGATACGGGCGCGGTGGCGCGCACCTTGGTAGGCACGCTGCGCGGACTCGATGCTCACCGGCTGCGTGCCGGTGTGGTTGCAAAACAGCCAGGTGCCTGGGCTAAAGGTGCGCACAAAGGTACGCAAATTGGCCAGCAAGGTGGGGCTGAGCAGGGTGTAGCGGCCACGCCCGCCTTTGCCACAGGCCACGCGAATGCACATGCGGTCGCTGTGGCTGTCGATGTCCGTTACCCGCAGGGCGCAGGCCTCCGATACCCGCAGACCGCTGGCGTACATGGTTTGCAGCAGCATGCGGTGCACCGGGTGGGAGCAGTGGGCCAACAGGCGGGCGATCTCCTCGCGGGCCAGCAGTTCGGGCTGTTTGGCGGGTACTTTGGCCATGGCAATGGGAAAGAGTTCGCGCTCACGGCCGAGTACCTTCTCGTACAGAAAGCGCGCCGCGCAGGCGGCCTGGTTCATGGTGCTGTAGGAGAGGTGGCGATCGTTGACCAGGTGCAAGAGGTAGGCCTCGACCTCTTGCGCGCTGTACTGGGCGGGGTCACGCCGGTAGTGTTTGGCCATGCCGTAGATGGCATCGGTGTAGCTGTCTTGGGTGCGCGGGCTAAAGCCGCGCAGCACCATGGCGTCGAGCATGCGTTGGCGTAAGGGTGTCATGGCAAATCTCCTTCAGGCCGGGGAATATTCCCCGGCCTGAAGGCTTGCCCTCATCGCCCCTGTGTGCAAGTGCTGCGCAATGCATAACGCGGTGGCGGCCTGTGATGACCAGTCACCGCGTCAGCGGTTTAGTTCAACGTGATGTACACCGCAAACC
>NZ_JBWMAU010000035.1:0-5440 GCF_056521445.1 Rhodoferax sp. LB1P47 | reverse complement strand
GCTGACAGTCCCAGTGCTTGGCAAAATAACGCTTCTTGCATTTGTGTTTCTCCTTTGGGATTGGATGTCAACACAATTTTCTAGCCCGTGGTGCGCCACCCGAAACGGAAGAGAGCCGTAAAAATGGCCGCTAGCGCAGATTCTGCCTGCGCTAGCGGCTATCAAAACCATAGTATCCACCGCCGTGGCATAAGGTTCGATTCTTTACTGTGACGACACCACCTCGCAGCCAGAACGCCCTCCCGCCAGGGATGCCGTGGAATCGGCTTTGCCGGGCCACTGGCATCGCCCCCTGCAAGGGGGGGGGGCGCAAGATGCGCAGCACTGTAGCCTGGGGGTGTACTTATTTGCTGGTAAAGCGCAGTACGCCGTCCCAGTTAGGTGGGGGGGCGTCGCTTCGGAATGTGCGCACCGTGGCCAGAAGCAGCGGTGCGGCCCGATCGTGTGGGGGCTGTTAGGCGTAGCCGCTGAATGCCTTTTCGGCTTGCGTCCAGTCGCTTGCCAGCCAGGCGTTGTAGCCCTGCATCCACCGGTCCAGGCCGTCGGTGTCCTCGCGCATCTCATACACCGCCAGCGGCATGGTGGCCCCCACCACCAGCACCGGGCCAAAGGGACGGAATATAAATTGTCCGCCCACGGCATCCACCACCGCCTGGGTCAGTCGCAGCTCGGTGCCGAAGGCTTTGTTCAAGCCCTCCCGCACCTAGCCCCAGGCCGCCAGATAGCGGTAACTGTCCAGCGCAATGCCGATGCGCAGCCGTATCTTGCGTGCCCACCGGTCGCCAGAAGGGGGCTGTACCACGGCGGGATGTGCCATGCCATCACACCTTGTTTGCAAGTGGTTGCTGAAAATGGTTGCAGGCCATCATGGGCCTCGCGGGGTGTAGAAACCCGCGACGTGCTGCCTGTAACGACCCACCCCCAGGCTACAGCGCAAGCGCTTTTCGCCAACCCCCTTGGCAAGGGGGCAACACCAGTAGCCTGGCGGAGCCAGTTCTGCGGTGTTTCTGGAAGGCCTCTTCACCACGCTGCGTTGGATCTGGGTAGTTACCGTTGCCTAGAATTCGGCCATGTTGCCTTCTCCGCACCCTCTGCACCGCCCCATGTGCCCGACCTGCCTGCGCCCGCAGCGCACCTGTATTTGCCACTGGATGGCGCCCACCGCCCACGCGGTGGAGGTGCTGGTGCTGCAACACCCGCTGGAAGTGCCGCAGGCCAAAGGCAGCGCCCGCCTGCTGTGTTTGAGTTTGCAAAACAGCCATTTGCAGGTGGGCGAAACATTTGCCGAAGCGCCCTGGCCCGCAGACGGCAAGCACACGCTGCTGCTTTACCCCGACACCCCGCTGGATACGGCGGCCGACCTGTCACCCCCGCCCCCGCTCCCCGCCGCCTGGCTGCAGCACCCGGCAAATCTGCGCTTGGTGGTGCTAGACGGCACCTGGCGCAAAAGCCGCAAGATGCTGTACAGCAGCCCACCGCTGCAACAGCTGCCCCGCCTGGCCCTGCGCGGCCTGCCGCCCTCGCACTACCGCATCCGCAAAGCGCATTTGCCAGACCAGCTCTCGACGCTGGAAGCCACCTGCGCAGCGTTGGCGCAGCTAGAGGGCGATGGCGCACGGTTTGCGCCGCTGCTGGCGGCGTTTGACGGCTTTGTGGGGCAGCAGGCTGGCTATCAGTTGCGCTAGGTTTGCTACATATTTGGTAGCTGCTTGTGCAGGTGTTATATGCGCTAGAAGCCGATTTTCTTTAAATGCTTAATGGGTCTACGTCGATGGCCCAGCGGACCAGGCCTTTGGCCTCGGGCTGGCTGCGGGTGGCGCGCAGCACGGCTTGCCAGGCCAGCAGAAAGCGTTGCAGGGCCTGGCGGGAGGGGCTTTCCACCAGCATCTGGGCACGCTCGATATTGGCCACCCGCTGCACGCCCATCGGCACGGCGGGGTAAAGGGTGACGCGCTCCACATCCGGCACGTCGCAGGCGGCGGCGCTGGCCAGGGTCAGGAATGCCTGGGCGGCTTCTTGCGTGCGGGCCTCGGCGCGCACCAGCGCCTGGAAGCTGAAGGGCGGCATGCCTGCCGCGCGGCGCTCGTCGAGCTGGCTGGCGGCAAACGCCGGGTAGTCGTGCTGGCGCAGGGCGGCAAACAGCGGGTGCTGGGGGTGTTCAGTCTGCACCCACATTTCGCTGCTCTGGCTGTGGGCGGCATCGCGGCCTGCCCGGCCTCCCGCTTGCATCAACAGGGCAAATAAGCGCTCGGGGGCGCGGAAGTCGCTGGAGAACAGCGCGCCGTCGGGCTGGATGGCGGCCACCAGGGTGATGCGGCGAAAGTCGTGGCCCTTGGCAATCATCTGCGTGCCCACCAGCACATCGACCGCGCCGGTGTGCACCTCGGCCAACTGGGCTTCCAGCGCGCCTTTGGCCTTGGTGCTGTCGGCGTCGATGCGGGCCACCACCACCGGGCCCCCGTCGGGGCGGCGCACGCTGGCGAGTAATTCGGCCAGGTGCTCTTCTAGCCGTTCGGTGCCCCGGCCCACGGGGGCGATGTCGGGGTTGCCGCAGGTGGGGCAGGCGCGCGGCACCGGTTCGGCATAGCCGCAGTGGTGGCAGCGCAGGCTGCGGTCGATCTTGTGGAACACGCGGTAGGCGCTGCAATGCGGGCATTCGCTCTTCCATTCGCAGCTGCCGCAGGCCAGCACCGGGGCGTAGCCGCGCCGGTTCAAAAACACCATGCTCTGCTCGCCACGCGCAATGCGCTGCTGGATGGCGGCCAGCAGCTGGGGTGAGAACACGGTTTTCTTTTGCTGCAAGCCCATGTCCACCAACCGCACCTTGGGCAACGCGCCCGCGCCGATGCGGCTGGGCATGGCCAGGCGCACGTAGCGGCCGCCCTCGGCAGCGGGGCGGCTGTGGTGCCAGCTCTCCAGCGACGGGGTGGCCGAGCCGAGCAACACGCGGCAGGGTTCGGGGTCTGTGGATAAACGCGTTTCCAGCTGGCTGCGGTACACCGCCAAGTCGCGGGCCGAGTAGCGCGCGCCTTCCTGCTGCTTGTAGCTGGGGTCGTGCTCTTCATCGACCACGATGAGCTTGAGCCGGGGCATGGACGCAAACACCGCCATGCGCGTGCCCAGCACGATGCGCGCCGTGCCCCCGTGCGCGGCCAGCCAGCTTTTCAGGCGCTGCGGGGCGGTCATGCCGCTGTGCATGGACACCACCGCCGCTGCGCCAAAGCGGGGTTCGAAGCGTTCGCGGAAGCGGGCTTCCAGCTGCGGCGTGAGGTTGATCTCGGGCACCATCACCAGCGCCTGGGCCGTGGGGTCGCGGGCCAGCAGGCGCTGCACCAGTTGCAGATACACCTCGGTCTTGCCGCTGCCGGTAGAGCCAAACAGCAAGAACGGGCCAGGTTGGGCTTCAAATTCGGCAATGGCGCAGGTCTGCTCTGCGCTGAGTGCTGCGGAATGTATAGCGGCATCCGCCTGCGCATCGGCACCTTTGGCGGGCCGCTTGAGCCGCCGGGTGAGCTGCGCCGCGCCCAACTCGCGCAGCTGCGGGGGCAGGGCGGCCAGGGCCACTTCGCCCACGGCGCGTTGGTAGTACAGGGCGGCAAACTGCACCAGGCCGCGCCAGGCCGCGTTCAGCGGCGGCAGGCCGTCGAGTGCGGCGCTTAAAGGGCGGATCTCAAAAGTGGACTCTTGAGGCTCGCCATCCCACACCACGCCCAGTGTTTCGCGTTTGCCCAGCGGCACCCGCACCAGGCTGCCGGGCGGCAGGGCGGTGGTGTGGCCATAGGTCAGCGGCCCGGCGATGGCGCTGTGGGCGGGGGTCTGGACGACGACGGAGAGCCGGTGCGGCATGGCTTGGTTTATGTGCGGTATTTCACGTGAACTAGAGGGAAGGCGGCTAAGTGCTTGATTTGCAACTGATTTACAAGGTATCCCAAGAATCTGTGGATAACTTTGTTGATATCTCTGCGGGGTGGCCCGCGAAGCCCGGTAAATCAAGGCTTTCGACGGATTGCCTCTAAAAAAAGCAATTTCAGATGACTATATGAATCAAGGACTTACGAGCGCTATGGGTTTCATAGCGGGTGGTGCCACCCTTGTGCTGTCTTGCCGCACTGCATCACAAATTTTGTGCATAAGTGGTGCATCGGCAAACTATTTTTAGGCCCTAACTTGGCGCGAAACCCGGTGTACCGCCTCCACCAGTGCCGCCACGTGCTCGGGCGGGGTGTGCTGGTTGATGCCGTGGCCCAGGTTGAAAATGTGCGTGGGGCCGGTGCCTGCACCCTGGTGGGGCACGCCAAAGCTGCGCACCACGCGCTCCACCTCGGCGGCAATCTGCGCGGGCGGGGCAAACAGCACGTTCGGGTCTATGTTGCCTTGCAGGGCCTTGCTATGGCCCACCTGGGCGCGGGCCTTGGCCAGATTCACCGTCCAGTCCAGCCCCAGCACCTCGCAGTCCAGGCCAGCCATCTCGTCCAGCCACAGGCCGCCGCCCTTGGTGAACACCAGGCGCGGAATGCGCACCCCGTTGTGCTCGGTTTTGAGTTTTTGCAACACTTGCTGGGTGTAGGCCAGGCTGAACTGCTGGAACGCGCCGTCGGCCAGCACGCCGCCCCAGCTGTCAAAAATCATCACCGCCTGCGCACCGGCTTCGATCTGGGCGTTGAGGTAGGCGGCGACCGCATCGGCGTTGACTTGCAGCATACGGTGCATCAGGTCCGGGCGGCTGTACAGCATGCTTTTGACCAGGCGGTAGTCGTCGGAGCCCTTGCCTTCGACCATGTAGCAGGCCAGTGTCCAGGGGCTGCCCGAGAAGCCGATCAGCGGCACCCGGCCATTCAGCGCACGGCGGATGGAGGTGACCGCATCCGTTACATAGCGCAGCTTGTCCATGTCGGGCACTTCCAGCTTGGCCACGGCGGCTTCGTCACGCACCGGGTGGGCAAAGCGCGGGCCTTCGCCCTGCGCAAAGCTCAGACCCAGGCCCATCGCATCGGGCACGGTGAGGATGTCGCTGAACAAAATGGCAGCATCCAGCGGAAACCGCTCCAGCGGCTGCAGGGTGACTTCGGTGGCGTAGTCGGTGTTGGTGGCCAGCCCCATGAAGCTGCCCGCCTTGGCCCGCGTGGCCAGGTATTCCGGCAGGTAGCGGCCCGCCTGGCGCATCAGCCACACGGGGGTGTGGTCGGTGGACTGGCGCAGACAGGCGCGCAGAAAGCTGTCGTTTTGGAGGGGAGCGAAGGACATGGCGGGGCGGAAGGGCAAACTGGGGAGCTTACCGCACCGTACTTTTGCCGGAATGCCCCAAAAATCATATGCTACATATTAGAGCCACTTGCACAATTCTGCGGATGACCAAGCGGCCAATGTGCCAGCGACAAAAATCAAGACGAAGCGAAGGGATTTAGCGGGTTGCGTGGTTGAGGTGCATCGAAAGCCATGT
>NZ_JBWMAU010000034.1:0-5729 GCF_056521445.1 Rhodoferax sp. LB1P47 | reverse complement strand
GCTTCTTGGTCGGCTGCCATGGCCAGGGTTTGTTGCTTCATCTTTGTCGCCTTGCGAGTGATGAATACAGGCATGCAAGTCACGCGCCAGTTCTGGACTTATTCAGCCTTGCCTTAATTGCCCCGACACCCGCGCGGGGCTAGCGTACAGTGCCGCCTTACCCGCTCTGCCACAGCACATGCATTCTTCGCGTCCCACCTACCTTTTTGTTTTGCCATGGCCCTTAGGGCATGCAGGTGGCGTGAACCAGGTGGTGCTCCAGCTGGCGCAAGAAATGCAAAAGACTGGATTATTTGAGCCGCTGGTGCTCATCCCAGACTGGGCGGCTACGCAACCCCAATGGGGTGCGTTCCAGGGGCTGCGCACGGTTCGCTGGCGTGTTCGCCCTTATCCCTTCGGTGCCAATCTGAAAACCCGGCTGGCGTACTTTTTATGGAGGCAGCAGTTTGGCACCACATTCCAACGGTTTTGCCAAGAAAACCAGATTGCCGCCATCAACGCCCATTACCCGACGCCGTCGGTTTTTATCCTGGAACAGATTGCCCGGGGTTTGGCAAAGCCGATTCCCCTGCTGCTCTCATTCCACGGCGCCGACCTTAGCGCGGTAGCGGATGCGCCTGCACCTGAAGTGGCGGCTTGGCGCGCACTGGCGCAGCGCGTGCAGGCGAATGTGGTTTGCTCTCAAGACATGCAACGCCGCGTACACCAGACTTTGGGTAAAAACGTAGCCGCTTGCGTTATTCACAATGGCATCCATGCCAACCAATTCGAGCGCATGGCCGACGTAGCGCAAACACCCCCAACGCCTTGTGGCCGTATTGTTTTGAATGTCGGAAAGTTCGAGCGCAAGAAAGGCCAAGACGTTCTCATTGAAGCGTTTTCCCGTGTGAAAGACGATTATTCCGATCTGCAATTGGTACTGGTGGGCGCCACGGACCAGGCCTTGCCCGCATTGCAGGCCTTGTGCCAGCAGCACAAGCTGGACGCTCGGGTGCATTTTTTCAAAGACATACCGCACGCCCAAATGGCAGGATTCTTCCAAAAAGCCCGTATTTTTGTACTGCCTAGCCGCGTAGAGCCATTTGGCTTGGTGCTGCTGGAAGCGGGGATCTTTGGCATACCCGTGATTGCGTCCCACGTGGGCGGGATTCCCGAGATATTAGAAGACGGGGTGACGGGCCATTTGGTGCCACCGGACAACCCAGAGGCGCTGGCTGTGTGCCTGCGCGCCTTGCTGGACGAGCCCGCAACCGCACAAGCGATGGGCTTGCGGCTGCGCCAGCATGTGGTATCGGCATTTACCTGGACCCAGGCGCACGCGAAATATGTGGCGCTGTTGCCGGCTCAATTAGGGAGCACTGAGATTGCACACTAAGGTTCAAACACAACAACGACTTGCAGCGGTAGATGCGCTACGTGGCTTGGCATGTCTTGCCGTCGTTCTTTTTCATTATGTTGCGCATGTTCACCGGTATTCAACGAATTTCCCATATGATTTTGAATATGGTCGTTATGGAGTGCAATTATTTTTTGTAATTTCTGGTTTTTTTATTTATCAAACCATTGAAAAATGTCAAAATTCCAAAGAATTTTTATTACTAAGATTTAGTAGAATTTATCCAGCCTATTGGGCTGTTTTACTGCTTGTTTTTGTAGTTGATTTTTCAAAAAATGGCTCCAAAGTCTGGCTTAGTGGTTATTTTATAAATACAACAATGTTACAAGCCTACTTGGGCTTTCCAGATATAGATCTTGTTTTTTGGACACTGGCTGTGGAGTTGTCGTTTTACGTGCTGATGGCGCTATTAATGAAAACCAAGGCACTCAACTATCCGATAACCGTAAGTTTGCTTTGGCTAGCTTTGGCAAATACATTGCCTTTTTTAAAACTTTATATTCCAGAACAATATGAAATTATTAAAAACTGGGTACAGATATTTCTGTACGGGCCATTTTTTATTGCGGGGATGATGTTTCATTATTTGAGATCGGCTACTGGTCAAAAATTTAAGTTTTCGATCGGGATTATTGCTCTCTGTGTAACGACCGAATTTTTTAATAATGGTTTTTTTATGAGTGGCGTTGCTGCGATAGTTTTTTTAATTATGGGGCTGGCAATTGCTGGGGAAATTAATTTCCTGGCTTCACCATTGACACTGTGGCTAGGGAGTATTTCATTCACGCTATATCTGGTGCACCGCAACCTGGGCTACCTAATTCTTTTTAAATTGTATGCACTGGATATTAACGGTTGGATTGCGCTTATTTCCACAGTTGGCATTGCATTTTTTTTGGCGAGTGGATTAACGTATTGGTTAGAGCAACCTAGCTTACGCTGGTTGCGCAGCCGAATAAAACCATAATCTGGCGAATATAGATAGAAAGTCTATGGATCTCTGTCAACAGTCCACAACGTAACTTGACAGAGGTACTACGCAGCGAAGAAAAAATCTGGGCGGGCGCATTAATCAGTCGTAGAAACCCGGCAATCCAGCCACAGCACCTCGTAAGGCCCCAGCGTCAATCCTGCATGCAGCAGATGGGCCACGCCCGTCAGCAGGTCCACCGCGCTCTCGGGCTGGGCGCTAAAGACAATGGCCGGGCACTCTTGCGGCTGCTCGCTGAAGTTGGCCAGCACCAGCACATGGGCACCGGGCGCACCGCGCAGATAGCCCAGCACGCTGGGGTTGCCCGCGCGGAAGCCGGTGAGCTGCCCCCCGGCAAACACCTCCAGCGAAGCACGCACCTCCACCATGCGGCGAAGGCCCTGGTAGATCTGGCCGGGCACGGTGTTCTTTTTATTCCGCTGGCTGTACAGGCCGGGCACGCGGGCCGGGCGGTGCACCCAGCGGCTGTCTCCGGCCTTGGCGGGGTCGTTCAGGTAGCTGTGGTCGTTGGGCGTGCCCACCTCGTCGCCCAGGTAGATCAGCGGCATGCCGCCGGTGCTCAGGGCCACGCTGTGCAGCAGCAAGATGCGGGCAGCGGCCAGCGGGTCGCCCTGCTCGATACCCACCAAGGACGCACAGGTACCGCTGATGCGGCAGTCGCCCGTAGCCGGGTTGTCCTGGAACGGCACGCCCCGCGCATAGCTACCCTCAAAACGGTTTACATAAAAGCGGTTCAAAAACTGCCGGTGCGCAAAACCGTGGATGCCGAGCTGGAGGGCGTCTTCGTCGGCAAAGGTCCAGCCGATGTCGTCGTGGCTGCGCACGTAGTTGACCCAAGCCGTGTCGGGGTCGAGGTTGTGGCGCTGCTCCAGGGCCTGATGCAGCAGATTCACCTCGCGGGTGGCCAGGCTGTTCCACAGCAAGGCCATTTGCAGCGGGTTGTACGAGAGCTGGCATTCCTCGGGCGAGATGTACTTCACCACATCGTCCGGGTGCACGATGGCCTCGCTCTTGAACAGCATGCTGGGCGCGGCGATGCGCACCAGCGCGCTGAAGGCGCGGATCACCGTGTGCGCCTCGGGCAGGTTCTCGCACACCGTGCCCATGCGCTTCCACACAAAGGCCACCGCGTCCATGCGCAAAATCTCGGTGCCCAGGTTGGCAATGGCCAGCATCTCGCCCGCCATGGCGGTAAACACGGCCGGGTTGCTGTAGTTCAGGTCCCACTGGAAGCTGTTGAAGGTGGTCCAGACCCAGCGGCCATCGGGCAGTTGCGAGAACGCGCCGGGGTGCTGGTCGGGGAAGATCTCGCGCACGGTTTGGTCATACGCGTCGGGCAGCGTGCGGTCGGGGAACAGGTAGTAGAAGTCTTTGTGGCGCGGGTCGCCCGCCACCGCGCCCTGCGCCCAGGCGTGCTCGTCCGAGGTGTGGTTGAAGATGAAGTCCAGCACCAGGCTGATGCCCTCGGCACGCAGCGCGGCGGCCAGGGCTTGCAGGTCGGCCATCGTGCCCAGGGTCGGGTTCACCTCGCGGTAGCTGCTGACCGCGTAGCCGCCGTCGCTGTTGCCGTCCGGGCATTTAAACAGCGGCATCAGGTGCAGATAGGTCAGCCCCAGCTCCTTGAAGTACGGAATCTGCTTAAGTAAACCCTTCAGGTTGCCCGCATACAGATCCACGTAGCACACGCCGCCCAGCATTTTTTGCGACTGGAACCAGCGCGGATTTTTCTCGCGCTGCACGTCCAGCGCCTGCAAGTCGGCCGGGCGGGCGTTCCAGGCATCGAAGGCCTTGGACAGCAGGTCCACCAAAAAGTCCATGAAATCGGGCCGCGCACCGTACAGCGGGGCGAGTTCTTTCACCAATTGTGGGAAGTGTGCGTCCAACCGGGCCGCAAAAGCGTTCCACGCCTTACGCGCAGCCTTGGCCTCAGGGCGGGCTTTGAGGGCGGCGACGACGTGCTGGTGGGCGAGTTGGGTTTGGTGTGCGACGGAGAGCATGGTGCGGCCTGGGTAGGTGAAAAAGCTGCGGCGAGTGTACGAGAACCCGCCATTCAAAGCGCTTTGAAACCGGCAGATTTGAAGCCCGAATGGCCTGCTGCGGGCACAGGGAAAACACCAGTACCGAGGTAAAAATACAAGGCAAATATGCCTCTAGCGCTTATTCCACTTGCACGAGAAGCTATGCTAAATATAGCAACCCACCCAGGACGTTACACGCCCGGAACAAACACCATCGCAATGCTCACCCACACGCCGAAGCTGAAGTACGGCGTCAGCCAGAGCGCATCGGCCCTCCATGCCGCCCAGCTGCCGCTTGGCTCGCGGCGGTGCCAGGCATCGTGCGCCCCCTGGTCCAGGCGCATATAGACCTGCCCGTGGGCGCGGCCATGCTGGTAACGGCGCCAGTACATCGGCACATCCACGCACAGCACATAGGCCACGAAGCACACCGAACCCACGATCCCGCCAATGGCCAAGCCGTGCACCCAGCCACTGCTGCCCCAGGCGACGGCCCCCAGCAGGGCTGCCATCCACGCAAAGCCCGCCGCCCACAGCGAAGACTCCACCGCCTGGGTAATGTGGTTCAGCGTCAGCACGCTGTGCCAGCAGAAACCTTGCGCCACCACCATGAACACCGGTATCGCCCACGCGGCCATTTGCACCCACGGCAGGCCCGCATGCACGCCCAGCTGGTGCACCAGCAGACCCAGCTGCAACGCAAAGCAAATCTCGGCCACCGTGGCGGCGCTGCGACCCAAGAAGATGCTGGACAACCGCGTGTCCACCACCACCAGCCGCTCCAAGTCCACCCGGGGCAGCACCGAACGGTAAGCGCACACCAGCACGTACACGCCCGACAAGGCCAGCTGCAGCCCCGCGTGGATGCCGCTGCCCGGCCCCATGTGCAGCACAGCCAGCCACAGGCCCACATTCAGCACGGCAATGGCGCACAGCGCCCGCCACCAGGACAGAACCCCCATGTCGGCTTCAATGGGTACTAGCGAAAAATGGTGACGGCTTGATGACATAGGGCCGCGAGGGTAACCGGGAGGTGGGTGCGGGGGCAAGCGGTTTTGGAGGGGGTGGGGTGCATTTAAACGCTTGGGCCACTGACCAATCTGATCGGCCGACACAAGGCATCTGACAAGCACGCTTGCGTCAATTTCTATATGGGTGTGCCACTTTAAATATGGCAGCTGCTTACGCCCGCTTTGATAGGAATTGGCTTAAGGCAAGGCTGAATAAGTCCAGAACTGGCGCGTGACTTGCATGCCTGTATTCATCACTCGCAAGGCGACAAAGATGAAGCAACAAACCCTGGCCATGGCAGCCGACCAAGAAG
>NZ_JBWMAU010000033.1:0-6379 GCF_056521445.1 Rhodoferax sp. LB1P47 | reverse complement strand
CATCAACCCCAAAGAGGTCCCGAATGTGGTGGATGCCATCGTCCAACTCACTGACGGCGGGGCCGACTACAGCTTTGAATGCATCGGCAACACCCAGGTGATGCGCCAGGCGCTGGAATGCACCCACAAGGGCTGGGGCCGCAGCATCATCATCGGCGTGGCCGAAGCCGGGGCAGAGATCAGCACCCGGCCGTTCCAATTGGTCACCGGCCGCAAATGGGAGGGCTCGGCCTTCGGCGGCGCACGCGGGCGCACCGACGTGCCGAAGATTGTGGACTGGTACATGGAGGGCAAGATCAGCATCGACCCGCTGATCACCCACACCATGCCGTTAGAAGATATCAACAAGGGGTTTGATTTGATGAAACGCGGTGAATCCATCCGTGGCGTGGTGCTGTTCTGATGACTGCGCTCACCACCCTCTCCGAGCACGCCTGCTTTGACGGCGTGCAAACCTTCTACCAGCACGAATCCAGCGAGATCGGCCTGCCCATGCGCTTTGCGGTGTACATGCCGCCCAACACCAGCGGCCCGGTGCCCGCCCTGCTCTATCTGGCCGGCCTGACCTGCAACGAAGAAACCTTCATGACCAAGGCCGGGGCGCAGCAGTACGCCGCGCAACTGGGCATCGCCTTGATCGCGCCCGACACCGGGCCACGCGGGGCAAATCTGCCAGGCGAGGCCGATAGCTGGGACTTTGGCATGGCCGCCAGCTTCTACATCGACGCGACCGAGGCACCGTGGTCCACCCACTACCGCATGGAAAGCTACCTGGTCCAAGAGCTGCTGCCCCTGCTGGTCGAAGAGTTGTCGATCGACCCTGAGCGCATCGGCATCTTTGGCCACTCGATGGGCGGGCATGGCGCGTTGACGCTGGCGCTGAAATACCCCGGCCTGTTCAAGTCGGTGTCGGCCTTTGCGCCCATCTGCGCGCCCACCCAGTGCGCCTGGGGGCAAAAGGCGTTTACCGGCTATTTGGGGGCCGACAACACCCCCTGGCCCGCGCACGATGCGGTGTTTTTGATGGCCGCCCAGACCGCTGCGCCCTACCCCCAAGGCATCTTGATCGACCAGGGTTTGGCCGACAAGTTCTTGGCCCCGCAGCTCCACCCGCATATCTTTGAAGCCGCCTGCCAGGCCGTGGGCCAGCCCCTGCTGCTGCGCCGCCACACCGGCTACGACCACGGCTACTACTTCATCAGCAGCTTCATGGCCGACCACATGGCACACCACGCCCAGGGGTTGGGGCTGTCCATCGTCTAAAACAGGCTTTCCTGCCCGGACAACAAGCCGGGCCGGAACTGCCCCACGTCCAGCTCCACCCGCTCACGGTTCAAACCCAGCTTGGCGCACGTCTTGTGGAAGCGCTGGCGCAGCAGGTCGGCCCACAGGCCGCTGCCTTTCATGCGGGTGGCAAAGTCGGCGTTGTAGTCTTTGCCGCCGCGCATATCCTGGATGCGGGCCATCACCCGGTCGGCGCGCTGCGGGTAGTGCAGCTCCAGCCACTGGCGGAACAGCGGGGCCACCTCCCAGGGCAGGCGCAGCACGGTGTAGAAGGCAGTGCGGGCACCGGCCTCATAGGCAGCGGCCAGCACCTGCTCCATGTCGTCGTTGATGAACGGAATCTGCGGCCCCACGCTTACGCCCACCGGCACGCCCGCGTCGGCCAGGGCGCGGATGCTGCGCAGGCGGCGGTGCGGTGCGGCAGCACGCGGCTCCAGCGTGCGGGCCAGGGCGGCATCCAGCGTAGTAATGGTCACGTACACGGCGGCCAGATTGCGCGCCGCCATCGGGGCCAGCAGGTCCAAATCCCGCTCCACCCCGCTGCCCTTGGTCACCAGCGCCAGGGGATGGTGGCAGCGCTGCGCCACGGCAATCGCGCTGCGGGTCAGGCTTAATTCGCGCTCGATGGGCTGGTAGCCGTCGGTCACCGTGCCCAGGGCCAGCATGCGCGGCACATAGCTGCGGGCGGCAAGTTCGCGGGCCAGCACCTCGGCCAGGTTGCGCTTGGCGATGATCTTGGTTTCAAAGTCCAGCCCCGGCGACATATTCAGATAGCTGTGCGTGGGCCGGGCGTAGCAATAAATGCAGCCGTGCTCGCAGCCCCGGTACGGGTTCAGGCCGTAGTCGAAGTAAATGTCGGGCGAGTCGTTGCGGGTGATGGCGCTGTGTGCGTCTTCAAAAATGACCTGGGTGGCGAGGGGCGCGGCGGGCTCCGCGCCTTCCAGCGTGCCCCAGCCGTCGTCGAACGCGGCGCGGTCCTCGCTGCTGAAGCGGTGCGCCAGGTGCGTGGCCGTGCCCCGACCTTTGATGGCAGTGACGGGGACCAGGGTGTCGGTCACGCCCTGCCCCTCTGGATTGGTAAAAATTTAAACAAAATAGGCCTCTAGCGCATATTGCACCATCGCTACTAGCTATATTTAAAATAGCAAATAACTGGATACACATCCAGTATATTGCAGACCCTACTGGCCCGCAACCAGCTCTTTGATCTGCTGCAAGGCCGCCGGGTCGTCCATGGTGGTCAGGTCGCCGGGGTCGCGGCCTTCGCAGACGGCTTGCACGGCGCGGCGCAGCAGTTTGCCGCTGCGGGTTTTGGGCAGCAGGTGCACAAAGGTGACGCGGGCGGGGCGGGCCACGGCGCCTAAATCTTTATCTACCATGCGCATCACCTCGGCTTCCAGCTGGGCGCGGTCGGCCTCGCTATTGATCACGCTGGAGTCTTTGAGTACCGCAAACGCCATGGCCACCTGGCCTTTGAGCGCATCGGCCACGCCGACCACCGCCACCTCGGAGATATTGGGGTGGGCGGCAATGCTCTCTTCGATCTCGCGGGTGCCCAGGCGGTGGCCGGCTACGTTGATCACGTCGTCGGTGCGGCCCAGGATGAAAAAGTAGCCGTCCGCATCACGCACGCCCCAATCGAAGGTGCTGTAGAGCATTTTGCCGGGCACGCTGGACCAGTAGGTTTGCACAAAGCGGGCATCGTCACGCCACACGGTTTGCAGGCAACCGGGGGGCAGCGGGCCCTCGATGGCGACCACGCCCTTTTGATTCGGGCCGGTCAACTCCTCGCCAGTGGCATCGTCGAGCAGCTTGACGTTATAGCCGTACACCGCCTTGCCGGGCGAGCCGAACTTGGTGGCGGCCGACTCCACGCCGTTGCACAGGGCCAGGATGGGCCAGCCGGTTTCGGTCTGCCAGTAGTTGTCGATGATGGGTTTGCCCAAGGCCTGGTTAATCCAGGTGGCGGTGGGTTCGTCCAGCGGCTCCCCGGCCAGGAACAACGCGCGCAGGCTGGACAGGTCGTACTTCGCCATCAGCGCCGGGTCTTGCTTTTTCAGCACTCGCACGGCGGTGGGCGCGCTGAACATCACCGTCACTTGGTACTTTTCGACCAGGCTCCACCAGATGCCGCCGTCGGGCCGGGTCGGCAGACCCTCGTACAAGATGGTGGCCATGCCGCCGATCAGCGGGCCGTAGATGATGTAGCTGTGGCCCACCACCCAGCCGATGTCGCTGGTGCAAAAGAAGGTTTCGCCGGGCTTGCCGCCGTAGATATGCGGCAGGCTAGCGGCCAGCGCCACGGCGTAGCCGCCGGTGTCGCGCTGCACGCCCTTGGGCTTGCCGGTGGTGCCGCTGGTGTACAGGGTGTAGCTGGTGTGTGTGGCATCGACCCAGGCGCAGGGCACGAGCGTGTCCAAGTGTTTTAGCCGCTCTGCGCCCCACAGATGGTCACGACCAGCTACTAAATCCATAGCAACCAGGCCGCGGTCTACCAGCAGCACGGCGCGGGGTTTGTGGGCAGACAGGCGGATGGCTTCGTCTAGCAGCGGCTTGTAGGCCACGGCTTTGCCGCCGCGCGAACCGGCATCGGCGCTGATGACAACCACCGGCTCGGCATCTTCGATGCGCGAGGCCAGCGCGCCCGAGGCAAAGCCGCCAAACACCACCGAGTGGATAGCCCCGATGCGGGCGCAGGCCAGCATGGCAAACGCGGCCTCGGCCACCATCGGCATGTAGACCAGCACCCGGTCGCCCTTGGCCACACCCAAGTCCAGCAAGACAGCAGCCATGCGCTGGACTTCGGCGTGTAACTGTCGAAAGCTATAAACCGTTTCTTCGCCCGTCTCGGTGGACACGAAGATCAGCGCCCGCTGGTCGGCCCGGTCGGTGAGGTGCCGGTCCACTGCGTTGTGGCACAGGTTGGTGGTGCCGCCCACAAACCATTTGGCAAACGGCGGGTGGCTGTAGTCGCACACCTGCTGGGGTGGGGTCTGCCAGTCGATCAACCGGGCCTGCTCGCTCCAGAATGCGTCGCGCTCGGTGAGGGAGCGCTGGTAAAAATCAGCGTAATGGGTAGGGGCGGCCATGCGGTGTCTCCGTTGTTGATTTAATTTGCATTCATAATTATGAATTCTGAACTGGCTGGAAACTGACTTTCCCAGCCATCCCTGGCATCTTCCCCCTTCCCTTTAACTTTTTACAAGGAATCTCCATGGCCCGCGAAGTTGTTGTTGTCAGCGCCGTACGTACCGCGATCGGAACCTTTGGCGGCAGCCTGAAGGACATACCGCCCATCGACCTGGCCGCCCAGGTGGTGCGCGAGTCGCTGCTGCGTGCCCAGACCGAGGGAGCCGACGTGGGCCATGTGGTGTTTGGCCATGTGGTCAACACCGAGCCGCGCGACATGTATTTGTCGCGCGCGGCGGCCGTGCTGGGTGGCTGTGGTGAAGGCACGCCCGCCTACAACGTGAACCGCCTGTGCGGCTCGGGCCTGCAGGCCATCGTCAACGCGGCACAAAGCATTTTGCTGGGCGACGCCGACATCGCCATTGGCGGCGGGGCCGAGAACATGAGCCGCGCCCCCTACGCCGCCCTCAGCGCCCGCTGGGGCATGCGCATGGGCGACGCCAAACTGACCGACATGATGATTGGCGCGCTGCACGACCCCTTCCACAACATCCACATGGGCGTGACGGCTGAAAACATCGCCAAAAAATGGGGCATCAGCCGCGAAGAGCAAGACGCACTGGCGGTAGAAAGCCACCACCGGGCCGAACGTGCCACGGCTGCGGGCTACTTCACCAGCCAGATCACCCCCGTGGTGTTGAAAAGCAAAAAGGGCGACACCCTGTTTGCCAGCGATGAACACTTCCGCAGCGGTGTGACGATGGCCGACATGGCCAAGCTCAAGCCTGCCTTCGCCAAAGAAAATGGCACGGTCACCGCCGGTAACGCCTCGGGCATCAACGATGCCGCCGCCGCCGTGGTGCTGATGGACGCGGCCACAGCTAAAGCCCGTGGCCTGCAGCCGCTGGCCCGCCTGGTGGCCTACGCGCATGCCGGGGTAGACCCGCAGTACATGGGCATCGGCCCGGTGCCCGCCACCCGCCTGGCGCTGCAAAAAGCCGGGCTGACGGTGCAAGACCTGGACGTGATCGAGGCCAACGAAGCCTTTGCCGCCCAAGCCTGCGCCGTGGGCCGCGACCTGGGCCTGGACCCGGCCAAGGTGAACCCCAACGGCTCGGGCATCTCGCTGGGCCATCCGATCGGTGCCACGGGCGCGCTGATCACCGTCAAAGCCCTGTACGAGCTGCAACGCATCCAGGGCCGCTACGCGCTGGTGACCATGTGCATCGGCGGCGGCCAGGGTATTGCGGCTATTTTCGAGCGCTGCTGATGCAACTGGAGAGCCTCAACATCGGCACTGCCCGCCCGCTGATGGCCGGTGGGCGGCGCGTGCTGTCGGGCATTGGCAAGCACGCCGTAGCGGGCACGGTGGCCGTGGGCCGCCTGGGCCTGGCGGGCGACGAGCAGGCCGACCTCAGCGTGCACGGCGGGCTGGACAAAGCCGTCTACGCCTACCCCGCCGAGCATTACGCCTTCTGGCAAGCCCAGCGGCAGGCCCAAGGGGTCAGCCTGTTTGACGAGCCCTTACCGCCCGGTTTTGTGGGCGAGAACCTGACTCTGCGTGGCCTGCTGGAGGCCGAGGTGTGGGTGGGCGACCTGCTGCACTTCCCCGATTGCAGCCTGCGCGTCACCGAGCCACGCCAGCCCTGCTTCAAATTCAACGCCGTAATGGGCTACTTAGGTGCCACGCGCGACATGGCCCAGTCGGGCCGCTGCGGCTGGTATCTGGCGGTGGTACAGCCGGGTAGCCTGGCGGCAGGGCAGGCCTTTACGCTGGAGCCGGGCCGCCGAGCCTTGGCGATTCCGGTGGCATTTGCCAGCAAGCGGGCCAAACACGCTTAGCGCTATATATTTGAGCCACTTGCACAACCACTCAAAGATGTAATTTCCTGTCGATTGGGAGTCGAATTTTTGAGGGTGAAGGTGTAGGCGCAGCCACTGGGAAGTGACATCATCTGGTTTACCA
>NZ_JBWMAU010000032.1:0-12665 GCF_056521445.1 Rhodoferax sp. LB1P47 | reverse complement strand
CGATGCACCTCAACCACGCAACCCGCTAAATCCCTTCGCTTCGTCTTGATTTTTGTCGCTGGCACATTGGCCGCTTGGTCATCCGCAGAATTGTGCAAGTGGCTCTATTTAATAGCTAATAACGCATATTGAATATGCGTTAGAGCCCTAAAAAACTTATAGTTTTCCAGGCCGGTCGCTGTCGTAAAACTGCCATGCCAATCGCATCAATGTGACACACACAGGCCCTAGCCTAGTGCCTGTGGAAAACCCCGAAGAAATCATTGTCGAGTCGTTCGTGGCCCAGCCTGGCAGTCTGCGGATTGCGCTGGTCACCGAGACGTTTGCGCCCGAGGTGAATGGCGTGGCCATGACGCTGGGCCGCCTGGTCGATGGCATGCTGCAACGCGGCCACGCGGTGCAGGTGGTGCGGCCCCGCCAGCCAGGCGCGGTTGCGTCTGAGCCGCGTCAGGGGCTGGACCAGGTGCTCTCCGCTGGCGTGCCGATTCCGCGCTACGGCAGCCTGCGCTTTGGCCTGCCGTCCAAAAACCGGTTGCTGGCGCTGTGGCAGCACATGCGGCCCGACGTGGTGCATGTGGCCACCGAAGGCCCGCTGGGCTGGACGGCAGTCACCGCCGCCCGCAAGCTGGGGCTGCCGGTGACCAGCTCGTTCCACACCAATTTTCACCACTACTCGGGCCACTACGGGCTGGGCCTGTTGAGGACCCCCATCGACGCGTATTTGCGCAAGCTGCACAACCGCACCATGGCCACGCTGGTGCCCAACCTGGCGATGGTCGAGGCGCTGCACGCGCGCGGCTACCGCAATGTGTCGGTGCTGTCGCGCGGGGTCGAGGTGGCGCAGTTCAACCCCACCCACCGCTCGGCGGCGCTGCGGCAGCGCTGGGGTGTGGCCGAGGACGACCTGGTGGTGCTGCACGTGGGCCGCCTGGCCAAAGAGAAAAACGTGGCCCTGCTGCTGCGGGCGTTTGCCGCTATCCAGGCCCGGCTGCCCACGGCGCGGCTGGTCTGCGTGGGCGACGGGCCGCTGCGCAGCGCACTGCAAGCCAGCTGCCCGCAGGCCGTGTTTGCGGGCGTGCAGCAGGGCGAGGCGCTGGCCGCGTACTACGCCTCGGGCGATTTGTTTGTGTTCCCCAGCAGCACCGAAACCTATGGCAACGTGGTGCCCGAGGCGCTGGCCAGCGGCCTGCCGGTGGTGGCCTACGCCTATGCCGCCGCTGCCGACCTGGTGCGGGCCGGACACAACGGCGTGCTGGTGCCGCTGGATGACGAGGCGCAGCTGATGGAGGCCGCCGTGGCACTGGCCTGCGATGCGCCGCGCCTGCTCGCGCTGCGGCGCAACGCCCCGGCCAGCGTGGCCCACCTGGGCTGGGCCGCCGTGGTGGACAGCTTTGTGGACACGCTGCGCACGGTGGTGCAGTGCCACCATGCGCAGTTCCCTGCGTCGGTGGCCGAGGTTATGGAGCCGTCCAGCGCATAAGCGCCTGGCCCATGCGGATGCCCGAGCCGTCGTGCACACCGTCGCACAGCGCAAAGCCCTTGGGGGCCAGCACGATGATGGTCGAGCCATGCTGAAACCAGCCCATCTCTTGCCCCTTGGTGAAGGCGGCGTTGCAGGCGATGGTGTTCGGCCCTTTGTATTTCAAATGCAGCAGCACGTCCAAGAAATGCAGGCGGATGCTGGCCACCAAAATCGCCGCCACCGGCACCAGCGCCACAGGCTGCCCCTGGGCCGGGCCTGCGGCAATGCGGGTTTTGAGAAACGCCCGCTCGTTCTTGCAAAACAGCTTTTCCACCCGGCGCAGGGCGATGGGGTTGACGTTCCAGGTGTCGCCCGAGAAGTAGGTCACCTGTTCCACCGTGCAGTCTTGCGGCGCGTGGAAGCGGTGGTACATGCTGGAGGTGAGGCGCAGCGTCACAAAGTAGCCGTCGCGCCAGGCTCCGTCGGCCGCCTCCGCCCCCAGCAAATCCTCCAGCGTGTACGGAAAGCCCTTGGCCTGGAACACCTGCGTGCCCTGGATGGGGCCGTGCGCGCCGACGATGCCGTCGCTCGGGCTGGTCATGACTGCCGGGTCGTTATCCAGCGGGCGCAGGCCGTCTTTCAGCTCGCGGGTAAAGCAGTCGTGCAGGCTGGTGAAGTGGGTCTTTTTGGCCTCGGACAGGTCCAGCGCCGAGAAGAACTTCCACACCGCCATCGACGCATCGCGCACCCAGGGTTGCTCGATCTGGCTAAAGCGCCCCACCACCTGCGTCAGCCAGCGCCGGGGCAGGCGGTTGGTGAGCAAAAAGTTCAGGTCTTCCTGGTTCAGTAGCTGCTGGATGTGTTTACGGATTTGCATTTTTAAAAGGATCAAGTTGTGAATGAAAATTTGGCTCTCTACGCCCTGGGCACTGCGGGTGGTACGGCATTGCTGTATGGCGCGGCCCGCTTGAAAACCCGGCTGGCCCTGTCGCTGGCCAAGCACCGCAGCCTGGCCGGCCACCCGCGCATGGCGCGTCGGCTGGCGGCCCTGCTGCCCAATTACCGCTACGGCGAGGGCCAGGCTTTTGGGCTGGACGGCGCACCCGACGCGGTGGTGGCCCAGCGCCAGGCCGCACTGGCCCGGCTGGCCACGCTGTACCGCAGCCGCTACGCCGACAGCCTGCGCCTGAGTGCCCAGGCCGAGGGGCTGATTTCTGACATGCAGTTCATCGCCGCCTACAAAGTGCCCTACCAGTTCCGCGAACTGTTTGGCAAGGTGTTGAAGGCCGGTGCGTTCGTGCAGTCGTCCAAGGGCGTGACGGTGACCGACCTGGACGGCAACGTGTTCTACGACCTCACCGGCGCCTATGGGGTCAACGTGCTGGGCTACGACTTTTACAAAGCCTGCATCGCCCAGGGCAGTGCACTGGTGGCCGATCTGGGCCCGGTGCTGGGCAGCTACCACCCGGTGGTGGCCGACAACGCGCAGCGCCTCACCGCCCTGTCGGGCATGGACGAGGTGAGCTTTCATATGTCGGGCACCGAGGCGGTGATGCAGGCCGTGCGGCTGGCCCGCTACCACAGCAAAAAGACCCACGTGCTGCGCTTTTGCGGCGCGTACCACGGCTGGTGGGGCGATGTGCAGCCCGGCATCGGCAACCCCGTGACCGAGCGCGAAACCTACACCCTGAAAGATATGTCCGAGGCCAGCCTGCAAGTGCTGCGCAAGCGCCGCGACATCGCCTGCGTGCTGGTGAACCCGCTGCAAGCCCTGCACCCGAATGTGGGCGCACCCGGCGACTCGTCGCTGCTGGCCAGTGGCCGCAAGGCGCACTTTGACCGGGCCGCCTACACCCGCTGGTTGCAGCAGTTGCGCCAGGTGTGCAGCGAGAAAAACATCGCCCTTATCTTCGACGAGGTGTTTGTCGGCTTCCGCCTGGCACCCGGTGGCGCGCAGGAATACTTTGGCGTGCAGGCCGATATGGTGACCTACGGCAAAACCCTGGGCGGTGGCCTGCCGGTGGGCGTGGTGTGTGGCAAGCGGGCCTGGATGCAGCGCTTTCGCGAGGCGGCCCCGGCCGACATCTGCTTTGCCCGTGGCACCTTCAACGCCCACCCGTATGTGATGGGCGCGATGAACGTGTTTTTGCACAGCCTGGACACCGCCCCCATCCAAGCCCTGTATGACGGGCTGGACGACCGCTGGAACCAGCGCGCCGCGCAGCTCAACCAGCGCCTGCAAACTGCGGGCGTGCCGGTGCAGGTGGCCAACATGTCCACCATCTGGACGGTGCTGTACACCCAGCCCGCCTGCTACAACTGGCTGCTGCAACATTACCTGCGGCTGGAGGGTTTGGCTTTGAGCTGGGTGGGCACGGGACGCTTCATTTTCAGTTTGAACTACACCGACGCCGACTTCGAGGCCGTGGCCGAGCGCTTCGTGCGCGCCGCTTTGGCTATGCAGGCGGATGGGTGGTGGTGGTGCAACCCTGGGTTGACGAATAAGTTGATTCAACGCCGGGTGCTGAAGGAGATGCTGGCGGAGAAGTTTTGAGGCGGTAGTAGGGCCGGACATCCGGCCCCCACCCCAACCCTCCCCCGGAAGGGGAGGGGGCAAGGCGGATTCCTCCCTCCCCCTCCGGGGGAGGGTTGGGGAGGGGGCGGGCCGCCACCCACGGTGCGTCAGTGCGATGCCTTGCGCGGTTCGATAAGTTCACCGCGCAGCAAGGCCAGTGGGGCCTTGTGGTAGAGCCAAATATCGTGGAACGGGTCGGTGAGGATCTTGGTCATCCACACCAACCCGGCCTGCACATCCTTGATGAAAAACAGGTGCACGGTGCGAAACACCAAACCACCTGCGCCCACCGCCAGCCACAGCAGGCCGGTGTTGCGCACAAAGCCCTGTAGCGTGGTGTGCGGCTCCAGCAGGCCAAACAAGCTGGGGCTGGCCAGCAGCAGCAACGGCGACGCGGCCCAGATGGCCAGCAGCACCACTTTGCGGCGCAGGTTGTAGCCCACCTTGATGTCTTCTTTGTGTGCGTGCGTGGCCTGGTTCACCACGTCGTAGCCCGTGGGCTCAAAGAAGAAATGCCCGCTCTGGCGCGTGCCCATTGCCACCACCCAGGCCAGCAGCGCGGCCAGCGCCGGGTCGGTGAACAGCAGCGCGTAGGCGCACACAAAGGTGATGGCGCTCACCAGGTGCAGCGACTGGTTGATGCGGCTATGGTGGTAGTAGCGGTGGTCGTCCCAGCGCTGGGTACGGAGTTGCGCAAAAAAATCAGACATGGGTTTCCTTCAGGGTTTAAGCGGTGGCGGTGGCGGGCAATGAGGCCGGTGCCGTGGTGGGTTCGGTCGGGTCTTGCCAGTGCAGCAGCTCCAGCCGCCCGTCCATGTGCTCCACCAGGGCGGTGCGGCTCTCGACCCAGTCGCCGTCGTTGCAGTACAGCGTGCCGTTGACCATGCGCATCTCGGCGCGGTGGATGTGGCCGCAGACCACGCCGTGGTGGCCGCGTTTGCGGGCCTCGGCGGCCACGGCTTCTTCAAAATCGCTCACGTAGTTCAGCGCGGTTTTTACCTTGCCCTTCAGGTAGGCCGACAGCGACCAGTACGGCAGGCCCATCCGGGCGCGGGCGCTGTTCAGGTGGCGGTTGAGTTTTAGCGTCAGCTCGTACAGGTTGTCGCCCAGGTAGGCCAGCCACTTGGCGTACTGCACCACCGCGTCAAAGTAGTCGCCGTGCACCACCCACAGGCGGCGGCCATCGGTGGTGACGTGCACGGCCTCTTGCACCACCTCGATGCCGCCAAAGTGGTGGCCGACAAAGCCGCGCGCAAATTCATCGTGGTTGCCCGGCACAAAAATCACCCGGCAGCCCTTGCGGGCGCGGCGCAGCAGCTTTTGCACAACGTCGTTGTGCGACTGCGGCCAGTACCAGCGCCGCCGCAGCTGCCAGCCGTCGATGATGTCGCCCACCAGGTACAGGTAGTCGCTGGGGTGGGCCTTTAAAAACCGCAGCAGCGGCTCGGCCTGGCAGCCCGGTGTGCCCAGGTGCAGGTCGGAGATGAAGATGCAGCGGTAACGCGGCGCGTGGCTGTTGTCGTCGTCGGCCGTGTCGTCGGGGGCTAGGCTGGCCCGCCAGAGCCCGGTGTTGGCGGTGTCAAACGGCTGGAACATCGGGCGTGCGCCAAAGCGGGTGGGACAGCTGAGGGGACATGGCAGCTCCTCGGAAGTAAAGGTGTTAACCAGTGTCCTGCCGCGATATGACACGTTCAAGGCGCAGATATGTCAGCCGGGTGACGCGGGTGGGCGCTTGGCACGCCATCCATAATCCCCCCATGCGCACACCCAGCAACCTCCACACCAACGCCTGCCGCCTGGCGCGCTGGGTGCTGTTGTGTTTTGCACTGTCGCTGGGCGTGGCGATTGCGTCGCCGCTGACGCATCCGCAGGCCATGGAGCTGGTCTGCTCCAGCGGCGGGGCCGTCAAGCTGCTGGTCACCGCCCCGGATGGCAGCACCCAAGTGGTCAGCCAGATGGGCGACTGCCCGCTGTGCACCACCCCCGGCGCACCGCCCAGCCCGGCCCATGCGCAGGTCGAACCGCTCCAACCCCTGGCGTATGCCCAGCGCAGCATTCCTGCCACGCACACTGCCTACGCCCCCGCTGCGCCGCTGCCCGCACGCGGGCCACCCCCGCCTCTGAACTCCTAAATGTGTAGCTGCCTGCGCAGGCTGTACCTGCGCTAGCGGCATATTCCTTATGGTTTTTAGTCGGAGTGTTCCATGTCTTTTTCGTTTGCTATTAAATTCGCAGCTGCATGCGCAGCTTCCATATGCGCCAGCACCTCTTTTGCCCATATTGTTTTGGCCGACCCGGCGGCTTTGGGCAACACCGGCTACAGCGCCGTGCTGCGCGTCGGCCACGGCTGCAACGGCTCGCCCACCACCGCCATCCGCGTCACCGTGCCGGCAGGCTTCAAAGGGGCCAAGCCCCAGCCCAAGGTGGGCTGGGTGCTGTCGATGGCCGAGGGCGTGACCAGCATTACCTGGACCGCCGCTCCCGGCAACGCGCTGCCCGATGCCTACTTTGACGAATTCGTGCTGCGCGGCAGCCTGCCCGGCGAGGCCGGTGTGATGGCCTTCAAAGTGCTGCAAACTTGCGAAAAAGGCAGCGTCGATTGGGCCGAAATGCCCGCCCCCGGCCAGTCGGCGCACGACCTGAAGGCACCCGCCGCGATGCTGGAAATCATCCCGTCCGACCACGCTGGCCACCAGCATTGAAAGAGTAAATACTATGAAATTAATAGCTATTACCGCAGCATTTATATGCGCTAGCGGCCTTTTTGTTCAAAATTCCTATGCCCAAAACGTCGAGGTGAAGCAGGCCTGGGCCCGCACCACCGTGCAGGGCCAAAAAGCCACCGGCGCGTTCATGACACTCACCGCTAAAGAGGCCACCCGGCTGGTCTCCGTGGCCACCCCGGTGGCCGGGGTGGCCGAAGTGCATGAAATGAAGATGGAGGGCGACGTGATGCGCATGCGTGCCGTATCTGGCGGTCTGGACCTGCCCGCTGGCAAGCCCGTGGCCCTGAGCCCCGGCGGCTACCACGTCATGCTGATGGACCTGAAAGCCGCGCTGCCCAAAGACAGCACCATCCCCATGACCCTGGTGTTCAAAGATGCCAAGGGCGTGGAAAGCAAAGTCGAACTGAAGCTGCCCGTGGCGAGCACCGCACCCGGCGGCGCAGCGCATTCTCACTGACACATTGGGGTAAGCTGTGCCAGCAATAGCCCCCCCATAAAACCAGGAGACACCATGAGCGACACCCCCGCCTTTGATTTTAGCAAATTCGTGCCCGGCTTTGACTTTTTGCAGAACCTGGGCAAAGGCTCTGCCGCTGCGAATGCCGCTGCCCCGGCGATGGGCGGCTGGGTGGCGCCCACCCTGAGTGTGGAAGAGCTGGACAAGCGCATCACCGAGCTCAAGGCCGTGCAGTTTTGGCTAGACCAAAACGCCGTGGCCCTGAAAGCCACCATCCAGGCGCTGGAAGTGCAAAAGATGACCCTGGCCACCCTAAAAGGCATGAACTTCAGCATGGGCGACCTGGCCAGCGCCTTCAAGCTCAAACCCGAAGCCGCCAGCCCGCCCAAAGCGGCTGAAAAGGCCGCCCCCAAAGCTGCCGAAAAAGCCCCAGAACCAGCCACTGAACCGGCTGCGCCCGGCGTGGTGGACCCACTCAAATGGTGGGGTTCACTGACCGAGCAGTTCCAGCAAATCGCCGGAGCCGCGCTGCAAGATGCCAACACCCAGGCCGCCCTGGAAAAGAGCAAAAACCTGGCCACCGACTTCGCCGCCAAGGCTATGAAAAGCGTCGGCGACATCGCCAAGGCCGCCGGTAAAACCGTGGTCCCGCCCGTAGCTGCCAAGAAGACCCCCGCCAAAAAAGCCCCGGCCAAGAAGGCTGCGGCTAAAAAGCACACCGGATAGTCCACACAGTTCCCACATCCACGGAGGCCGCCATGCAGCTTTTCCCCCACGGCCACGCCACCCACCCCCAATGGAGCATGGCCGCCGGGCTGGTGCTGGCCCAGTTGCGCGCCCACATGGCCCTGCCCGACTACGCCAGCGCCCCCAGCCTGGGCCTGCTCTACATCACCGACCACTACAGCGCCGCCGCCCAAGACATCCTGGACCACCTCAGTGGCGAGCTGCCCGAGGTGACCGACTGGTCTGGCACGGTGGGCATCGGCATTGCGGCCAACAATGTGGAGTATTGGGATGAACCGGCCCTCAGCGTGATGCTCTGCGACCTGCCCGCCGACCAGTACCGTGTGTTCTCCGGCGTGGCCCCGCTGGGCCTGGGTTTTGAGGCCCACACCGCGCTGGTCCACGCCGATGCCAACACCCCCGATTTAACCGAACTGGTGGCCGAGATGGCCGCCCGCACCGACACCGGCTACCTGTTTGGCGGCCTGGCCTCCAGCCGGTCGCGCTCGGTGCAGTTTGCGGTGGGCGGCAACGGCAACATCAAAGGCCACGGCGCAGCGCGCGGCGTGTTCAGTGGCGGCCTGAGCGGCGTGGCCTTTGGCCCCGGCGTGGCGCTGGTGTCGCGCGTCACCCAGGGCTGCCAGCCCATCACAGGCAACCGGGTGGTTACCGCATCGGATGCCAATCTGGTGCTGGAGCTGGACGGCCAACCCGCGCTGGCCATGCTGCTGGCCGACCTGGGCGTAGACCTGGAGCGCCCGCAAGAAGCGCTGGGCCGGGTGCGCTCCACCCTGGTGGGCCTGACCCCCGCCACGGCGGGCGATGCGCTGGTGCGTACCGCCCATTTCGGCAGTGAGGTGCTGGTACGCCACATCATCGGCCTGGACCCCACCCGCAAGGGCGTGGCGATCGGCGACCACGTGGCCGTTGGTACCCGGTTGGCGTTTTGCCAGCGCAATATGGCGGCGGCCAAGTCCGATCTGGTGCGCATCTGCGCCGAAATCCGCGAAGAGCTGGAGCCCGAAGAACTGTCGATGGAACTGGCCACCGCACTCGCCGCCCCCGAGGCCGAATCCGCTCCGCACCCGGCCCGCCGCATTGCCGGCGCCATCTATGTCAGCTGCACCGGCCGGGGTGGCAGCCACTTCGGCGGCCCCAGCGCCGAACTGCAAATCGTCCGCCGCGCGCTGGGCGATGTGCCCCTGGTGGGCTTCTTCGCTTCGGGTGAAATCGCCCGGCAAAACGTGTATGGCTATACCGGGGTGCTGACCGTCTTCACGGACGTAGGCCAGTAAAGGGAAGATTCACCGTAACGGGACAGAACGCCCCCCCCGGCCAGAACAGCGCGGAACTGGCTCCGCCAAGCCGCTGCTGTTGCCCCTTGCAAGTGGGTGAAAAGCGCTTGCGCTGTAGCCTGGGGGTGTTCAACGTCTTAGCGCGGTAAACGCCGCAAATTCCCAGCGCTGCATGCCCAGCACCAGGGCGTAGCCCTCTCGGGCTTCCTCGGGCAGTTTTTGGTCGGCCAGGTGCTGCTGGGTCTGGCCGTTGCCGACCGTATCAGCGACCGGGTCGGGCTGTGGACGATGGCGGCCGTGCTGTTGTGGGGGCCGCTGTTGGTCGCGGTGTGGTCCGCCACGGGTAACCTGCTGCCTTGGGAGGTGCTGCAAGGTGGTGGCATGCTGCTGGCGCTGGGCGACCACAGCGTGTTTGGCTGGACGGGCGGGCTGGTGTCTGGCTACAGTTTGAAGCACGCGGTAGCCGCGCTGGCAGCCTGGCAGGTGCTGGTGGCGCTGCCGTCACGCAGGGCTATGCACAATGGCGTGCAGGGTTTGCGCCACGCCCAGGCTGCGCCTATTTAATTTGCTCAGTTTTTGATAGCTACTTGTGCAGGTAACACCTGCGCTATAGCCCTATTTTGTTTAAATATGCAAAACCACTCTGATTCCCACCCCAACCAGTTCGCCCTGCTGCGCCAGCGCCGCTTTGCGCCGTTTTTCTGGACCCAGTTTTCGGGGGCGGCCAACGACAACCTGTTCAAGTTCTCGTTCACCGTGATGGTCACCTACCAGCTCAGTGTGAGCTGGCTGCCGCCGGCGCTGGCGGGGCTGGTAATTGGGGCTCTGTTTATTCTGCCGTTTTTGTTGTTCTCGGCCACCAGCGGGCAGCTGACCGATAAGTTTCCCAAAACCCGCATGATCCGCGCCGTGAAAAGCCTGGAGATCGGCATCATGCTGCTGGCGGCCTACGGCTTTTGGACCCCGAACCTGGCGGTGCAAATCCCGGTGCTGCTGGCCTGCGTGTTCTTGATGGGGCTGCACTCCACGCTGTTTGGCCCGGTCAAATTCGCCTACCTGCCGCAGGTGCTGAGCGATGCCGAGCTGACCGGCGGCAACGGCATGGTGGAGATGGGCACTTTTGTGGCCATTTTGCTGGGCAATATCGTCGGCGGGCTGCTGGTGACGATTCCCGAAGTGGGCCATACCGCCGTGGCTATCGGCTGCGTGGCGCTGGCCATGCTGGGCCGCTGGCTGGCGCACTTGATTCCCGAGCTGCCCGCCACCGACCCCGGTTTAAAGATCAATTGGAATCCGTTTACCGAGACTTGGCGTAATTTGCAGCTGGCGCACGGCAATCTGGTGGTTTTTCGCTCGCTGCTGGGTATCAGCTGGATGTGGTTTTTTGGCGCAGTGTTTTTAAGCCAGTTCCCCAGCTTTGCCAAAGAGGTGCTGCACGGTGACGAGCAGGTGGCCACGTTGCTGCTGGTGGTGTTCTCCATCGGCATCGGCACCGGCTCGCTGCTGTGCGAAACCTTAAGCCGCCGCCATGTGGAGATCGGCCTGGTGCCGCTGGGGGCCATCGGCATGAGCGTGTTTGCCATTGATTTGTACTTTGCCGCACGCGGCCTGCCACCCAGCGCGGTGATGGGCCTGGGGGCTTTTGTGGCCCAGGCCGCCCACTGGCGGGTGCTGGCCGACTTGACCCTGCTCAGCCTGTTTGCCGGGCTGTACAGCGTGCCCATGTACGCGCTGATCCAGCTGCGCAGCCAGCCCACGCACCGGGCCCGCATCATCGCCGCCAACAATATTTTGAACGCGCTGTTCATGATCGCCAGCTCGGTGCTGGCCGGGGCGCTGCTGGGCGCGGGCTGCACCATTGCGCAAATCTTTTTGTTCACGGGCATTGCCAACGCGGTGGTGGCTTTCTACATCTTCATGCTGGTGCCCGAGTACCTGCTGCGCTTTGTGGCCTGGATGCTGTCGCACTGCGTGTACCGCTTCAAGGTCACGGGCGACGAGCACATTCCCATCATCGGCCCGGCCATCCTGGCCTGCAACCACGTCAGCTTTGTCGATGCCGTGCTGCTGATGGCCGCCAGCCCGCGCCCCATCGTGTTCTTGATGGACCACCGCATCTTCCAGGTGCCCGTGCTGGGCTGGCTGTTCCGCCTGGCCAAGGCCATCCCCATCGCCCCGCGTGCCGAAGACCCCGCCGCCTATGAGGCCGCCTTCGCCGCCGCTGCCAAGGTGCTGCAAGACGGCGATTTGCTGGGCATCTTCCCCGAAGGCGGCATCACCAAAGACGGCACGCTGCAAGAATTTAAGGGTGGGATGATGAAAATTCTGGAAGCCGCCCCGGTGCCGGTTATCCCGATGGCGCTCACTAATCTGTGGGGTTCGTATTTCAGCCGCATCGAGCGCGGCACGGCGATGGCCAAGCTGTTTCGGCGTGGTGTGTTGAACCGGGTGGGCTTGAATGTGGGGCCTGCGATGGCGGCGGGCGAGGTGCAGCCGGAGGCGTTAAGGGCGCGGGTGGCGGGGCTCTATAGCACCATGTAATTGGTTATTAATTATATAATTATGCGTGTAATTAATTTAAAGGTGTTGCCATGTCCCAAGTCACCATTTACCTCGACGACGACGCGATAAACCGCGCCAAAAGCTCGGCTACAGCGGCCAAGCTCTCGCTTAGCGCCTGGATTGCCAAGCTGGTGAAAGAGCAAGCTCCGCAGGTCGATGCCCATGGCTACCCGGTGGGGTTCTTTGAAGACATGGCCGCCAACGCCCAGCACTGGCAAGACTTTCCCCTGACGGATGCCCTGCGCACCAACGCCACGCCAGACCTGCCTCGGGAAGTCTGGTAATGCTGCTGCTGGATACCAACACGCTGATTTACCTCTTCAAACAGCAAGGCCAGGTGGCAGCGCATTTGCAAAGCCACCCCGCCCGCGAGGTTTTCATTCCGTCGGTTGTCCTGTTTGAGCTGGAGTACGGCGTACTACGCTCCACCCGGTCCGCGCAGCAACGGGCGGGCATTGACCTGGCCCTCAAAGCCTACGGCGTGGTGGACATGGACTACGCCAGCGCCAAGGCTGCTGCCTGGGTCAAGCACACGTTGGAAGTGGCGGGTACGCCCATCGGCCCCTGCGACCTGCTCATCGCGGGCATGGCCTTGGCCAACGACATGACGCTCATCACCCGCAACATCCGCGAGTTCGAGCGCGTACCGGGTTTGCGGGTGGAGAACTGGTACGAATGAGCACCTGCCATCCAAAACTCCAATCGTTGATGGGAGAAATTCTGGACTTGAAATTTATAAAAATAAGGCTCTCTTCCGTTTCGGGTGGCGCACCACTACCCCCACTCAGATCATGGACGAATCCTTGCTTTTTGAAGCGGATTGGGCGGTAAGTGAGAAAGCTTGCCAGCAATCAAGAAGGCC
>NZ_JBWMAU010000031.1:0-12889 GCF_056521445.1 Rhodoferax sp. LB1P47 | reverse complement strand
GGGCGATAACGTGTCGATCACCGTCAAGCTGATCAACCCCATCGCCATGGAAGAAGGTCTGCGCTTCGCTATCCGCGAAGGCGGCAAGACCGTCGGCGCCGGTGTGGTTGCCAAGATCATTGCTTAATTAGACAAGGAACCATTATGTCTACCAAGCAAAAAATCCGCATCCGCCTGAAGGCGTTCGACTACAAACTCATCGACCAATCGGCCGCTGAAATTGTGGATACCGCAAAGCGCACTGGCGCGATTGTCAAGGGCCCCGTGCCTTTGCCAACCCGCATGAAGCGTTTCGACATCCTGCGTTCGCCGCACGTCAACAAGACCAGCCGTGACCAGTTTGAAATCCGTACGCACCAGCGTCTGATGGACATCGTTGACCCGACAGATAAAACTGTTGACGCGTTGATGAAGCTCGATCTGCCTGCTGGCGTGGACGTCGAAATCAAGCTGCAATAAAGCAATCGGTGTGGTTTTTGCGCAAGCGGGAGCCACCCAACCCCCAAGGAAATAGCCTGCACTTGCCTCAAATCCAAGTGCGGGCTATACTCCAAGGCTGCGCTGAAATTCGCAAGGGTTTCAGTGCAGTTTTATTAACAGTCTTTCACGCAAAAACCGTGTAGCCAATTGCAGTTACACGGGTGGAAGTTACGGAGAAAACAATGAGTCAAAGCAACTCCCTAGGGTTGCTGGGCCGCAAGGTAGGCATGATGCGCCTATTCACCGATGACGGGGACGCAGTTCCTGTGACGGTGGTAGACGTATCTAACAACCGTGTCACCCAGATCAAAACCCAAGAGAACGACGGTTATGTGGCCCTGCAGGTCACATTCGGCGCACGCAAAGCTTCGCGTGTGACCAAGCCGGCGGCCGGTCACCTTGCGAAAGCAGGCGTTGAAGCCGGTGAAATCATCCAAGAATTCCGCGTCACGTCCGATGCAGCAGCCCAGTACAAGCCGGGTTCTGTGGTCGCCGCTGGTGCAGTCTTCGCAGTGGGTCAAAAAGTCGACGTGCAAGGCACCACGATTGGTAAAGGCTTTGCCGGCACCATCAAGCGCCACCACATGAAGTCGCAGCGCGCCTCGCACGGTAACAGCCGTTCGCACAATGTTCCTGGCTCCATTGGTATGGCCCAGGATCCGGGCCGTGTGTTCCCTGGTAAGCGCATGACGGGTCATTTGGGTGTGGACACAGTCACCACCCAAAACCTCGACGTGATCCGCATCGACGAAGCCCGTCAACTGCTTTTGATCCGGGGCGCAGTTCCTGGTTCCAAAGGTGGTTTTGTGACGGTGCGCCACGCCATCAAGGCCAAAGTAACGCAAGGAGCGAACTAATGCAGCTCGAACTCCTGAATGACCAAGGCCAAGCCGCATCCAAGTTTGATGCGTCTGAAGCTGTATTCGGTCGTGCTTACAACGAAGATCTGGTGCACCAGGTTGTAGTCGCTTTCCAAGCTAATGCGCGTCAAGGCACCCGTGCCCAAAAAGACCGTGAGCAGGTTCGCCACTCGACCAAGAAGCCGTTCAAGCAAAAGGGAACTGGCCGCGCTCGCGCCGGTATGACCTCCTCGCCCCTGTGGCGCGGCGGCGGTCGTATTTTCCCGAATATGCCAGACGAAAACTTCACGCAAAAAATCAACAAGAAGATGTACCGCGCTGGTATGGCTGCGATTTTGTCGCAGTTGGCCCGTGAAGGTCGTCTGGCCGTCGTTGACTCGCTGACCGTCGATTCGCCCAAGACCAAGCCCTTAGCGGCTAAGTTCAAGGCTATGAATCTGGCGTCGGTGTTGGTCATCGCTGATCAAATTGATGAAAACCTGTATTTGGCTTCCCGCAATCTGGTCAACATTCTTGTGGTTGAGCCCCGCTACGCCGATCCGGTGTCGCTGGTCCACTACAAGAAGGTTTTGGTGACCAAGGCTGCCATGGACAAACTCCAGGAGATGTTCGCATGAGCCGCATGAACTCGACGAAGCGTCAATTTGACGAAGGCCGTCTGATGCAGGTGCTGATCGCTCCCATCGTGTCTGAAAAGGCAACTATGGTGGCTGAGAAGTCCAACGCAGTGACGTTCAAGGTACTCCAGGACGCGACCAAGCACGAGATCATGGCTGCAGTGCAGCTGATGTTCAAGGTGGAAGTCAAGGGCGTTTCTGTGGTCAATACCAAAGGCAAAACCAAGCGTTTTGGCAAATCCATCGGTCGCCGCGACAACGTTCGCAAGGCCTATGTGACGCTCAAACCTGGTCAAGAGCTGAACCTGACCGGGGAGGCCGCGTAATCATGGCTGTCATTAAAATGAAACCCACTTCACCAGGCCAACGCGGCATGGTGAAGATCTCGCGTGACCACCTGTACAAGGGTGCTCCTCACGCGGCGCTGTTGGAACCTCAGTTCCAAAAAGCGGGCCGTAACAACAATGGCCATATAACCATTCGCCACCGTGGCGGCGGTCATAAGCACCATTACCGCGTTGTGGACTTTGTCCGTAACAAGGATGGCATTCCCGCAAAGGTTGAGCGTATTGAATACGATCCAAACCGTACGGCCCACATCGCTCTGGTGTGCTATGCCGACGGCGAGCGTCGTTACATCATTGCGCCCCGTGGCCTAGAAGCTGGTGCAAGCCTGATGAGCGGTGCAGAAGCACCGATCCGCGCAGGCAACACTTTGCCGATCCGTAACATCCCTGTGGGTTCGACTATCCACTGCATCGAGCTCAAGCCCGGTGCAGGTGCGCAGATCGCCCGTTCGGCTGGTACCTCGGCAACGCTGTTGGCACGTGAAGGCATCTACGCCCAGGTGCGTATGCGCTCCGGTGAAGTTCGCAAGATCCACATCGAATGCCGCGCCACCATTGGTGAAGTAGCCAACGAAGAACACAGCCTGCGCCGTTTGGGCAAGGCCGGTGCCAAGCGTTGGAAGGGTATCCGCCCAACCGTTCGCGGTGTGGTCATGAATCCTGTCGATCACCCACACGGCGGTGGTGAAGGTAAGACCGGCGAAGGCCGTCATCCAGTCGATCCTTGGGGCAATCTGACCAAGGGTTACCGTACCCGTAACAACAAGCGCACCCAAGTGATGGTGGTGTCGCGTCGCAAGAAGTAAGGGGTAGCTAGATGACTCGCTCACTTAAAAAAGGTCCCTTCGTAGACCACCATTTGTTGGCCAAGGCTGAAAAAGCCGTCGCCATCAAAGACAAAAAGCCAATTAAGACCTGGTCGCGTCGTTCCATGATCTTGCCCGATTTCATCGGCCTGACCATTGCTGTGCACAACGGCAAACAGCACGTCCCTGTCTATATTACCGACCAAATGGTGGGCCATAAGTTGGGAGAGTTCGCACTCACCCGTACTTTCAAGGGTCACCCTGCCGACAAAAAAGTCGTGCGGAAATAAGGAAAGACCATGGAAACACGTGCAGTCCTTCGCGGCGTGCGTTTGTCAGTAGACAAAGGCCGTCTGGTCGCAGATTTGATCCGCGGCAAAAAGGTAGACCAAGCCCTGAACGTCTTGGAGTTCACACAGAAAAAAGCTGCTGTGATCATCAAGAAGGTTCTGGAATCGGCTATCGCCAACGCTGAGCATAATGACGGTGCCGACATTGACGAGTTGAGGGTGAAAACCATCTTCGTCGAACAAGGTGCCACTCTCAAGCGTTTCACAGCCCGTGCAAAAGGCCGTGGTAACAGTATCAGCAAGCCCACGTGCCATGTGTACGTGACGGTCGGTAACTAAAAGGTCGGAAGATATGGGACAAAAAATCCACCCTACCGGCTTTCGTTTGTCGGTCAGCCGTAACTGGTCCAGCCGTTGGTACGCAAGCAACAACGACTTCGCCGGCATGCTGGCCGAAGACATCAAGGTACGTGAGTACCTGAAAGCCAAACTGAAGAACGCTTCGGTTTCGCGCATTTTGATCGAGCGTCCAGCCAAGAACGCCCGTATCACGATTTTCTCGGCTCGTCCGGGCGTCGTGATCGGCAAAAAAGGCGAAGACATCGAGAACCTCAAGCGTGAGCTGGCCAAGCAATTGGGCGTGCCCGTCGCAGTCAACATCGAAGAAGTGCGCAAGCCCGAAATCGATGCCAAGCTGATTGCCGACAGCATCACCCAGCAGCTGGAAAAGCGCATCATGTTCCGCCGTGCTATGAAGCGCGCCATGCAAAACGCCATGCGTCTGGGTGCCCTGGGCATCAAGATCATGTCGTCTGGCCGTCTGAATGGTATTGAAATCGCTCGTTGCGAGTGGTACCGCGAAGGTCGCGTGCCACTGCACACCTTGCGTGCGGACATCGACTACGGCACATCCGAAGCCAAAACCACTTACGGCATTATTGGCGTGAAGGTTTGGGTCTACAAGGGTGATACCTTGGGTCGTAACGATCTGCCTGCTGTGCAAGAGCCGCGCAATGATGAAGAACGTCGTCCCCGTGGACCCCGTCGCGATGATCGCGGTGGCCGTCCTGGTGGCAATGACCGTCCTCCAGCTCGTGGTCCCCGCCGTCCTGTGGGTGCCAATGCGGCTCCTGCGGACGGTAGCGACAAACCTGTTGAAGCCACAGGTGCTACGGCACCGAAATCTACCGTTCAGCGCGTCCGTAAAGTAGCCGCGCCTGCTGCACCTGGTGCAGCTGACGGTAAAGGAGAATAAACATGTTGCAACCCGCGCGTCGCAAGTACCGCAAAGAGCAAAAAGGCCGTAACACCGGCATCGCAACCCGGGGTAGCTCGGTTGCGTTTGGTGATTTCGGTCTGAAGTGCACAGACCGTGGCCGTCTGACGGCCCGCCAGATTGAAGCCGCACGCCGTGCGATTTCCCGCCACGTCAAACGTGGTGGTCGTATCTGGATCCGTGTGTTCCCCGACAAGCCAATTTCCCAAAAACCTGCTGAAGTGCGGATGGGTAACGGCAAGGGTAACCCCGAGTACTACGTGGCTGAAATTCAGCCCGGCAAAATCGTGTTTGAAATCGTCGGTGTTTCCGAAGAGTTGGCCCGTGAAGCGTTCCGTTTGGCAGCTGCCAAACTACCTTTGCGTACCACCTTCGTGGCCCGCATGATTGGTCAGTGATCAGGAGATTGAGATGACGAAAGCTACTGAATTACGTACCAAAGACGTTGCCGGCCTGCAAACTGAAGTGAAAGCGCTGCAACGCGCCCATTTCGGTCTGCGCATGCAAAAAGCCACGCAACAACTCAACAACACAGCTACGCTGCGCACTGCGCGCCGTGACATTGCCCGCGCCAAGACTATTCTTGTCGAGAAGCAATCTGCTGATACATCTGCTAAGTAAGGAGCAACAACATGACGGAAGCTAAAACATCCCTCAAGCGCACCTTGGTTGGCAAGGTGGTCAGCGACAAGCGTACGAAGACTGTGACTGTGCTGATCGAGCGCCGTGTGAAGCACGAGCTCTACGGCAAGATTGTTGGCAAGTCGAGCAAGTACCACGCCCATGACGAAAAGGGCGAGTACAAGCTGGGCGACACCATCGAGATCACGGAAAGCCGTCCGATCTCTAAAACCAAGAACTGGGTTGCGACCCGTCTGGTGCAAAAGGCTATTGCAGTTTAAACCTGCAAACTAGTTAAAAAACGGCTCACAATGTGGGCCGTTTTTGTTTTTGGGCTCTGAACGAGCCCATTTTTATTTCTAACCTCAAGGAGCACACATGATCAAAGTCGGCGACACCCTGCCATCCACCACCCTGATGGAATTCATTGAAATTGAAGGCGAAGGTTGCAGCATCGGCCCGAATCCGGTCGATGTCAGCAAGGCCACCGCAGGTAAGACGATTGCCCTGTTTGCCCTGCCTGGCGCGTTTACGCCTACCTGCTCAGCCCAGCACGTGCCCGGTTATGTGCAGAACTTTGAAGCCTTCAAGGCTGCGGGCGTGGACGAAATCTGGTGCATCAGCGTGAACGATGCGTTCGTGATGGGTGCTTGGGGCCGTGACCAGAAGACGGCTGGCAAGGTGCGCATGCTGGGTGACGGCAGCGCCGCATTCACCACCGCCGCCGGTCTGGTGCTGGACCTGACCGCGAAGGGCTTGGGTATCCGCAGCCACCGTTATTCCATGTTGGTGAAAAACGGCGTGGTGCAAACCTTGAACCTGGAAGACGGCGGCAAGCTGGAAGTTAGCGGCGCTGAAACCCTCTTGGCCCAAGCCAAAGCTGCTTAAGCCTTCTGCTATTTAAATAAGAGCTGCTCGTGCAGGTGGTACCTACGCTAGCGGCTCTTTTTGTTTAAATCGCGGGTGGCGTGTTCAGGCCATTGCTTTCTTGAGCCAGTCGGCAAACGCCGCGCATTCCCAGCGGTCCATTGCGCCAGTGTTCCAGCACAGGTAGTGCGCATGCGGGCTGGGCACGCTGCGTGGGAACAGGCGCACCAATGCGCCGTTTTCTAGCCACGGGGCGCCCAGGCGCAGGCGCACCAGGCCAATGCCCATTCCGGCGGCAGCGGCATCGCACATTAAACCAATATCGTTGAATTGCGAGCCCTCGACCGGTTCTGGCCAGTCCAGCTGGTGGGCGGCAAACCAGGTGCGCCAGGGCTCCAGTGGGCTGCGCAGCAGGCGTGCGCCTTCCAAGTCGGCCACCGTCTCGAATGGCCCGTGCTCGCGCACAAAGCTGGGCGAGGCCAGGGGCGTGACTTCGTCGCGGGTCAGGCAGACATGCTCCACATCGGCGTAGCGGCCGGTGCCAAAGCGCACCATCAGATCGGCATCTTCGGCCACCACATCCAGCAGCGGAATCGAGACTTGCAGCGTCAGGTCGATCTCGGGGTAGGCCTCGGTGAACTGGCGCAGGCGCGGGATCAGGATGGCGCGGGCGAAGGTGGGCGTAACGGCCAGCCGCAGCTTGCGCTTGCCGGGGGCCGACTGGGCGCTGGGGAAGCGCTCCAGAATCGCCAGGCCTTCGCGCACATGGGCCAGGTACTCGCTGCCCTCGGTGGTGAGCGAAAAGTCGGCCCGGCCAAACAGCTTGGTGCCGAGAATCTGCTCCAGCTGCTTGATCCGGTGGCTGACCGCGCTGGGGGTGACGCACAGCTCCTCGGCCGCCTGCGTCACGCTGCGCAACCGGGCCAGCGCCTCGAAGGTCAACAGGCACTGGATCGGGGGTATACGTGTAACGCTCATGCCCGGATTGTCCCCTGTGTGGTGGCCACCGCTGACTACAATGGCCCCCTTTTTGCCTAGGGGATTGCGCGTGTCTGACCGTTTCAAAGTGTGGCTGCAGTACCTGCTGCCCAAGCACGCCATCACCGCTTTTGGCTGGCATGTTGCCACGGCGCGTGCCGGCAGCATTACCACAGGGATCATCCGCTGGTTCGTCGCTAAGTACGGGGTGAATATGGCCGAGGCCGCCAACCCGGACATCACCAGCTACGCCAGCTTCAACGCGTTCTTCACCCGCGCCCTGAAGCCCGGTGCGCGCCCGCTGGCCACCGCCGATCTGGTGTGCCCGGTGGACGGTGCGATCAGCCAGTTTGGCCGCATCGAACGCGACCAGATCTTTCAGGCCAAGGGCCATACCTTTTCGACCACGGCACTGGTGGGTGGCGATGCGGCGCTGGGTGCGCTGTTCGAGAACGGCCACTTTGCCAACATTTACCTGAGCCCCAAGGACTACCACCGCATCCACATGCCCTGCGACGGGCAGCTGACGCGCATGGTCTATGTGCCGGGCGATTTGTTCTCGGTGAACCCGGTCACGGCGCAGGGCGTGCCGGGGCTGTTTGCGCGCAATGAGCGGGTGGTATGTGTGTTTGACTCGGCCCGTGGGCCATTCGTGCTGGTGCTGGTGGGGGCCGCCATCGTCGGCAGCATGGCCACTGTCTGGCAGGGCATCATCAATCCGCCGCGCGGCCCGGTGCGCGAATGGCGTTATGACGATAAAAAAATTGAACTGAAACAGGGCGACGAGATGGGCCGCTTCCTGCTGGGCTCCACTGTGGTGATGCTGTTCCCCAAGGGGCCGCTCACCTTCAACCCCGCCTGGGCACCCGCGGGTAGCGTGCGGCTGGGCGAGGTGATGGCCAATCAGCTTTAAGGCTCACCCCCAGGCTACGCTGCGCTACGCCAACCCCCTTGCAGGGGGCGATACCAGTGGCCCGGCGAAGCCGGTTCCACGGTATCCCTGGAGAAGGCAGGAGGCCTATTTAAAAATCACCGTCTTGTGGCCGTTGATGAGCACACGGTGCTCGCTGTGCCACTTGACGGCGCGGGCCAGCACTTGGCTCTCGGTGTCGCGGCCCTGGGCGGTGAAGTGCTCTACGGTGCGGCTGTGGTCTACACGGGCCACGTCTTGCTCGATGATCGGGCCTTCGTCCAGGTCGGCCGTCACGTAGTGGGCGGTGGCCCCGATCAGCTTCACGCCCCGGTCGTGCGCCTGGTAGTAGGGCTTGGCACCCTTGAAGCTGGGCAGAAAGCTGTGGTGGATGTTGATGGCCCGCCCGGCCAGCTTGCGGCACAGGTCGTCGCTCAAAATCTGCATGTAGCGCGCCAGCACCACCAGCTCTGCGCCTTCGCTTTCGATCACTTCATAGATGCGGCCCTCGGCCTGGGCTTTGGTGGCGGCGGTGACCGGGATGTGGTGGAACGGCACGTTGTAGCTGGCCGCCAGCTGGTAGAACTCGCGGTGGTTGCTGACGATGGCCCGGATGTCCAGCGGCAGCAGGCCGCTTTTCCAGCGGAACAGCAGGTCGTTCAGGCAGTGGCCTTCCTTGCTGACCATCAGCACGGTGCGCACCGGTGCGGCCGCATCGTGCAGGCTCCAGCGCATGGCGAAGCCTTCGGCAAATGGGGCTAGCTGGCTGCGCAACTCCGTGGTGGCCATGGCCTCGCTGGCGCACTGCACACGCATGAAGAACAAACCCGTGTCGGGGTCGTTGTACTGGGCGGCTTCTTCGATGTTGCAGCCGCGTTCCAGCAAAAAGCCGGAAACCGCGTGCACGATGCCCGGGCGGTCGGGGCACGATAAGGTGAGGATGTGGGCGTAAGTCATTGGGGCTGGATTGTCGCGCAGTAGTCGGTGGGCGGAGTGCGGGGTGTGCGCCAGATGCTATCAAAATTTACTATGCTTTTAGGAGCTGCTTGCGCAGGTTCTACTTGCAGCAGAACCGCTTTTGAGTGCAAGTTTTCGGGCAGATATTGCGGAATCCCCAGGCTGCGGTCTACATGGCCCGCTCCGGCCAGCAGCAGCACCGTCTTGCCGGGCACGGTGGCGGCTTGCAGGGTCTGCGCCATCGCCTGGTCGCGGGCGATCTGGATGCGGGTCATGGGGCCTATCTGGCTCTCGGGCAGCAGGCCGCAGTGGCCGAGGCGGATGGCCTGCTGCTGGGCCTTCAGCGCCGGGCCGGGCAGCAGTCCATCGAGCCGGGTGTTGGCCATCGCTGCACGCATCTGCGCCCGTGGCAGGTTGCCGCCCAGCACCGGCACCCCGGCTTGTACGGCGGCCATCACGGCGGGGCCGTAGGCGGCCCAGGGCCAGCCGGTGTCGTTCCAGTGCAGGGCGGTTTGGACTTCGGTGGCGCTGGCGGAGGCGGGCAGGCCGGTGCTGCTGCGGCCTTGCTCGGCCATCTCCAGCACTAGGGCAGCCAGTTGGTTTTGTGCCGCAAGGGCTTCTACGGCCTCGCGGTGGATGCGTTGGTGGTCGGGCGCGTCGTGTTGTTCGCCCAGCAGGATGGCATCCGCGGGCAGCAGCGCCAGGGTGCGGTTCGGCACAACGCTGGCGCAGCCGGTCAACAAGGCCGTGGCCAGCAAGGCGGCGCGTAGCAGCATCACGTCTAGTGGATGGCGACCGGGTTTTGTGCCAGCCCGGCGTACTGCTCCAGCGTGTCTTCCACTTCTTCTTGGGTGGGGGTGTTGAGCTGCCAGGCGGCGATGTGGCGCTGGAATAGTTCGGCCCAAGAGCCATCCAGATACACCTCTTTGCCGGAGCGTTTGTCGACGATCTCAAAGCCGTGGCGCTCCAGCACGGGTGGGCGGGGCGTGTCTAGCGCTGGCAGCAGGGCTTGCAGGGCGGCGACAGGTTGCATGTGGACCACCACAAAGGATTCGGAGTCGTACAAGGTGTTCATGGTGGGGTCCTTATTTCAAAGCTACAGCACAGTTGGAGACGGACGGGCGGGTTTCAAGCTTAGGGCTTTTCCACGCCGCGCAGCTGCTGGTCGATGTAATCCCCGTTGGCATTCGTGATTTTTAGCCGCACCGGCAGGTATCCCATGCCGGGTGCCAGCCAGAGTTCGACTTTTTGGTCGAAAGGTTTGCGCGGGTTGCGGGTGAGTTTTTGGGTGTCTATCTCGCCACTCGGCAGGTGGATTTTCTTGCGCTCTTCCACGGTGAATATCCAGGTGTCGGCATCCTTGGGGCCGATGGTCTGGATGGCTAGCGCCGCACCGGGCGGGTATTGGGCGGGTTCGGCGGCCAGGATGCCGGCGATTTGCAGGATCACGCTGAGCTGGTCTTGCGCGGCGGTTTGCAGCGCCACATCGGGCGTGTTGGCGCTGAAGCTGGCGCGCCGCTGGGCCTGGTCAAAGTGGGCGGCCTGCTCGGTGCGCCATTTGTCGGCGAAGCGCTGCGGGGCCAGGCCCCCGGGCGTGATGCTGCCGGTACTGGTGCGGGTGCGCGAGCCCAAAAACAGCATGCTGGCTTGCAGCGTAGCCTCGTAATGCTGGCCGTCCTGCGTCCACAGCAGCTCGCCACGGGCGTTGTAGCGCAGCTTTTTGGCCTCGCCCGTCAGGTCATACAGCAGGCGCACCGGGTCGGGGAAGGCAAACACCGTGGCGTGGGTCAGCGGCATGGCGGGGGCGGATGCCGGTGCTGCGGGGGGGGGCGGTTCGGGCGGCGGTGCTTCTACGGGCGCGGGGGCCGACGCGGGCGGTTCGGGGGGCGTGGGTGGTACGGGGATCGGGTCCGCCGGAATGTCTGCGAGTGCCACGGTGGCGGGCGCATACGGTGGCGCTGGTACTGGTGCAGGACGTACCGGCTTGGGCGCGGCGGGCGCAGGGGGGGCGGCCACGACCGGCGGCGGGGCGGCGATGCTGCGGGTGTTCAGGGCCTGCACCACCGTGGGGGCTTGCACGTGCAGCAGAGGCGGCACGCTGCGCAGCAGCGCCACATGGGCTAGCGCCACCGTGGCCGCGAGGGCCAGCAAGGGCAAAGAGGGCTTCGGTAAACTCATTGGGCTATGCAACGCTTCATCCCCATCACCCGTCTTAGTCCTGTATGAAATTGGCCACTTACCAAGACGGTTCCCGCGACGGCCAGCTCGTGGTGGTGTCGCGCGATCTGGCCACCGCCCATTATGCGACCGGCATCGCCAGCCGTTTGCAGCAGGTGCTGGACGACTGGGGCTTCCTCAGCCCGCAGCTGCAAGACCTGTTTGATGCGCTCAACCAGGGCCGCGCCCGCCACCCGTTTGCGTTTGATCCACGCCAGTGCCTGGCCCCGTTGCCGCGTGCGTTCCAGTGGGTGGAGGGCCAGGCCTATCCCAGCCTGCTACAACCCCGTGAGAGCAACACCGGCCCGGTGCTAGCCCCCGGCAGTGGCGACGCTTTGGCCGGTGCGTGCGACCCGCTGCGCTATGCGTCCGAGGCGCTGGGCATCGACTTCGGCGCGGGCATTGCCGCCATCACCGCCGACGTGCCCCAGGGCGTGACCCCGCCGCAGGCACTCGACGGCGTGCGCCTGCTGGTGCTGACCAACAGCGTGCGTTTGCGCAGCCTGGAGGCGGCCGAGCAGGCCAAAGGCGCAGGCTGGGTGCAAAGTGCGCCCGCCACCGCGTTCAGCCCGGTGGCCATCACGCTTGACGAGCTGGGCGAATCCTGGGACAAAGGCCGCGTCCACCTGCCGCTGCACACCAGCTGGAACGGCCGCAAGGTGGGCATGTGCGATGCTGGGCCCGAGATGCAATTCCACTTTGGCCAGCTCATCGCCCACCTGTGCAGCACGCGGGCGGTGCGGGCGGGCAGCATCGTCGGCTCCGGCCCGGTGGCCAACGCGGGTACGGGCAGCAAAAGCAAATCGCAGTGGCCCAAGGGCTACCACAGCATTGCGGAAAAGCGGGCCATGGAAACCCAGCTCGGCGGGCAGGCCAGCACCGGCTATATGCAGTTTGGCGACGCCGTGCGCATCGAGATGAAGGGCCGGGATGGGCTGAGCTTGTTCGGTGCGATTGACCAAGAGTTGGTGCCACGTTGAACACTTTTTTGAGGAATCCTATGCAGCGATATCTGGTCCGTGGATGTTTGGCCGCCGTGGTGGCCGTATTGGTGGGCTGTGCCTCGACCCCGCCCGAGGCCGACTGGCCTGAGCAGCAAGTCAGCATCGACGACATGCGTGCCACTGGCCCCTGGGTGGCGAAGATTCCGCTGCCCGCCATCGACCTGGTCCGCGACCGCACGCGCAGCAGCACGGTGGTGTTGCAGTTGCAGGTGGCTGCCGATGGCCAGGTCCAGCGGGCGCGGGTGGCTGAGACCAGCCGCAACGCCTTGCTGGACGAGGCCGCGCTGCTGTCGGCACGGGCGCTGCGCTTTGTGCCCTACAGCGAAAACGGTGTGGCCTTGCCCGTGACCGTAGTCGCCCCCATGACTTTCAAGTTCTACGACCGGCCCCGGTGAGTTGTCACACCCCCAGGCTACACACTGCGTGTTTTCGCCAACCCCCTTGCAGGGGACAACACCAGCAGCCTGGCGGAGCCAGTTCTGCGGTGTTTCTGGCTAGCGGACGTTCTGCCTGGATGTTGGGTTATGGGTATTTTTGCTATGTAATTGAGCCACTTGCACAACCACTCAAAGATGTAATTTCCTGTCGATTGGGAGTCGAATTTTTGAGGGTGAAGGTGTAGGCGCAGCCACTGGGAAGTGACATCATCTGGTTTACCA
>NZ_JBWMAU010000030.1:0-20273 GCF_056521445.1 Rhodoferax sp. LB1P47 | reverse complement strand
GCATTGAGCCCAGGGCAAAGAAGCGAAGACCGAAGCCTTTGCCACTACTGAACACGCCTCGCACAGCAGCCAGGGCTGCGATTCGCATGCGACGGGGCTTATCCTAGTGGCATGAGGTTCTGACCCCTCCCGGATGTTCTGCGTGACGGACGGTGAAGGCCGAGGTGCGCTGCACCACCGCTACCGCCAAACATCCCGCAGGGGTCAGAGCCCGATTGCGGTTTGCGAGCTGTCATGGCCTCCCAGCACCGGGGCGCAATCGGGATCTGACCCCACCGCCGACCCCACTGAAAACCGGTACACCCCATCCGCCCCAAGCAGGCGCTGCAAATACCCATCCACCCACAGCTTGTGCAGATGCGCCACCGCTTCGCCCATCGCGAAGGTGATCTGGTGCAGGTCGAGCTGGCGGGTAAACAGCACGGGCAGGATGTCGGCTGCGCTGCACGGCTGCTGCTGGGCAAAGACCATCACCCGTGCCAGGTGGTCGCGGTGGTGGTCGTGCAACTGCTGGATGCGCGTGTGCAGGCCCTGGAACGGCTTGCCGTGCGATGGCAGGGTGAGCGTGTCGGGGTGCAGGGGCGCAAACTTGTCGATCGAGTCCAAAAACTGCTGCAACGGATTGCTTTCGGGCTCTACATCGAACACGCTGACATTGGTAGAAATGCGCGGCAGCATCATGTCGCCGCCGATAAGCACCCGGGTTTCGCCGCAATACAGCGCAATGTGCTCGGGCGCATGCCCGTAGCCGCTGATGCAGCGCCAATCGCGCCCGCCGATGCGCAGGGTCTGGCCGTCTTGCATGCGCACAAAGCTGGCGGGTAGGGTGGGCACCATGGCCGAAAAATAGCCGGTACGGGCGCGGATTTTTTCGACCGATTCGGGGTCGGTCAGGCCATGTTTGCGGAAGAATTCTGCGGCTCCCGGTCCGCCGTTGCCACTGGAGTGCCGGATGTTGTGCTCGGCCACAAAGTAGTCGGTGGCGCTGATCCACAGCGGCGCGTTCCAGCGCGCGCACAGCCAAGAGGCCAGGCCGATGTGGTCGGGGTGCATGTGCGTCACGATGATGCGCAAAATAGGCAGGCCGCCGAGCTGGGTGGCAAAAATCGCCTCCCACTGCGCCTGTGAGGTTTCCGCGCTGATGCAGCAGTCCACCACGCTCCACCCACGCTGGCCATCAATTTCGTCCTCCAGCAGCCACAGGTTGATATGGTTTAGCGCAAACGGCAGCGCCATGCGGATCCAGCGCACGCCGGGGGCCACGGCGACGGTTTCGCCCTGTGCGGGCAGGGCATCGCCCAGGGGGTAGTGCAGTTGTTGTTCGAGTAGGTTCATGGAGATGGCATTCTGGAGGTTTGGCCTCAGCGTATGCGGTCGGCCTGTCGCCAGGTTGACGGCATGGCGAGTTTTGCTATATTTTAAATAGCTGCTTGCGCCCATAAAATATACATTACAGCCTGTTTTGACCATAAAACGGCTGCAAGGGTATTGGGGCACGGCAAAATACGCCCCCATGACCCAATCCATTCCCGATATTTTTGCCAATAACCGCATCTGGGCCTCCGAGATGGAGCGCCAACGCCCCGGCTTTTTCACCGCACTCACGCACCAGCAAAAGCCCAAGTACATGTGGATCGGCTGCTCCGACAGCCGCGTGCCCGCCAACGAGATCATGGGCCTGGCCCCCGGCGAGGTGTTTGTACACCGCAACGTGGCCAATGTGGTGGTGCATTCGGACCTGAATGCGCTCTCTACCGTGCAGTTTGCGGTGGACGTGATCAAGGTCGAGCACATCACCGTGGTGGGCCACTACGGCTGCTCCGGCGTGGCGGCGGCCTTGTCGGGCCAGCGCGTGGGCCTGGCCGACAACTGGCTGCGCCACATCCAGGATGTGCGCGACCGCCACTGGACCCTGCTGGACCACATCGCCGAAGCCCACCGCCACGATGCGCTGGTCGAGCTCAACGCCATCGAGCAGGTGGTCAACGTCTGCCAAAGCACGGTGATGGTCGATGCCTGGGCGCGCGGCCAAAACGTCACCGTGCACGGCTGGGTGTACGGCATCCACGACGGCCTGCTGCAAAACCTGCACATCACCGTCAATGGGGTGGAAGGGCTGGAAACCGCCTACCGCGCGGCCGTGGCAGCGGTGGCTGCCGCGCCGCGCTGATGCCGTACACTGCCACCCGCCCGGGGTGCGCAGTGAAATGCGCTGAGATGGAAACCAAACCCGCGAACTTGATCTGGTTCATACCAGCGTAAGAAGAGCTTGACGACAGCGTCCTATCCCTAGCGGTACGGATGCGCGCCGTCACCACGCCCCATCTGCAAAGAAGCGGGGCATCTCCTTGGGGGTTCGCGCAGTTTGGCTGCGCATTCTGGGCTCCCACCAAACAGGAGACCCCCCCATGAACGCCCCCATTACCGCCCCCGACAAATTCGCCCAGCTCCTCAGCTACGCCTGCGACCCGCTGCCCGCCAGCACCAAGCGCTACATCCAGGGCAGCCGCCCCGACCTGCGCGTGCCGCTGCGTGAAATCATGCAGAGCAACGGCGAAGCCGTCACCGTCTACGACACCTCCGGCCCTTACACCGACCCCACCGCCACCATTGACGTGCGTGCCGGGCTGGCCGCGCTGCGGGCCGGCTGGATCGAGTCGCGCGGCGACACTGAAAGCTACGCCGCCCGCATCCTGAATGCGCTGGACGATGGCCGCAACAGCGAAGAAAACGCGTCCTTGCAGCTGCTGCGCGCCCAAGCCTCCGGCCTGCAACGCACGCCCCGCCGCGCCAAGGCCGGTGCCAACCTCTCGGGTAATGTTTCGCAGATGCACTACGCCCGCCAAGGCATCATCACCCCCGAGATGGAATTCGTCGCCCTGCGCGAAAACCAAAAGCTGGAGTGGATGGCCCAATATGCCGAGGGCGCGCTGAACACCGAGCGCGACAAACGCCTGGCCGGCAACAGCTTCGGCGCCAGCATCCCCCGCGTGATGACCCCCGAATTTGTGCGCTCCGAAGTGGCCCGTGGCCGCGCCGTGATTCCGCTCAACATCAACCACCCCGAAGTCGAGCCGATGGCCATTGGCCGCAACTTCCTGGTCAAGATCAACGCCAACATCGGCAACAGCGCCGTCACCTCCAGCATCGAAGAAGAAGTCGAAAAACTGGTCTGGGCCATCCGCTGGGGCGCCGACACGGTGATGGACCTGTCCACCGGCAAAAACATCCACACCACCCGCGACTGGATTTTGCGCAACAGCCCCGTGCCCATCGGCACCGTACCCATCTACCAGGCGCTAGAAAAAGTGGGTGGCGTGGCCGAAGACCTGACCTGGGAAATCTTCCGCGACACCCTGATCGAGCAGGCCGAGCAGGGCGTGGACTACTTCACCGTGCACGCCGGGGTGCGCCTGCCCTTCATCCACCTCACCGCCAACCGCATGACCGGCATCGTCTCGCGCGGCGGCTCCATCATGGCCAAGTGGTGCATTGCCCACCACAAAGAAAATTTCATCTACACCCACTTTGATGAGATGACCGAAATCCTGAAGGCCTACGACGTCAGCTACTCGCTGGGCGACGGCCTGCGCCCCGGCTCCAGCGCCGATGCCAACGACGAAGCCCAGTTTGCCGAACTGCGCACCTTGGGCGAGCTGACCCAAAAAGCCTGGCAGCAAGACGTGCAGGTGATGATCGAAGGCCCCGGCCACGTTCCCATGCATTTGGTGCAAGAAAACATGACCGAGCAGCTCAAGCACTGCCACGAAGCGCCGTTCTACACCCTGGGCCCGCTGACCACCGACATCGCCCCCGGCTACGACCACATCACCAGCGGCATCGGCGCCGCCATGATTGGCTGGTTTGGCACCGCCATGCTGTGCTACGTGACCCCCAAAGAGCACCTGGGCCTGCCCGACCGCGACGACGTGAAGGTCGGCATCATCACCTACAAAATCGCCGCCCACGCCGCCGACGTGGCCAAGGGCCACCCGGGTGCCCGCTACCGCGACGACGCGCTGTCCAAAGCCCGCTTCGAGTTCCGCTGGATGGACCAGTTCAACCTGTCGCTCGACCCCGAAACCGCCAAGAAATTCCACGACGCCACCCTGCCCAAAGACTCGGCCAAAGTGGCGCATTTCTGCTCCATGTGCGGGCCGAAGTTTTGCTCCATGAAGATCACCCAGGAAGTGCGCGAATACGCCAAAAACCTGGGCGTGAGCGAAGCCGCTGCAGCGGAACAAGGCATGTTGGAGAAGTCGGCAGAATTCAAGAGCGGTGGTGGAGAAATCTATGTGCCGGTGAACGGCGTGATCCCGATCGCGCAGGGCTAATCGACGCCACCGCCGGGCCCCCATCCCGACCTTCCCCCGGCGGGGGAAGGGGCAAGCCAGCCCCACTCCGTGCGGCACGTCAGGGGCCACGCATTTCTCCCTCCCGGGGCAGTGGAAAATCAGCCCCCTGCATTCCTCCCTCCCCCTCCGGGGGAGGGCCGGGGTGGGGGCTTGACTTGCTCCCTGGCCCCTCCGGGGAGAGGGTGGGGGTGAGGGTCAGGCAGCCACCAACCATGCCCTGCAATGCAACCCCCCCAACCCCCACCCCGTAGGGTTTTTACAAAGCGCTGGTTCTACCCGCACCTGCGAGACAAGTGTTTATAAAAATCACCAAATCAGCCTCCAGCGCATATTCTTCCTGTGCAAAGTGCTATTGATTAAATAGCAATTCGCCACAGCCCCCGCAGGCGTACAGTGACCCCAAAGGACCGCCACCATGCCCACCACCGACCCCATCGTCATCCTCGCCGCCTCCCGCACCCCCATGGGTGCGTTCCAGGGGGCGTTCGCATCCCTGGCGGCGCACGACTTGGGCGGGGCGGCCATCCGGGCGGCGGTGGCGCGCGCGGGGGTGGACCCGGCGCGCATCGACCAGCTGGTGTTGGGCTGCTGCCTGATGGCCGGGCAGGGGCAGGCGCCGGCGCGGCAGGCGGGGTTCAAGGGCGGGTTGGGGCAGGGCACGGGGGCGGTCACGCTGTCCAAGATGTGCGGTTCGGGCATGTTCGCCACCATGTTGGCGCACGACATGCTGGTGGCGGGCAGCCATGACCTGGTGGTGGCGGGGGGGATGGAGAGCATGACCAACGCGCCGCACCTGCTGCCCCGGGGGCGCAGCGGCATCCGCATCGGCCACGGGCAGGTGCTGGACCACATGCTGCTCGACGGGTTGGAAGATGCCTACGAGGCGGGCCGCTCCATGGGCAGCTTTGGCGAAGACTGCGCGGCCCAATACGGCTTTACCCGGGCGGTGCAGGACGCGTTTGCCACCGCCAGCGTGCAGCGGGCGCAGGCGGCGGTGGCCTCGGGCGCGTTTGCGGCGGAGACCACGCCGGTGCTAGTGAAAGGGGTTGCGGTGGCCACCGACGAAGCCCCCGGCAAGATCCGGCCGGACAAAATCCCCACACTCAAACCTGCGTTCAAGGCGGACGGCACCATCACCGCCGCCAGCAGCGCGTCCATCAGCGACGGGGCCGCCGCGCTGGTGCTGGCCCGCGCTTCCACCGCCGTGCAGATGGGCGTGCAACCCTTGGCCCGCATCGCCGGCCACGCCACGTTTGCCCAGGCACCCGGCTGGTTTGCCACCGCGCCGCTGGGGGCCGTGCAAAAGCTGCTGGCCAAGGTCGGCTGGGGTGTGGCCGAGGTGGACCTGTGGGAAATCAACGAGGCCTTTGCTGTGGTGCCGATGGTGCTGATGGCCGAGTTGGGCCTGCCGCACAGCCGCGTCAATGTGCACGGCGGGGCCTGCGCGCTGGGCCACCCGATTGGGGCCAGCGGGGCGCGGATTCTGGTGACCTTGCTGTACGCGCTGCAGGCCCAGGGCCTGCGCCGGGGCGTGGCCACGCTGTGCATTGGCGGCGGCGAGGCGACGGTTATGGCGCTTGAGTTGCTATAAATAATATAGCATTATGCGCAGATGGAACGTGCGCCAGAGCCTTGTTTTGTATAAATTTTTGTAGAGGTTCTTTGGCGGGGTGTGGGTAAGGGTTTCCTCGGGCGTTTTGTGTATTGACTTAGTTAGTTTGACTGACAAACAATGACGCACTTTGGTGTGCTACCTCCGCGAGCCACCAACTTTCGCCCCTTGTCACGGGCCTGGACCTGGGTGCCAGGCGCGTGAGGGCACGCTTACCAACAAGGAGACACAACATGGATCGACGGACACACCTTCACTGGCTGGGCACGGTGGCTGCCGCTGCGGCACTGGCATCGGCCCCGGCATTTGCGGCCGAGACGCTCAAGGTATGGAGTTTTGGCGAGCAGGATAACTACACCGAAATCATGGTGAAGGAGTTCGAGGCCAAGAACCCGGATGTGCGGGTGGAGGTGCGCCGGGTGGCGTTCTCCGATGTGAACGACGAGGCTTTGCGCGCCATCCGCTCCGGCACCGGCCCGGACATCATGCCCATCGATAACCCCAACGTGGCCTTCTTTGCCGCCAAGAAGGCGCTGTACGAGCTGGACGCGCTGGTGGCCCAGTCCAAGGTCATCAAAAAGGACAACATCCTGCCCGGCCCGCTGCACAACTCCAGCTGGGGCGGCAAGCTGGTGGGCATGCCACGCGGTGCCAACACAATTGCGCTGTACATCAACGACGACATGTTCCGTGCCGCCGGGATCGACAAAGACCCGCAAAGCTGGGAGCAGCTCTACCAGGCGGCCAAGAAGCTGAACAACCCGGATAAAAACATCTACGGCCTGGCGTTTTCGGCCAAGGGCAACGAGGAGGGCACCTTCCAGTTTCTGCCCTACATCCAGGCAACGGGGGCGGATTGGACCACCCTGGGTTCGCCCGGTGCAGTGCGCGCTGTCACCTTCTGGCAAAAGTTGTTGGACGAAAAGCTGGCCTCGCGCGACACGCTGAACCGGGGACAGTCGGATTCCACCGCCACCTTTGTCAACGGCAACGCGGCGATGGTGATCTCGGGCCCGTGGGAGATTCCGGGCATCGACAAGAGCGCCAAGTTCAAATGGCACGTGGCCCTGCTGCCGTCTGAAAAAGAGGGCGGCAGCCGCGCCTCGGCTCTGGGCGAGCAAAGCTATGTGATCCCCAAAACCGCCGCCAATCCCAAGCTGGCCTTCCGCTTTTTAGAGTATGTCTATTCCCAGCAAGGCCGCAACTGGAACGACTTCGGCATCCTGCCCGCCACCAAGGACGCGGTGTCGCCCGACCCGAAATGGCCGGCCGCTTACGCCGCCTTTGTGGAGCAGATGAAGTTCGCCCGCGCCCGGGGCCCCAACCCCGAATGGCCACAAATCTCCAAAGCCATTTCAGGCGCCATGCAGCAGGTGCTGACCCACCAGGCCGAGCCGCAAGCGGCCATGACCGCAGCGGCGGCCACGGTCGCCAAGGTCAACAAACCTTAAGGGCATTGGTCCACAAAACCGCCCAACCGTCACTCCCGCGCAGGCGGGAATCCAGTAGCGGCCGTACTGGATACCCGCCTGCGCGGGTATGACGGCGCGGTGGGTATTTCGTCCCCCGGAGCGCCTAGGGCTGCCTGTTTGAATCTCTTTTCTTTATGACTTCCCGTTCCCTTATTGATGGCGGCTACTTTGAGCGCGTGCTCTTGTGGCTGGGCCTGGGCTACCTGCTGGTGTTTGCCGGGGTGCCGCTGGTCTACAACCTGCTGCTGTCGTTCCAGCAGGTGGATGCGCTGAGTGACCTGTCCTGGTGGCAGCGGCCCTGGGTGGGTTTTGCCAATTACGTGGATGTGTTCCAGCGGCCCGAGGCCTGGGGCGTGCTGGTGCATACGCTGGTGTTCATCGCCGCGTCGCTGCTGTTCCAGATCACGCTGGGCTTTGGCTTGGCGCTGCTGTTTCAGCAAGAATTCTTCGGGGCCACGGTAATGCGTGGCCTGTTTTTGGCGGGCTGGATCATGCCGGGGCTGGTGGCCGGTGTGATTTGGAAGCTGCTGTATGCGGGCGACTTCGGCGTGCTCAACCATGTGCTGCGCAGCTTGGGCCTGGTGCACGAGGCGATCTACTGGTTGTCGGACGCGCACTACGCGCTGGCCGCCATTGTCATCACCAATGTCTGGCTGGGCGTGCCGTTCAATATGCTGCTGCTGTCCGCCGGGCTGGCGCAGATTCCGCGCGATGTGTTTGAGGCCGCCGAGCTGGACGGCGCTGGGGCCTGGCAGCGCTTCACTGGTATGACCCTGCCGATGATGCAGCCCACGCTGGGGGCGGTGCTGGCGCTGGGCGTGATCATGACCCTGCAACAGTTTGACCTGGTGGCCGCGCTCACCCAGGGCGGCCCGGCCAATGCCTCGCAGGTGGCGCAGCACTGGTCGTGGCAGATGTCGTTCCAGACCTTTGAGGTGGGGCCGGGCAGTGCCGTGGCCTCGTTGATGCTGCTGCTGGTGGTGGCCACCGCCGTGGTCTATGTGCGGGCCACCCGGCAGGAGCGCGTGCTGTGAAAAACCTGCGGCCCAAAATTCTGTGCGGGGTGGCGTTGACGCTGACCTTGCTTTATCTGTTTCCGCTGTACTGGATGTTCATCACCGCATTCAAGAGCAACCCCGAGCTGTTTCGCCTGCCGCCCACGTTCTGGCCGGAGCACCCGGTGTCCAATATCGGCCGAGTGTTCCATGACTACGCAATGGGCCGCAACCTGTGGAATTCGCTGGTGATTGCCAGCGGCGTCACGCTGGTCACGGTGCTGGTCGGCACCGGAGCCGCCTACGCGCTGGCCCAGGCCCGCAGCCGGTTCATCGAGGCGGCGCTGTTCGCAGTGCTGCTATTGCAAGCGCTGCCGCCCGCGCTGATGGTGACGCCTTTGTTCACCGTGTTCCAGGAGATCGGTTTGCTGGGCTATCCGCGCACGGCGGTGGTGCTGGCGCAGATCAGCAAGACCCTGCCGTTCTACATGGTGCTGATGCGCTCGGCCTTTGTGCAGATACCGCGTGAATTGCGCGAGGCCGCCCTGGTGGATGGGGCTACGCCGCGCCAGGCTTTTGTGCAGGTAGTGCTGCCGCTGGCGCGCAATAACGTGCTGGTGACCGGCATTTTGGTGTTCTTGCAGACGCTGGGCGAGTATGTGTTCTCGCGCTCGCTGATTTTGGACGACCAATACCAAACCACCACCGTGGCCTTGGCCGCTTTTGTGGGCGACACCAAGACCGACTGGGTCGGCATCATGACCTATGCCGCCATCTACACCACGCCCATCCTCATCGTCTTCATGCTGTTGCAGCGGCGCATCGTCAGCGGCATGACGGCGGGCGCACTCAAATAAGAACACCGTTATGAACGCCATCGACATCCAGCATCTGGGCAAAACCTTTGGCAGCACACCGGTGCTGCAAGACATCAGCCTGGCCATCGCCCCGGGCCGTTTCGTGGCCCTGGTGGGGCCGTCCGGCTGCGGCAAATCCACCCTGCTGCGGACCATCGCCGGGCTGGAATCCATCACCACCGGCAGCCTGTGCATCGACGGCGTGGTGGTCAACGACAAACCGCCGCGCGAGCGCGATGTGGCGATGGTGTTCCAGTCGTATGCGCTGTACCCGCACATGGACGTGGCCCGCAACATGGGCTATTCGCTGCGCCTGAAAAAGGCCGCGCAAGAGGTGGTTCAGCAGGCGATTGACGGCGTGGCCAAGACCCTGGGCTTGCAGCCGCTGCTGGCGCGCTTTCCGCGTGAACTGTCGGGCGGTCAGCGCCAGCGCGTGGCGATGGGCCGGGCCATCGTGCGGCGGCCCAAGGTGTTTTTGTTTGACGAACCCTTGTCCAATCTGGATGCCGCCCTGCGGGTCCATATGCGCGGCGAAATCCGCAAGCTGCACCGCCGCCTGGGTGCCACCTCGGTCTACGTGACGCACGACCAGATCGAGGCCATGACGATGGCTGACGAGGTGGTGGTGATGCGCGCCGGGCGGATCGAGCAGGTGGGCGCACCGCTGGCGCTGTACGACACACCGGCGAACAAGTTTGTGGCCGGTTTCATAGGCTCGCCTGCTATGAATTTTATAGAAGCTACCGTAGGCTCAGACGGCGCGCATGCCGTATTGGCCGCAGATAAAAACCTGCATATCGCCCTGGGCCGACCGCGTGAGGCGGGCTTGCGGGTGTGGCTGGGTTGGCGGCCCGAGCATCTGCGGCTGAACGCTGGTGTGCAGCCGCTACCTGCCGTGGTGACCGCCGTGGAAACCACCGGCAGCCAAAGCTTTGTAGGGCTGGAGCTGTGCGGTAGCCCGCTGACCCTGGCGCAGGCCGGTACGGTGGGCCTTCGCGAAGGCGATGCCGTCACTTTGGGCATTGCGCCCGAACATGTTCACGTTTTTAACTTTGGCTCCGAGGTCGCTCTTTAAGTTCTGCCCATGAAAATAAATGATGGAAATTGGCTGATCCGCAAGGGTCTGCAAGTGATGTACCCGGTGTATGTGCATGCCGTGCAGCAGGTGGGCCACACGCTGCTTATCCACGCTGCGCCCAAGGATGTGGGCGGGCGGGCCGCGCAGCTGGACGTGGCCTTGTTCACCATCCGCATCTTCTCGCCGCGCGAAGGGGTGGTGGGTGTGCGCATGGCGCACTTTGAGGGCCAGGCAGAGGCCCGCCCGGCGTTCGAGCTGTTTGCGCAGGCAGACTTTGCCCCGCTGATTGACCTGGGGGGCGAGGCGGTCACGCTCACCAGCGGCAGCCTGCAACTGCGCATACCGCGCAGGGGCGACTGGCAGCTGGACTTTATGCACTGCGACAAGCGCCTCACCGGCAGCGGCCTGCGGGCCGGCGGCCATGTGCTGGAGGAGGCCAGTGGCCAGACCCATATGTTTGAACGGTTGGACCTGGGTGTGGGCGAAAACATCTACGGTCTGGGCGAGCGCTTCACCCCGTTTGTGCGCAACGGCCAGGTGGTGGACATCTGGAACCAGGACGGCGGCACCAGCTCCGAGCAAGCCTACAAAAACGTGCCGTTCTACCTCAGCTCGCGCGGCTACGGGGTGTTTGTGAATACGCCCAAGAAGGTGTCGTTCGAGGTTGGCTCCGAGAAGGTCGCCAAGGTGCAGTTCAGCGTGGGCGGCGAGGCACTGGAGTACTTTGTGATCGACGGCCCCAGTCCGAAGCAGGTGTTGGACCGCTACACCCAGCTCACCGGCCGCCCGGCGCTGCCGCCCGCCTGGTCGTTTGGCCTGTGGCTCACCACCTCTTTCACCACCGACTACGACGAGGCCACCGTCAACCACTTTGTGGCGGGCATGCGCGAGCGGCAGATTCCGCTGCACGTGTTCCATTTCGACTGCTTCTGGATGAAGGCTTTCCACTGGTGCGACTTTGCCTGGAACCCGGAAACCTTTCCCGACCCGGTGGGTATGCTGGCGCGGCTCAAAGCCCAGGGGCTGAAGATTTGCCTCTGGATCAACCCCTACATCGCCCAGCCCTCGCCGCTGTTTGCCGAGGGCATGGCGCGGGGCTTTTTGCTGCAACGCGCCAATGGCAGCGTGTGGCAGTGGGACCGCTGGCAACCCGGCCAGGGTCTGGTGGATTTCACCAACCCCGAGGCCTGCGCCTGGTACGCCGGTCACCTGCGCGGCCTGTTGCGCATGGGGGTGGATTGCTTCAAAACCGATTTCGGCGAGCGCATCCCCACCGATGTGGTCTACCACGACGGAGCCGACCCCGAGGGCATGCACAACTACTACACCCAGCTGTACAACCAGGTGGTCTACCAGGTGCTGCAAGAAGAGCGCGGCGCAGAGGATGCAGTGCTGTTTGCCCGCTCGGCCACGGCGGGCGGCCAGCAGTTTCCGGTGCACTGGGGGGGCGATTGCAGCGCCAGCTACGAATCGATGGCCGAGAGCCTGCGCGGTGGCCTGTCGCTGGGGCTGTCCGGCTTTGGCTTCTGGAGCCACGACATCGGCGGCTTTGAGAACACCGGCCCGGCGGATGTCTACAAGCGCTGGTGTGCGTTCGGCCTGTTGTCCAGCCACAGCCGCCTGCACGGCAGCAAGTCGTACCGCGTGCCGTGGGCCTATGACGACGAGGCGGTAGACGTACTGCGCTTTTTTACCCAATGGAAGTGCCGCCTGATGCCCACCCTGTGGCTGGCTGCGGTGCAGGCCCGCGACCAGGGCACGCCGGTGATGCGCGCCATGCTGCTGGAGTTTGCCGACGACCTGGGCACCCACGGTCTGGACCGCCAGTACATGCTGGGCGAGCACCTGCTGGTGGCCCCGGTGCTGGATGCCTCGGGCGCGGTAGATTTTTACCTGCCCGCCGGGCGCTGGACGCACCTGTTCACCGGCGAAGAAATACAGGGCGGCGGCTGGCGGCGCGAGCAGCACGGCTTCATGGGCCTGCCGGTGTACGTGCGGCCCAACACCTTGCTGGCACTGGGCGCAAACGACCAGCGGCCCGACTACGACTTTGCCGACGGCGTGCACCTGCACCTGTACGCACTGGACGCGGGCCACACCGCCACCGCCCGCATTCCCGATGCCAGTGGGGCCACCGCTCTCAGCGTGGCAGTCACCGCATCGGCCAGTGGCTGGCGGGTGCAAATTGACGGCCGGGGCGTGGTGGCGCAATTGCGGCTGCACGGCGTGCCTGCCGTGGCCGGGTTGCCTGCGGGCATCCGTGCCGAGCCGATGGAGGGCGGCGTGCTGCTGCACTTCACGCCGCAGGCGGGGCAGGGCGGGCAACAGCACGTGGTGGCCAAGGGGTGATGGAGGTAGCGGGGCGGCCTGGTGCGATGCACTCTTGGCATCGACCTACCCGCATTACGGTTTTAACCTGCCGGGGCGGCTAACGGTAGGGTCGCCACAAACACGCAGCCGCCGCCGCTGCGGTTGTGCAGTGCGATGTCGCCGCCCATGCGCCGGCACGCCTGGCGGACGATGGCTAGGCCCAAGCCTGTGCCGGATGCCGACACCGCCGCGCCCGTACCTCGGTAGAAGCGCTCGAACACGCGCGCATGCTCGTGTGCCGGAATGCCGGGGCCGTTGTCGGCCACGCCCAGGTGCAGCGCGCCGTTGCGCCAAGCCAGGGTGAGGGTGATCTCGCCCGCGCTGCCCGCGTACTTCACCGCGTTGTCCAGCAGATTGCGCAGCACGGATTCGTACAGGGCGACGGGGAGGGGCAGCGTCAGGCTGTCAGGCGCGTCCAGGACGAGCTCCACGCCCGGGTCTGCCGTAGGGCGCAGGGCTTGTGCCAGGTGTTGGCGGGTCAGGTCGGCCACATCGACAGACTGCGTCGGCGCGTTCGTCGCTGCGTCCAGCGTTGCCAGTTCCAGTAGTTGCTGCACCAGGTGCGAGCCGCGCGCCACGGCCTGTTGCAAATGCAGGGCGGCCTCTTCGCGCTCCCGCAGATCGGTGGTCCGAGACATCACATGGGCCTGGGTGCTGATCACGGCCAGCGGCGTTCGCAGCTCATGCGCCGCGTCGTGCACAAATGCGCGTTCGCGGGCCACTGTGCCCCGCAGTTGCCCAAGCATGGCTTCCAACGCCGTTACCAAAGGTTTTAGTTCGGCGTACTGCGGTGTGACACCCAGCGGGGACAGATCCCCGGCTACGCGCTGCTCTATCGACTGGCCCAGCATGCGCAAGGGCCGCAGGCCCCGTGTGGCCGCGATCCACACGGGGACCAGCACAAAGGGAAAAGCCACCAGAAACGGCAGTGCCAGTGCGTCGAATATCCACCGCAGCACCCACGGCGTGCCGACCTGCGGTTCGGCCATCCACACCTGCCAGCGGCCGGATTGACCGGCAAACAGGCCGTACGCCTGGCCGTTCAAGGTGGTGTCCACCACCTGGTCGGGCATGCCGTGCAAGGTCTTGCCCGCGATGCCCGGCGATGCGAAAAGCTCTTGCCCCTGCGCTGAGCGCAATTGAAACAACAAGTCTCCTGGCAGCGTGCTGCCTTGTCTTCGCGCCAGGTTGAACTGTTGGGCCGTGACCTGCACCGCGTTGGCTGCGAGGTCGTCGCGTTGGATGTTGGCCAGTGCATGCAGCAGGCTGCGGCCCGCCTGTAGCAAACCCGGGTTGGTCCGCAAGTTGTTGCGAAAATCCAGGTAGACGTAGCTGGCCACTGCGCACCACGCTAGCGCGAACGCGAGCAACAGCGCCACCACAATGCGGCGGACCAGCGTGGGTTTCAACAGTGCTTTCACGGCACCAGCATGTAGCCGATGCCGCGCACAGTCTTGATGCGCTCGGCACCGACTTTGCGCCGCAGGTTGGAGACGTGCACCTCGATCAGGCTGAAGTCCAGCGGCTCCCCCAGGGGCTCCAGGCGGCGGGCCAGCGTGCCCTTTACCACCACCGCGTGGGGCTCGCGCGCCAGCTCCAGCAGCAACTGAAATTCGCGTGGCGACAATGCCAGGGCTTCGCCGCGCAGCCGCGCACAGTGGCTGCGGGGCTCTATCTCCAGATCGCCCACCACCCAGATATCGCTGGCTTGCTTGGCACAGCGCCGCAGGACGGCGCGGATGCGAGACGCCAATTCTTCCGGGGCAAAGGGTTTCACGACGAAGTCGTCCGCCCCACTGTCGAGCCCGGCCAGGCGGTCTGGCAGGGCATCGCGGGCGGTGATGATGATGACGGGCACTTGTACCGATTGGCGGCGCCACCGGGTCAGGATGTCCAGGCCGGACCCGTCGGGCAGGCACAGGTCCAGCAAGACGCAGTCGAACCCCTCATCCTCCAGCGTGCGGGGTGCGTCATCGGCGCGCCTGCGCCATTCGCTGCTGATGCCTTCCAGCTTCAGCGATTTCTGTAAGGCGGGGCCCAAGTCCAGGTCGTCTTCGATCAGCAATACGTGCATGCGGTGGATTGTCGGCGACCCAGCTAAAGGCCAGCCAAAGATGGGCCGATGCGGCTTTGGCTAAGCCAAAGGTGGGCGGTTCAAGAATGCGTTGGTTCCGCTGGAACTGTCTTCACAACCCCACTTTGCTGAATCCACACCGCTATGCCATATTTTCCCATCAACCTGCCCACCTTGGTCGCCTGCTGCGCCGCTTTGCTCAGCCTGGGAGGATGCGGCGGCGGCTCCGCAGACACCGCCAGCACGGTGGAGCCACACAGCTATGCCCAGCGATGCCAGCTGCCCCCCGGTGCGTCCCATGCCCTGGTGTTACCCGCACCCACCGGCGGCCAATGCGTGGGCAAGATCGGGTTCCGGTTGCTGGATGCAGCCCGTGCGGAAACACACACGCCCGATGCCAACGACCGGCGTGAACTGGGCATCAAGGTGTGGTACCCCACAGCCGCCGCTGGTGGCGTGCGCGCCGACTATTGGGAGCCCGCCATCGCCCCATTGGTAAGAGCGCAACTGGGCATCGCCTCCACCGCGCCCGACGTGCTGACCAACGCCACATCGGGGTCTCCACTGCCACCGGGCAGCGTCTACCCGGTGGTCATTTTTTCGCCCGGATATGGCATGGTCGTTGAAGGCTATTCAACCCTTCTGGAAGACCTGGCCAGCCGTGGCATGGTGGTGGTGGCCATAGACCACCCCTACGTCTCGGGGGCTACATCTATGGCCAACGGGCAGTCGGTGCTGGCCCTGGCTGGACCTGCCGCCGGACAGCAAATGCAGGAATTTCTGGATGACACGGTGGCCACGCTGGTCGCGGACCAGCGCTATGTGCTCGACTGGTTGCAGGGGCGCAACACCGGCGTGCTGGGGGGCCACCTGGATCTTGCACGTATCGGGCTGGTGGGGCATTCCATCGGCGGCGCGGCGGCGGTCCAGACGGCACGGTTGGATGCCCGCGCAAAGGCAGGCTTGGATATCGACGGCACTGTCTACGGTGGCACTGCGGGCCTGTGGCCAAAACCATTGGGGTTCTTGCTGGCCTCCAACCACACAGGGGACTCGACCATTGCCACCGTGCTGCGGCTTGCTACGGGGCCCAGCCGCAGCGTCACGCTGCAAGATGCCGGGCATCTGGACTTCAGCGATCTGAAATGGCTGCTCAACTTTTATGCCCCCGGCCTGTCGCCAGACGCTTTGGCGGCGCAGGGTTTGGGCAGCATCGCGGCCCCCAAAGCATTGCAAGCCACGCGGCAGGAAATCGGGGCTTTTCTTCAGCAGTTTGTCCTGCCGTGAGAAGACGCTCCACAGGTGTTCGATGTGGCTTAATTGCTATATTTTTTGTAGCTTATATCGCTTATTCCATATGCGCTAGAGGCTTAAAAGACTAAAAAATTAAAATACACAGTGCACCGATCCTTGGTGTTGTGGGCATTCAGTGGGGGAGTGGGCAGGATGGCCAGCATCCGTATAATCGGCAACTTCCGAGGAGCGCTGCAACCTTTGGCTACCCAAAGTGTGAGGCTCGGAACCCGTATCCTTTGATAACGGCGCTCACCCACTGCCAGCAGGGTGAGTTCGAGTTTTCCATCTTGCTGCGCAGTGGCTGTACAACCTCTATTGGAGCCACCCATGACCCAACCCATCCGTACCGCCGACCAAGCCATTGCCGACCTGACATTGGCCGCCTGGGGCCAGCGCGAAATCCGCATTGCCGAAACCGAAATGCCCGGCCTGATGGCCATCCGCGAAGAATTCGCTGCCGCTCAACCCCTGAAGGGTGCGCGCATCACCGGTTCCCTGCACATGACGATCCAGACCGCCGTGCTGATCGAAACCCTGCAAGCCCTGGGCGCCACCGTGCGCTGGGCTTCGTGCAACATTTTCTCCACCCAAGACCACGCCGCCGCCGCCATCGCTGCTGCCGGAACCCCCGTGTTCGCCGTCAAGGGCGAGTCGCTGAAAGACTACTGGGACTACACCCACGCCATCTTTGACTTCGGCGCCAAGGGCACGCCCGGCGAAGGCCCGAACATGATTCTGGACGACGGCGGCGATGCCACGCTGCTGATGCACCTGGGCCAGCGTGCCGCACAAGACGCTTCGCTGATCGCCAACCCCACCAGCGAAGAAGAAACCCTGCTGTACGCGGCGATTAAAGCCAAGCTGGCCGTGGACCCCACCTGGTACGCCCGCAAGGCCGCTGAAATCATCGGCGTGACCGAAGAAACCACTACCGGCGTGCACCGCCTGAACGAAATGTCGGCCAAGGGCACGCTGCTGTTCCGCGCCATCAACGTCAACGATTCGGTCACCAAGAGCAAGTTCGACAACCTGTACGGCTGCCGTGAATCCCTGGTGGACGGCATCAAGCGCGCCACCGACGTGATGATTGCGGGCAAAGTGGCTTGCGTGGCCGGTTACGGCGACGTGGGCAAGGGCTCGGCCCAGGCGCTGCGTGCCCTGTCGGCCCAAGTCTGGGTGACCGAGATCGACCCGATCAACGCCCTGCAAGCCGCCATGGAAGGCTACCGCGTGGTCACGATGGACTACGCCTGCGAACACGCCGACATCTTCGTCACCACTACCGGTAACAAGAGCGTCATCACCCACGACCACATGCTGCGCATGAAGGACCAGGCCATCGTCTGCAACATCGGCCATTTCGACAACGAAATCGAAGTCGCGGCGATCGAGCAGTACGAGTGGGAAGAGATCAAGCCCCAGGTGGACCACATCACCTTCCCCAGCGGTAAAAAGATCATCCTGCTGGCCAAGGGCCGTTTGGTGAACCTGGGTTGCGGCACCGGCCACCCTAGCTTCGTGATGTCGGCCAGCTTCGCCAACCAGACCATCGCCCAGATCGAGCTGTTCACCCGCACCGACGCGTACGAAAACGGCAAGGTCTATGTGCTGCCCAAGCACCTGGACGAAAAAGTCGCCCGCCTGCACCTGAAGAAGGTCGGCGCGATGCTGACCGAACTGACCGACGAGCAAGCGGCGTACATCGGCGTGAGCAAAGCCGGTCCGTACAAAGCCGACGCTTACCGTTACTAATAGCAATAACTACTGAAAGAAAGCAGCGCTCTCCATTCCAGGAACCCATGGGACTGGCTTTGCCAGACCATAGGGTTCGCCCCCGGTAGGGGGTTGGCGGCCACATGCAATGGGCAAGCCTGGGGGAGAGCCAAAAATTTATGCGCGCTGACCAATTACTTGTAGAACGCGGCATGGCCGCATCCCGCTCCCAGGCCGTGCGCCTGATCACCGGGGGGATGCGCTGGTTTGACGGCATCAAATGGCGTGATGTGGCCAAGAACAAGGACGACATCCCCGAGGATGCGCCTCTTGAGCTGCTCAACGATGCCGAGGCACGCTACGTCTCGCGTGGCGGACTCAAGCTGGAGGCCGCGCTCAAGCACACGGGGCTGGATGTAACCGACCTGTTCGTGCTGGACGTAGGCCAAAGCACCGGGGGCTTCACCGACTGCCTGCTGCAAGCCGGTGCCGCCCAGGTGACGGGTGTGGACGTGGGCCATGCCCAGCTCCACCCCAAGCTGCGCGTGGATCCCCGGGTGCTGTGCGTGGAGGGCATGAACGCCCGCTCGCTCACCCCTGGCTCCCTGCAAGAGGCGTGTGAAATAGTGCTGTCCGAGCACTGGGAGCCGCCCGCTGTGGGCGACCCGGAGCCCGAGGCCCCCTACAGCTGGATGCGCGGCGGCGGCGAAGTCACCGACTACGACGACAGTGGCGACGCAGACGATGCCGAGATCGAAGCCCACACCGCCCAGGCCAGCGGCAAAGTCAACGCCCGCCCCTTTGCGGAAGGTGTGGAGCCCGATGCCGATGCCGTGATCGTCCCCAAGCGCAACCGCCGTAAAGCCGGGTTGGGCGACGTGGACACCACGCCCGAGTTCGACCTGATCACGGGCGATGTTTCTTTTATTTCGCTGACGCTGATCCTGCCCGCGCTGGTGCCGCTGCTGCCGCTGGATGCGTTGCTGCTGATGCTGGTCAAGCCCCAGTTCGAGCTGCAACCCGGCCAGGTCGGCAAGGGCGGCATCGTGCGCGAGCCCGAGATGTACGCCATCGTCGAAGCCCGCCTGCGCCAGTGCTGCCTGGATGAGGGCCTGGAGGTGCTGGACTGGTTTGACAGCGCCATCGAGGGCGGCGACGGCAACCGTGAATTCTTCATTTACGCAAAGAAACTTGGCTAACCCCCAGGCTACGCACTTCGTGTCTTCGCCAACCCCCTTGCAGGGGGCGATATCTGCGGTCCGGCAAAGCCGGTTCCGCGATATCCCACGCAGAGCCCGTGCGTGCGAAATCGACCGGTAATCATTTGAATCTAGCCTCCTATGACATCCCCAATTCCCCTGAGTTTGGAGTTTTTCCCGCCTAAGACCGATGAAGGTGCGGCCAAGCTGCGCACCGTGCGCCAAGCCTTGTATGTGTTGAAGCCCGAGTTTTGCTCGGTCACCTTTGGCGCCGGTGGTTCCACGCAAGAGGGCACCTTTGCCACCGTGGCCGAGATCCTAGCCGAGGGCGTGCCAGCCGCCAGCCACTTCTCGTGCATCGGTGCCACCAAAGCCACCGTGCGGGCGCAATTGGCCACTTTGCAAAGTATGGGCGTGAAGCGTTTGGTGGCACTGCGCGGCGACCTGCCCAGTGGCTACGGCGCGGGCGGCGAGTTCCACTACGCCAGCGACCTGGTGGCATTCATCCGCGCCGAGACGGGCGAGGCGTTCAAGATCGAGGTGGCCTGCTACCCCGAGGTGCATCCCCAGGCCAAATCCGCCGATGCGGACCTGAACGCCTTCGCCATCAAAGTACACGCCGGTGCCGATTCGGCCATGACGCAGTACTTCTACAACGCCGACGCCTACTTCCGGCTGGTGGACGATGCCCGCAAGTTAGGCGTGACCATCCCGGTCGTGCCCGGCATCATGCCGATTGGCAGCTCGTCGCAGCTCATGCGCTTCAGCGATGCCTGCGGCGCCGAAATCCCCCGCTGGATCCGCCTGCGCCTGCAAGGCTTCGGCGACGACACCGCCAGCATCAAAGCCTTCGGCCTGGATGTGGTGACCGACCTGTGCGAACGCCTGGTAGCCGGTGGCGCGCCCAGCCTGCATTTCTACACCATGAACCAAAGCGCGGCGGTGCTGGAGATTGGGCGGCGTTTGGGGTTGGGTGGGGTCAGATCCCCATTGCGCGACTGATCGCGGCGGTACGGGAACGGTCGAAAACCGCAAAGGGGCTCTGACCCCTCCCGGCTGTTCTCCGTGACGGATGGTTAAGGTCTCCCGGTAGTCCGCACCTCCGTCCCCCAACCCGCCAATAGGGGTCGGGGCATCATGCCACTAGGATAAGAAGAAGTACCCCTGAAACCTGGGTGGGCTGAGCCCTGGACAGTGATAGCCTGGAGTTGCAAAACGAACCAGACACCACAAGGACTCAGCCCAGTTGCAG